>PMKN01000089.1:0-709 GCA_003158675.1 Chloroflexota bacterium | reverse complement strand
CCGAGATGTCGAACTTGTGGGTGACCGCCTGGCGCTCGGCGGGGAGGCGGTGGCGGTATGCCTTGGGCTCGGCCAGGGGCGCGGCCGGCACGGTTGCCTCGGCCGAAACTTCGGCGGAGGCGGCTTCCTTCTTCTTGCCCGTCATTAGCGGCTGGCTGCGCTTGGAGTTGTCGCGGTAGATCGCGATCGCCTTGAGGCCCATCCGCCAGCCTTCGAGGTAGACCGTCTCGATCTCCTCGGGCGTGGCCGCTTCGGGCATGTTGACCGTCTTGCTNNCCGACATCATCCGCAGGTGGCCCAGGTAGTGGATGGAGCGCGTGCCGTTCATCGGCTTGAAGGCGCAGTCGAAGACCGAAAGGTGCTCGGGCCGGAGCTCCGGCGCGCCCTCGATCGTCTCGCGCTCATTGACGTAGGCGACGATCGCGTCGACCTGTTCGGGCGAGTAGCCGAGCTTTCGCAGGGCGCCCGGCACGGTCTGGTTGACGATCTTGAGGAACCCCTCGCCGACGAGCTTCTTGTACNNCATGAAGGCGATGGTGCCGGTCGGAGCGAGCAGGCTGACCTGGGCGTTGCGGAAGCCGTGGGCCTGGCCCAGGGTGAGCGTCTCGTCCCAGATGTCGCGCGCGGCGCGGTGCAGGTCCGGCGGGACGGACTGCTTGTCCGGGATGCCGTGGGCGGCGTCGCGATGCTTCTCGATGACGCGCAGGAA
>PMKN01000095.1 GCA_003158675.1 Chloroflexota bacterium | reverse complement strand
TCGAATCCTGCACCGCCCACCATCCTCACCAGTTCAGGCAAACGCGTCCGCGGCTTTGGCACTCTCGTCGGTCGCACGGCGGGGGAGCAGTGGACCAAAGGCGAAGGCGATCCAGACACCGAGCAGCGCGATGAACGCCAGTGTCTGACCGATCGCCACCGCGGCGACCACCGGTTCGCTGCGCGCCAGATCCACGAACGGCAGGCTGATGGAGGAAGCGCCGCTCGAGCCGCCGGGCCCCGCTGGGCCGACACCGAACCCGCCGTTGAAGCCGCCACCGCCGCCGAACCCCTGGCCTCCGCCAGCCCGTCCGCCGAATCCGCCGCCACCGCCGGGAAAGCCGCCGATGAGTTGCGAGTTGCCAAGGACAGCGTGAACGTTGACTGCATTCAGCACGGCCGTGACCGCGTACCCGACTCCGCCGGCCGCGTAGTTGCAGACCAGCAGCGCCCCGGCCGGGAACAAGGCGAAGAGGTACCGCTCGTGGACTCTGGTCGGGACCGCGTAGAACGCGAAGGCGACGACGGCGAACGCTAGCAGGATCGTCAGGCGGTCGTCCCTCACCAGAAGGCCGCCCGCGACCGTCAGCCCCACGATCACGAGAAGCGCGGCCCCCAGCTGGACGGCCGGGATCCCCCACAGGACGGGCAGCGAGTCGAGGGTCCACGTTCCGGTGCCGCTGCCGGCCACGCCGGTCAGTGGCGTCTGGCCGACGAGCGACCAGGCGTTGAAGGCGTTGGCGGTGAGCACGTCGAACTGGCCGGCCGCCGAGCTGAAGAGGGATGCGAGGCCGGCAATGTGGCCTACCACGGGAATGGAACGCCAGTCGTTCGAGGCCAGTGTCTGGATGTCGAAGGGCAGGAGAAGCACGATGCCCACGATCGCGCCAACGGCCAGCGCGGACACGAGGCGAAGCGGTCCCTGAGAGGTCAGAAGGCCGTGAAGCCGGCGGTCGAGTGCCGCCAGGCGCGTCCCCAGGCGCGGCCTCGGCCCGGACCCGATCCTGAGCAGGTGCCGCCGGGCCAGGACCGGCAGGATGACCACCAGGCATATCGCGTCCTGCGGCTTTACGAGCACGCTGGCGACCGCGAATGACGTGGCGGGCTCGCTCCAACCGTCGGCCAGGGCGATGAGGCCTGCGAGCATCAGCAGCGAGCCCACGGCGTCGACCTGACCCCACAGCGCCGAGTCGTACCAGCTTATGGGCGCAAACAGGTACAGCGCCGCGGCGAGCAGGCCGGCGCTGCCCCCAAACCACGACCGGCCGGCGCGGTATAGGAGCACCGCGATGGCCGCGTCCGCGAGCATCGGCGGCACCTTCAGCAGCCAAAGGATCGCCTCATCGGAGGAGATCCCGAACACAGCGCCGACCGGCCGCGCCAGCACATCCACAAGCCACAGCACGTACATGTAGCCGGGTGGGTAGTTGGCGCCGCTGGCCTGGTAGAAGGCGCCGGGCCCGACCCGTCCCAAGGTGGCCGCCCAGCCCGCGAACAGGTTGAGGTCAGCGGCGAAGCCCTGCCCGGGGAACGCGACGTAGGCAAGTACGACACGCAGCAGCATGGCAGAGCCCAGGATCGCCAGGAAAGGCGCGTGGCGAGCGATCCGGCCGAGTGGCGGAGTCGCAGGGACGGGAGCGGTGGTGGCGGTCACTGCCACGACAGCCTGGGGCGATCTGTTGAACGACGCCTGAAGCCGGGCCCGCCCGAATGTGCTATTGCCGCCGGGCTCGACCGAACCTTCGGCCGCCCGCCGGAGTCAAACACCGGAACCCGGGTTGGCGACCCTATGCCGCCTGCTAGACTGAGTCATCCCGCACCAAGTTGCCCGTGCGGCCCATCTCGATCAGAGGAGGGACACGTGGTCCCGTACATCGTCATCGGCGTTGTGATCGTAGTCATTGTTCTGATTCTGGTCGGCATATACAACGGCCTGGTCACGAAGCGGAATCGGATCGACGAAGCCAACGCCCAGATCCAGGTCCAGCTCAAGCGACGCCATGACCTGATCCCGAATCTGGTCAACGCTGTCAAGGGTTACATGGACTTCGAGAAGGGCGTCCTGACGCAGGTTACCGAAGCCCGTGCCGGTGCAATTGCCGCCGGCGCACAGGGGCCGGCCGCCCAGGCCGGGGCGGAGAACGTCCTGACTGGAGCCCTGCGCTCGTTGTTCGCCGTGGTAGAGAACTATCCCCAGCTCAAGGCCAACGAAAACGTCCTGTCGCTGCAGGAGCAGCTGACCACGACCGAGAATCAGATCTCGTTCGCGCGCCAGCACTACAACGCCAGCGTCCTCGACTACAACAACTCGCTGCAGGTCTTCCCGAACGTCGTCATCGCCGGACCGATGGGCTTCACCAAGCGCGAGTTCTTCGAGGCCGAACCTGAGGCCGCCGAGGTTCCGGTCGTCAATCTGGGATAGGCGTCGGAGCCGCGCCGCCGAACACGCGGTGCGGCCGCAGCGCTCTGAGGTCGTGCATCTGTGGCCACCTTCTACTCCGAGGAATCGGCTAACCGCCGCAAGTCGTTTCTTCTGGCCCTCTTCGTAGTCGCCTTCCTTGGCGTCTTCGGCTACATCATCGGCTACGTCGTCGGCTTGGGCAGTGGCAACGAAGTCGCTTACGGGATCGGCGCCGTTGCCATCGCCGTCGCCTTCGGGTTGCTGAGCGTGGCCGGCTCCTACTTCGGGGGCGATCAGCTCGTCCTGGCGAGCTCGCACGCAAAGGAGATCAACCAGCAGCAGGCCCCGGAGCTCTTCAATGTAGTCTCCGAGATGGCCACGGCGGCGGGCGTCCCGATGCCAAAGGTCTACATCATCGACGATCCCTCGCCCAACGCTTTCGCAACCGGCCGCGACCCCAAGCACTCGTCCGTGGCAATCACGACTGGTTTGCTTCAGAAGCTCAACCGCGAGGAGCTGCAGGGCGTCATCGGCCACGAGATGTCCCATGTCCGCAACTACGACATCCGCTTCACCTTGATCGTCGGCGTGCTCGTCGGCAGCATTGCGCTGCTGGCTCAGCTTTTCCTGCGATACACGTTCTGGTTCGGTGGCGGGCGCAGCCGCGACAACAACAACAGCGGCGGCGGCGGCGGACTGGCGATCGTCATGCTCGTAGTCGGGGTCGTCCTGGCCATCCTCGCCCCGATCTTCACGGCGTTGGTCCAGATGGCGGTGAGCCGCCAGCGGGAGTACCTCGCCGATGCCTCGTCGGTGGAGCTGACCCGCAACCCACACGGACTGGAGAGCGCTCTTGCCAAGCTCGCCGCTGACAACGAGCCGCTCCACTCGGCCAACGGCGCCACGCAGCACCTCTACATCGTCAATCCACTCAAGAAGCTGGGCGGTGGCTCGGCCCTCTTCTCGACCCATCCGCCGATCGTCGATCGCATCAACCGGTTGCGGCAGCTGACAGGAGATCCGCCAATGGACCAGGCGGAGGTCCGACAGCTGACCGGCCTCGAATAGCGCGAGTCAGGGCTCGTCGAGCCCGGGTGCCTGCCTTGCAGCGTTTCGGCTCCGCGTGGTACCTTTCCCCGCGCCGACGGGCAGCCAGTCCGTCAGATCGGGCCGAGATAGCTCAGTTGGTAGAGCACGCGACTGAAAATCGCGGTGTCGCCAGTTCGATCCTGGCTCTCGGCACCACGGACGGCTGGCATGGTCTTTCGAGCGGAAGTGGCTCAGTTGGTAGAGCATCACCTTGCCAAGGTGAGGGTCGCGGGTTCGAGTCCCGTCTTCCGCTCCACTCCCTTCAATCTGCCGACCCTTGCGGGCGTCCGCCGACAGATCGAACCTCTGCCCCTTCGTCTAGTGGTAGGACAGCGGACTTTGGATCCGTTAGGCGAGGTTCGAATCCTCGAGGGGCAGCCAGTCTGACTCAGAAGAGCGCCGGTTCCCCGCCGGCCGAAACCGCCCTCCCGGCGGTCCACGTCGAGGCGACGTACCCAAGTGGTTNNGTAGCAACACGGTAGCAACAGAGCGTAGAATCGCACACGAACGCGACGGCTCCTGGGCAAACCAGGCGGCCGTTTGGAGCGCTCCTGTACAGGAGCAACAGCCACCATGGGCGAGGGCACAACCGCGAAAAGGGACCGGCATCGGTCGCCGGGCGAGGGGTCGGTCTACGAGGTCGACGCTGGTGGCCATCGCTGGCGCGGCGCGATGACCTGGACGGACCCGGACGGCACCCGGCATCGCCGAGTCGTCCAGGGCGAGACGTCCAAAGACGCCAGAGACAAGCTCGACCGGCTCCGAGACGAGTTGCGCCTCGGTACGATCGCCCCCGCCGGCCACGGTGTCACGGTAGGGGAGTACCTGGCGGACTGGATCGAGCGCGAGAAAGCCCACGTCCGCCCCTCGACGTGGCGCAGCCACGAGACGCACGTGCGATGCTATCTGGTCCCGGCCCTCGGGATGCGGTCGCTGTCGCGGCTGTCCCCGGCCGAGGTCGAGCGGGCGCTCGCCAGGTTCACGCAGTCTGGGCGGCCGGTGCTCCCGAATGAGCGGCTCGGCAGGCGTCCTAAGGATCCCGCGAAGCTCAAGCAG
>PMKN01000092.1 GCA_003158675.1 Chloroflexota bacterium | reverse complement strand
CGAACTTCTTCTTCGCCATCGCGGTGGCTCCCTCGCTCCTGCTGCGGGTTGAGTGGACGGGTCAGACTCTGGATTTGGCTACGAGCTCGGCCGCCACGCTGGCGGGGACCTCGGCGTAATGGGACAGTTCCATCGAGTAGCTGGCGCGGCCCTGCGTCATCGACCGCAGGTCCGTGGCGTAGCCGAACATCGTTGCTAGTGGAACTCGCGCCCGGACGACCTGCGTCGAACCGCGCGCTTCCATCGCCTCGATGTGGCCCCGCCTGGAGTTGAGATCGCCGATGACGTCGCCGAGGAACGCCTCCGGCATAGTCACTTCGACCCGCATGAGCGGTTCGAGGATCACCGGCTTGGCCTTTGCGACGGCATCCTTGATGGCCAGCGAGCCGGCGATCCTGAACGCCATTTCGCTGGAGTCGACCTCGTGGAATGACCCGTCGAAGAGGGTCACTTTCACGTCGACCATCGGGTAGCCGGCAAACGGGCCCGTTTCGAGAGCCTCGCGGATACCCTGATCGATCGGCTTGATGTATTCGCGGGGAATGGTCCCGCCGACGATCTTGTCGATGAACTCATAGCCCTTGCCGGGCTCGTTCGGTTCTGCCTTGATGACCGCGTGGCCGTACTGGCCTTTGCCGCCGGTTTGCTTGACGTGGCGGCCGTTGCCTTCGGCCAGACGGCGGATGGTCTCCCGGTAGGAGACGCGCGGCCGGCCGACGTTGGCTGCGACCTTGAACTCGCGGACCATGCGATCCACGAGAACGTCCAGGTGTAGCTCGCCCATGCCGGCGATACGTGTCTGGCCGCTCTCCTCGTCCGTATGGACCCGGAAGGTGGGGTCCTCTTCGGCCAGCCGCTGGAGAGCAAGCGCCAGCTTGTCCTGGTCGGCCTTGGTCTTGGGCTCGATGGCAACCTCGATGACCGGCTCCGGAAAGACGATCGACTCGAGGACGATTGGGTGGTCCGTGGCGCTCAGAGTGTCGCCAGTGAAGCTTTCCTTGAGGCCCACGGCCGCGGCGATATCGCCGGCGTAGACGGTCTCGATCTCCTCGCGGTGATTGGCGTGCATCTGGAGGATCCGGCCAATCCGCTCCTTCTTGCCCTTGGTCGCGTTCAAGACGTAGGAGCCTGCGTCCAGCGTGCCCGAGTAGACCCGGAAATAGGCCAGCTTGCCGACGTACGGGTCGGCCGCGATCTTGAAGACCAGGGCGCTGAAGGGCTCGCTGTCGTTCGCTGTGCGCAGGACTTCCTTGTGCGTAACCGGCTGTTCGCCGATGACCGGCGGCACGTCCAGCGGCGACGGCAGGTAGTCCACGACGGCATCGAGGACCGGCTGGACGCCCTTGTTCTTGAGAGCGGAACCGGCCAGGACCGGCACGATGCGATACTCGAGAGTCCCGAGCCGCAGGCCCCGCTTGATGTCCTCGGGGCTGAGATCGTGACCTTCGAGGTACTTGTGGGTCAGCTCGTCGTCCATTTCGGCGACGGCCTCGACCATCTTCTCGCGCTGGGCCTTGGCCGCTTCGAGCAGGTCCGCCGGGATCTCGATCGTCTCTTCCTCGGCGCCCAGGTCTTCGGCCTTGTAGACGATAGCCTTCATGGCGATCAGATCGACGATGCCGCGGAACTTCTCTTCGTTGCCGATAGGCAGCTGGATGGGGACCGGCCGCGCTCCGAGGCGCTCGCGGATCATGTCCACGCAGCGCCAGAAGTCGGCGCCCGTGCGGTCCAGCTTGTTGATGAAGCAAATGCGCGGCACGCGATAGCGGTCCGCCTGACGCCACACCGTCTCCGATTGGGGCTCGACGCCGGCTACACCGTCGAAGACGACGACCGCGCCGTCGAGGACGCGCAGACTGCGCTCGACCTCGACGGTGAAGTCNNCGCGCCCTCATGGACCTCACCGAGCTTGTAGATCTTCTTCGTGTAGAAGAGAACTCGCTCTGTGACGGTGGTCTTCCCAGCGTCGATATGGGCGATGATTCCGATGTTCCGCGTTCTTCCGAGCGGAACCTGACGTGCCACGAGCCTCTGGTACTCCCTAACCGACTGCTACCACTTGAAGTGGCTGAAGGCCCGGTTGGCCTCGGCCATCTTGTGTGTGTCCTCGCGACGCTTGACGGCTGCGCCGAGGCCGTTCATGGCATCGACCAGCTCCGCTGCGAGCTTCTCCGACATGCTCTTGCCATTGCGCTTGCGGGCGGCCTGGACGAGCCAGCGCACGCCGAGCGACATCCGGCGATCGCCCCGGATCTCGACCGGGACCTGGTAGGTGGCGCCACCGACGCGGCGCGGCTTGACCTCGATGATTGGAGTGGCATTGCGCATCGCCGATTCGAGCACTTCGACGCCGGGCCGACGAGCCTGGGCTTCAGCGCGGGCCAGAGCCTCGCGCAGGATGCGCTCCGAAAGATGGCGCTTGCCGTCGGTCATCAGCTTGGTCGCGAAGCGGCCGCTGAGTCGGGTCGTCGGGGCTGCCTGGTATTTCGTCTTGCGGGCGATGGTGCGGCGACGCGGCATGCTACTTCTTGCCCTTCTGCTGAGCGACCTTGGCGCCGTACTTGGAGCGGCCCTG
>PMKN01000073.1 GCA_003158675.1 Chloroflexota bacterium | reverse complement strand
GGGTCGTGGATCTACATCGGCACGCAGGGGATTCTGCAGGGTACGTACGAGACCTTTGCCGAGCTGGCCCGCCAACATTTCGGCGGGACTCTGGCGGGGCGCGTGACGCTGACGGCTGGCCTCGGCGGTATGGGCGGCGCGCAACCGCTGGCCGTCACCATGAATGGGGGAGTGGCTCTGGTCGTGGAGGTGGACGAGGCCCGGGCGTCGCGCCGCCTGGATATCGGCTACGTGGACCGGCTCAGCCACTCGCTCGACGAAGCGCTTGCATGGGCACGTGCTGCAGCGGTCGAGGGCCGCGCCGATTCGATAGCCCTGGTCGGCAACGCAGCCGAAATCGAGCCGGAACTGGTTCGCCGCGGCGAGCGGTTCGACGTGGTCACGGACCAGACCTCCGCCCACGACGCGTTGAACGGCTACGTGCCGGCGGGGGTCACCGTGGCGGCTGCCGCGGAGCTGCGCGGCCGGGACCCGGACGAGTACATCCGCCGCTCGATGGCCTCGATGGCCGAACACGTTCGCGCGATGCTGGCGCTGCAGGAGACCGGTGCCGTCACCTTCGACTATGGCAACAACATCCGCGCCCAGGCTCAGACCGCCGGCGTGGCGAAGGCCTTCGACTTCCCCGGGTTCGTGCCTGCGTTCATTCGGCCGCTCTTCTGCGAGGGCAAGGGCCCGTTCCGGTGGGCCGCGCTGTCCGGCGACCCGGCGGACATCCTGACCACGGACCGCGCGATCCTCGAACTTTTCCCCGAGAACGAATCGCTTCGGCGTTGGATCGAGATGGCAGAGGCCCGGGTGCCGTTCCAGGGCCTGCCGGCCCGGATCTGCTGGCTCGGCTACGGAGAGCGCGCCCGGGCTGGGGCCGCATTCAACGAGCTGGTCCGCTCGGGCGCCGTGGCCGCGCCGATCGTCATTGGCCGCGACCACCTCGACGCGGGCTCGGTGGCGTCGCCCAACCGTGAGACGGAGGCGATGCGGGACGGCTCCGACGCGATCGCCGACTGGCCGCTCCTCAACGCCCTCGTGAACACAGCCGCGGGCGCAAGCTGGGTGAGCATCCACCACGGCGGCGGAACGGGGATCGGATACTCGCAGCATGCCGGCATGGTGGTCGTCGCCGATGGCACGGATCTGGCGGCGCAGAAGCTGGAGCGGGTTCTCACGACCGACCCGGGCATGGGCGTCATCCGCCACGCCGATGCGGGCTATGAGCGCGCCATCGAGGTCGCGCGCGAGCGGGGAGTCCGCGTCCCGATGCTCGAACGGGACTGAGTCTCCGGCGCGGGTGGGGCGAGGGCTGCGGAACAGCCGATCGGTCCGGCGACGGGCGACCCGTCTCGTCCGGCTGTGACACCATAGGTTCCGCTGTGTGGGGGCAGAGCGCCTCGTATCGGAGGAAGAGTGGCTAGGCTGGTCGAATCCGTTCCCAACTTCAGCGAAGGCCGGCGCATCGACGTCGTCGACAAGCTGGTCAGGGCAGTCGAGAGCGTGCCCGACGCCTGCCTGCTCGATCGAACCAGCGATGCCAGCCACAACCGCACCGTGCTGACCATTGCCGGCGAGGCAGCCCCGATGCTGGAAGCGCTCGAACGCGCCTTCGCCGTTGCCGTCGCCGAGATCGACATGGAGAAGCACGTCGGCGAGCACCCTCGTATCGGGGCCGTCGACGTGGTGCCGTTCGTGCCCCTCGGCGAGACGCGGATGAGCGACTGCGTGGAGCTGGCCCGGACTTTCGGAGCCACTGTCGCCGCGCGGTTCTCGATCCCGGTTTATCTCTACGGCGAGGCGGCGACGAGCCCGGACCGGTACCGTCTGGCCGACGTCCGGCGCGGCCAGTACGAAGGGCTCAAGACCCAGATCGGCGAGTCGGGCCGGGAGCCGGACTTTGGGCCGAATCGGCTCCACTCCAGCGCAGGGGCGGTGGCTGTGGGCGCGCGGCCGTTCCTCATCGCCTACAACATCAACCTCGCCAGCGAGGACGTGGAACTGGCGAAGCGGATCGCACGGCGGATTCGCGAATCGAGCGGCGGGCTGCCGAAGGTCCAGGCCAACGGCTTCTGGATCGAAGAGAAAGCGCGGGCCCAGGTCTCGATGAACCTCCTCGACTTCCACGCCACGCCTCTGTGGGCCGTGTGGGAAGCCGTGCGGGCGGAGGCCGCCGAAGACGATGTGGAGCTGGCCGAGTCGGAGCTGATCGGGCTGGCGCCGCTCGCCTCACTGCTCGACGTCGCCGATCACGACGGCTTTCCGCGCAATGCCTCGATTCCCGAACGACTTGCTGCCACGGCCAACTTCCTGCGCCTGACCGACTTCTCGCCGCTGCAGGCGCTCGAGCTGCGCCTCGAAGCGGTGCGCGGGCAATGAGCACGCGATGACCGGCCTGCTGGTCGAAGGGGCCGCTAGCATTGCCACGCTCGCGGGCGGAGTCCGGCGCGGTGCCGCCCAGGGCGAAGCTGGCGTACTCACCGGGGGAGCACTCGCCGTCGCCTGCTGGGAGGGGCGCATTCTCGCCGTGGGCACGGCCGCCGAAGTTCGCACCGAGATCGCGGCGGCCGGGCTGCCCATCAACGCCTTCCGCCGTCTCGACGCCCATCGCGGCCTCATCACCCCGGGGCTCGTGGACGCCCATACGCATCTGCTGTTCGCGGGCACGCGCGAAGGTGAGTGGCAGATGCGGGCGCAAGGCGCCGGTTACCTGGAGATCCTCGCTGCCGGCGGCGGCATTCTCTCCACGGTGGCCGCGACGCGCGCCGCATCCAACGATGAGTTGCTGGCGGGCGGTCGGACCCGCCTCGACCAGATGGTCGCCAACGGAACGACCACGGCCGAGGCAAAGTCAGGGTATGCGTTGGACGCAGCCGGTGAGCTGCGGTTGCTGGAGCTGACCGGCCGGCTCGCGGCCGAAGGTCCCGTCGAGCTCGTGCCGACATTCCTGGGGGCCCACGCCGTGCCCGCCGAGTTCCGAGAGCGGCCCCGCGGCATAGAGGATTACGTGGCGTCGGTCATCACCGACCAGCTGCCTGCCGTTGCCCGTCAGGGAATCGCCCGCTTCTGCGACGTCTTCTGCGAGAAGGGCGTCTTCTCGGCCGATCAGAGCGCCCGCATCCTGCGCGCCGCCGCCGACCTCGGCTTCGCTCTTCGCCTCCACGCCGACGAGCTGGCGCCCTCCGGTGGCGCGGAGCTGGCCGCGGAGTTGTCAGCAGCAGGCTGTCTCTCGGCCGATCACCTCGCGGCCCCGTCGGAGAAGGGAGTAGCTGCATTGGCCCGAGCCGCCGAGAGCAGCCACCCGGTCGTCGCCACGCTGCTCCCGGCCACGAGCTGGTTCCTCGGGCAGCGTCATTTCGCGCCGGCCCGCCGCTTCATCGACGCGGGGATTCCGGTGGCCCTCGCCACGGATCTCAATCCGGGCACGAGCCCGACGCTCAGCCTGCCGATGGTGATGTCGATCGCTTGCGTGGAGATGGGCATGACACCGGCCGAATCGCTCACCGCGGTCACGATCAACGCCGCACATTCGCTGGGCCTCGAGGACAGGATCGGCTCCATCGAGCGCGGCAAGCAGGCCGACCTGGTGGTCTGGGATGTCGCCACGGTCGCGCAGCTCCCCTACTGGCTTGGCGCACGCCTCGCGAAGGTGGTCGTCAAGCGAGGCGGTGTGGTCCTCGAGCGCAGCTGAGCGATTGCCGGTGCGGCGTCGAGCCGAGAGCAACGGCTAGTCGGCCCTCTCGGAGTCACCACCCGGGGGCTGGGTGGCTGGTACGATCTGGCCCGCACGCGACGTCGCTGCGTGTCGACGTGACGGGTGTCCACTGGCTTGGGACCGAACAAGCTCCAGTGAGCGATGCATGCCGCCCGAGGGTAGTAGAAGGACGAGCGAGATGAGCGTGTACAGCTGCGGTCGCTGCGGACGCGCCGTGTCCAAGGACACGCAGGTTTGCCCGAGTTGCGGCGCCCACCTGGCAGGCATCAAATGCACGCATTGCGGCTTCATCGGAAGTAGGGACGACTTCCCCCTCGATGTATGTCCCAGGTGCCACCGGAGAATCAGGCCCCAGACCACGAGCCCCTCTCCCCTGACGCTGAGCCCTGGTTGCCGCACCGCGATCGGCAAGATATTCCGCATCTGGTTGCGTCTTAATCTGGCGGTGTTGGCGGCGATAGCGGTTCTGGTCGTCGCGTACCTGATCGTCTCGGGCATACAGGCCGTCTTCTGAGCGGTGACGACGGGCCCGGCCCATTTCGCCCGGCTCGACTTGCGGTACGAAGGGGCGAACGGACCCCGCCGATCACCAGATAGACTGCCCCAGCGGCGTGCGATGAGCGCGGGCCGCCCGATCGGCAGGGTCGATGTCCCAGCACTTGATGCTCGTTCCGTCGCTCGCCTGTCCGGCTAGCTGCGCCTACTGTTTTGGGCCGCATGCCGGCGGCAAGACCATGAGCCGCGAGACACTCGATGCGGTGTCGGAGTGGCAGCGCGCGGTGCGGGACGAGGCCGAAGGAGACGGCGACGGCCACGACAGCCTCGAGATCACGTTCCACGGAGGCGAGCCGCTCGTCCCCGGCGCGGCGTGGTACCGCGAAGCATTGCCGCTTCTGCGCGACGGTCTGGCGCCTCGCCGGGTCCGCTTCGCCGCGCAGAGCAATCTATGGCTGCTGACCGACGAGCTGTGCGAGCTCTTCCGCGAGCACGGCGTTTCGCTCGGGACCAGCCTGGACGGCCCTGAGGCGATCAACGATGCCCAACGAGGCACCGGTTGCTTCGCGAAGACGATGGCCGGCATCGAGCGGGCGCGCGCCCACGACCTCGAAGTCGGCGCCATCTGTACCTTCACCGCGCAGTCCGTTCCGCACGCGCCCGAGATCTTCGACTTCTTCGTCCGCGAAGGGCTCAACTTCTCCGTCCACGCCGCGTTGCCGTCGCTGCGCTACGCAGAGGCGGATCGCTGGTCGATATCGCCCGAGGCCCACGGCGAGCTGCTGGTCGGACTCCTCGATCGGTATCTGGCGAACCTCACGCGGGTCCGAATTAGCACGCTCGATTCGATGGCTCGCAGCGTCAGCGCGGGGCGCGGCGGAATCTGCACTTTCGGCGAATGCCTCGGCGGCTACCTGGCGGTCGGGCCCGACGGGTCGATCTACCCCTGCCAGCGCTTCGCCGGCATGCCCGAATTCGCGGTCGGCGATGTCGCCGCTCGGCCGAGCCTGGAGGAGCTGCGAAGCTCGCCGGTATGGCGCGAGCTTCGAGCGCGCGAGGTGCACGTCGCGGAGGCTTGCGGCGGCTGCGCCTACTTCGGCTTCTGCAAGGGGGGCTGCCCGTACAACGCGCTCGTCGGCGCGGGCGGCGTCCTGGCCCCCACCGCGCGCGACCCGCACTGCGCGAGCTATCGCCGCGCCTTCGACGCCGTCACCGAGCGGGCGATGGCGGAGATGTTCTCGCCGGAGAACCTCGAGGCAGTCGTTGAGCGGCCGGACCCCGAACGCGGCCTGATGCGCCGCGGTACGTTGCTCTCGATCATGCGGGACGGGCCGGATCCGTACGAGACCGCGGGTCACGCTCGACGGGTCCTCGCCTCGGTGGCGCTCGCGGCGACCGGCTCACCCGTGGAGGCGACTCAGCGATTCGAGGCCCTGGGCCTGGCGACCAATCGGCGGCGCGTCGAGGCGGCGATGACGTCTCTGCACAACCGACTGACGGCGCCGATCTCCGGCTTGAACAACCTGTACCTGCACGTCACCTTCGCCTGCAACCTGCGCTGCTCCCACTGCTATGCCGAGGCTGGTCCGCCGCGCGTGGGGACAATCTCGCCGGCGGATCTGGCGGTGGCTTGTCGAGAGGGGGCGCGGCTCGGGTTCCGTCACGCGGTCATCACCGGTGGCGAGCCGCTGGTCCACCCCGAGCGCGACACCCTGCTGGACACGCTGGCGGGCCTGCGGGCGGAGGTGAGGCCGATGCTCACGGTCCTGCGGACCGCTCTGGCGGTGCCACTCCCGGAGGACCTGCTGGCGCGGCTCGCCCATGCCACAGACGAGATCGTGGTCAGCGTCGACGGTGACCGCGAGACGCATGACGCGCGGCGCGGCTCCGGCACGTACGACCTGACGGCCGCGAACCTTCGAGCGCTGGCGGCCCTGGGTGGCGACACCGAGATCAGCCTTGCCACGGTGCTACCGCTCGGTCTGGCGGACGGGCCCGCCGGCGACTCGGTCCGAGCCCTGGCGACGGAGCTGGGGGTCCGCCGCACTCGCTTCCGTCCACTGTTACCGCTCGGTCGTGCGGCCGACTCCGACCTCGACATCGTGCCAGAGACCCTCTGGGGTCACATCGATCCGGCGGACATGATGGCCTACGGCTTCACGCCCTCGCCCTCGTGCGGCATCGGCCAGAACCTATACGTGGAGCCCGACCTGGCCGCCTACCCCTGCTATGCCTGGCACGGCGAGGGCTGGGAGCTGGGTTCGATTGCCGGTGCCGGCAGCCTCGATCGCGTGATCGCCTCGCCCGCCTTCCGTGCTCTGGGCACCCACACCGTCAACACCAACCGAGCCTGCCGCGAATGCTCCCTGCGCTACCTGTGCGGCGGCGCCTGTCGAGCCTGGAACCGCACCGTCTCCGATTCCCAGACCGATCTCGACGCTCCGCCGGTCGATTGCGGAGCCTTGCACGCCCGCGCCCGCTCGCTCCTGCTTTCTGGGCTGGACTACCTCGGCGTCGCTCGGGAGGCCTGGCTGGCGGCGACCCTGCCGCTCCCAGACGCACCTCCGTCCGTGTCAGACTGACCCCAAGGAGATAAGCGCGATGCCGCTGTTCGGACATGGCAACCCGCCCAACGTCGACGGTCTCGAGGCGAAGGGAGACATCGGCGGCCTGATCAAGGCGCTGGGCTACGAGGCGGACTCGGGCATCCGAGAGGCCGCCGCGGGGGCGCTTGGCCGGACAGGCGATCCACGTGCGGTCAAGCCGCTCGTAGGCGCCTTCAGCGACGCGGACGGGGACGTGCGTACGGCGGCCTCCGAGGCTCTCGGCTTGATCGGCGACCCAGCCGTCGAGCCCCTCATCGCCGCCCTTGGAAATGTGGACGAGGAGGTGCGCAAGTCCGCCGCCATCGCGCTGAGCAAGATCGGCGACCCGCGGACCCTCGATCCACTGATCGGGGCCCTGAAAGATCCGAGCGAGGGAGTGCGGATGATCGCCGTCGACACGCTCGCCACGATGGTCGAAGCCCCGGTCGTCGAACCCCTCATGGCGGCGCTCGGAGACTGGAACGAGGGAGTGCGCGTGCATGCCGCCGATGCGCTCGGCCGGATCGGCGATGTCCGCGCGGTGGCTGCGCTCATCGCGGCCCTCGGCGCCGGGGATTCGTTCGTCGGAGGAGCGGCTGTGGCCGCGCTCTCCAGGATCGGCGTGCCGGCGGTGGGGCCCCTTATCGCCGCGCTCAAGGACTCTGATCGAGACGTGCGCGGCGGCGCCGCGGAGGCGCTCGGCCACATCGACGACCACGGCGCCGTTGAGCCGTTCATCCGCGCCCTCAAGGACGGGGACTGGCACGTGCACCTAGTCGCCGCCGAAGCGCTGGGCAGGATCGGCGACGTCCTGGCGGTCGATCCTCTCGTCGCCCGCTTCGAGGACGAAAAGGAAGTCCAGCACGTGCGCAAGGCCGCCGCCGACGCGCTCGGCAAGATCGGCGACGCAGGCGCGGTGGAGCCGCTGATCGCCGCGCTCACGGGCGGCGAAGGCTGGCAGCGCAAGGCCGCCGCCGAAGCCCTAGGCAGAATTGGCGACCCACGGGCCGTGGGGCCGCTGATCGGCAACCTGAAGGACTACCTGGATGTGCGCAAGGCCGCCGCCCAAGCGCTGGTGGCGATCTATCGATCGGGCAAGCTGGGCCCGGAGGAGCGCGCTCTGTTGCTCTCGCAACGGACCGTCATTTCCGAGGAACACCGCGACGAATTCCCCTTCGGCTCGCATGAGGACGCCGGCATCGGGGTCGACTTCCCCGACTGAGCCGCGGGGCTGACCCATCTCTGTCGCGGTCGGGCGTCCCGCGCCCAGCCCCTCCACTTGCCGCTGGCGGCCGGCTAGACCTTGCCGCGTTGTTCCAGCAGGACCGTCGTCGCTTCCGCGGGCAGCGATGAGGGCATGAGCGTCAGCTTCGACTGCGGCACCGGCGCGGTCGAGATGCCCATTTCGTGCAGGAACTTGCCCAGGGCCTCGTCTGAATCGGCGTCGTCGCAGACCAGCATCGGCACCACGACTTTGGCGTCCAGCTGGGCAACCAGCTCGGCGGCTTTCGTCGCGGAAAGGATTCCGCCCACGGGTATGCAGGCCACGTCCACCGGCCCGATGTCGGTCAGCTTGTCTTCGGTGAGCAAATGGCCGATGTCGCCCAGATGAATGACGTGGACGCCGTCCAGTTCGACCACGAATGCGATGTTGCGGCCGCGCTCGGCGCCTTTGTGCTCGTCCCGGAACGTCCTCACGCCGGTAATCAGGACGTCCTTGACCTCGTACTCTCCGGGCCCATCCAGACAGAAGGCGTCTTCGAGGCTGCCAGGTAGCAAGGTGGAGCCGTCCCGCGACAGGCGACCCTTGCCCCGTGGATGGGGCGCGTCGTCGGGATGGCTGAAGGTAACGATGTCGCCGGTGACCCCGCGGCCCGTGGGCCCGATGTTCGACTGATAGGGGTCCGCGACCACGACGGCGTCTTTGCTGCGCATGCGCACGCACGTGCTTCCGTACCAGGTGAGTTCCATAGGGTGGATTCTCGCACAAGCCGATCATCGGCCGCTTATCCGCCGACCGACCGCGGCCGCCGATCTCGGCCGGCCCGCTGACGGCCTCGAGGGCCATAAAAGGAGGACCGGAGGCGCCTGCCCAATCGGCACCTCCGGTCGGAGGGAGGGAGGATGGAACGTTACAGGAGGCTCGTCCAGTTGTTCCACTTCGGAATCTAGAGCGGCTCAGTGAATGCCGGACCCGCCAGTTGGTTAAGAAACGGCAATTGTGGGCCCGGTCGCCCCGCCGGAACCTCTTGCCCGAGCCTCCGCC
Source organism: Chloroflexota bacterium (assembly GCA_003158675.1). Lineage (GTDB taxonomy): Bacteria > Chloroflexota > Limnocylindria > Limnocylindrales > CSP1-4 > Fen-1039. The sequence goes on along the minus strand of PMKN01000073.1, from coordinate 11,315 downwards.
CCGTGGATTGCCCGTGTGCGTCGCCAGCCGGTCGGGAAGCGCGCCCAAGGTCGGGAAGGCCTGGCACAATGCTCGACATGCACACCAGGCTCCTGGCCCGCGGCCTCTTCTTGATCATGGTGGCGTCGGTCGCAACTGCATGCGGCTCTCCGAGCCTGACCTCCACTCCGGCGTCGAGCGAGTCGGCGAGTGCGTCGCCAGGAGCTTCGGCGGCCGTCAGCCCGTCCGGGTCGGGTCCGATCGGCTCCCCCAGCGCAAGCCTGCTGCCGACTCCGGACGCCTCAGTCGATCAGGCCACCTATGCCCGCATTGAAACGCAGGTCGAGCAGCTGCGCCAGCTGTCACCCAAGAGCACAGTCACTCCGATTCTGCTCGACGAGCAGGGCGTGCGCGACTGGATGACCAAAGCCACGCAGACCGGCGTGGACCACCAGGCTCTCGCGGCCGAAAGCAGGCTTCTGATCCACCTCGGCATGCTGCCTGCCGGGTCGTCTATCGAGCAGCTCGAACTCGACCTCAACGCCGGACAGGCGATCGGCTTCTACGATCCCGACTCGAAGGGCCTGTATCTGCTTTCGACGTCTGGGTCCGTTGGGCCGGAAGAGCAGCTGACGTTCTCGCATGAATTCACCCATGCGCTCCAGGACCAGAACTTCGGGCTGGACAAGCTGGCCATCGACACGCCCGACCAGGGCGACCGAGACCTGGCCCACACTGCGCTGCCCGAGGGCGACGCGACACTCTCCATGACCCAGTGGGCAGAGGCGAACATGTCCATCCTCGACCTGCTGTCCGTGAGCGTCTCGGCCGGGTCCGGTCCTCAGGCCGACCAGCTCGCGAAAGCGCCGGCCATCCTGCGCGAGGATCTGGACTTCCCGTACCTCGATGGCCTTACCTTCGTCGAGGGGATATACGCGCAGGGAGGCTGGGCCGCGGTGGACAAGTTGTACGCCAATCCTCCCAACTCAACCTCGGAGATCCTTCACCCGGATCTCTACGCAAAGGGATTCGAGCCGGTGAATCCGACTCTGGCAGCGGTGCCGGCCACGCTGGGCCCGGGCTGGACGGCGGCGATCCAGGACACTCTCGGCGAGTTGCAGCTGCGCGTCTGGCTCGAAGGCGAGCATCCGACGGCCGCGTCGAAGCAGGTCGCGGACGCCGCCGCTGCCCAATGGGCCGGCGACCGCGTCGGGCTATACGAAGGGCCGAACGGGGCCTGGGCGGTTGTATTGCGGACACAGTGGCGCAGCCCCGCCGGACGGGCGGCCTTCGTGGCGGCAGCGAATGGGCCCCCGCTGGTTCGCGCTCCCGGCCCGCACTACCTGGTCTGCGAGGACGCCCTGCAGGCCGACATCTACATCGGATCGGACGACGCGACCGTGTCGTCCTTTGCCCCATGCCAGCCGGCCACATAGAGCTGTTTCCGAGGCCACGCCCCCGTCGCGGTCGGCGCTACATGGTTTCCGGGGCGGAGATCCCCAGGAGGGCGAGGGCGTTGGCAAGGGTCGTGTGCGCGGCCGCGACCAGCGCGAGCCGTGCCGTCGAGCGATCGGGTTCGTCGGGGTCCACCACGCGGGCGTCTCGGTAGAAGGCGTGGAACGCGGTGGCAAGTTCCGTGGCATAGGCCGTGATGCCGTGCGTCTCCTCGCTCGCGGCCGCATCCTCCACGACCTCGGGCAGGCGCACGATCTGGCGGGCAAGCAGCGCCTCGGGCGCACTCTGAAGGATCCCTGCCAGCAGATCGGCCAGGCGCGGATCGTCGGCGGCTGGCGGCGCCATACCAGACTCGGCGGCCTTGCGCAGGATCGAGGCGATTCGAGCGTGGGCGTACTGGACGTAGTAGACGGGATTCTCGTTCGACTGCTTCTTCGCCAGCTCGATGTCGAAATCGATGCCGCTCGAAGCCGCGCGTGAGGCGAAGAACCAGCGGGCGGCATCTACTCCGATCTCGCCCAGCAGCTCGTCGAGAGTGATGAACTCGCCGGTGCGCTTGGACATCGGCACTTCCTTGCCGTCGCGGACGAAGCGGACCCAGGCCGTAAGGATCATCTGGACGTGGTCGCGGTCGAAACCGAGCGACTGAGCGGCGGCTTTCACCCGCGCCACGTAGCCGTGATGGTCCTCGCCCCAGATGAAGATGATCCGTTCGTAGCCGCGGCTGAACTTCTCGACCAGATAGCCGATGTCAGCCGCGAAGTAGGTTGGCGCGGCGTCCTCGGTGGAGCGCAGAATCACCCGATCCTTGTCGTCGCCGAACTTGGTCGAGCGGAAAACGACGGCGCCATCCTCCTGGTACACGTCGCCGGCCGCCCGGAGCCGATCGATTGCCTGTACGACCCAGCCATCCTTGTGGAGGGTGCTCTCGGAGCGCCAGACGTCGAAATGGCAGCCGAGGTGTTCGAGGCTCGCTTCGATGCCCGCCCGAACCCGCTCCGAGGCCCACCTGCCGGCGGCCCAGCTGGGATCTTCGCCCGACTCTTGGGCCTGAGCCAGGACTTCGGCTGGAAGCTCTCTCGCCAGATCGTAGACGTAGTCGCCGTGGTAGCCGTCTTCGGGCAGTTCGCAGCCCTCACGGATCGCGATGACCGAGGCGCCCAGGTTCTTGACCTGGCTGCCGAAATCGTTGAAGTAGTACTCGCGCTCTACCTTGTGGCCGGCCGCCGCGAGGACGCGGCAGAGGAGGTCGCCTGTGAATGCGCCGCGGGCGTTGCCGATGTGGAGCGGCCCCGTCGGGTTGGCCGAGACGAACTCAACGTTGATTCGCTCGGGAAATGCAGCCGCCACGTGACCCCAGGTCGTGGGGTTGGCGAGTATGCGCTGCGTCGCGGTGGCGAGAGCGCCGTCGGCGAGACGGATGTTGAGGAACCCGGGCGGCGCCACGTCCACCGACGCGATCGGAGAGTTAGGATCGGTGGCCGTCGTCTCGACATGGGCGGCGATGGTTCGGGCGATCTCCAGCGGGGCGCGGCGGTACGGCTTGGCCAGCCGAAGGGCGATGTTGCTCGCGAAGTCACCGAAACTGGCATCCGCTGGACGCTCGATCGAGATCGGGGCGTCTTGCGGTTCCGGGGTTGGGCCGCCGGCCGAGGCGGATGCCGCCAGATCGGCCCGGGCAAGCGTCCAGGCAGCTTCGATGGCCGCCTGGATCCTGCCGCGCAAGCTGGGGCTGGGGCCGGGGCTGGCGGTCGCGTGCACGGTCGGCTCGGGGATCATGGCCGAATGGTAGCCGAGCGGCCGCGGCGGCGGGGAAGAGTGCAACGCCTGGTTCTTGCGGCCCGAGGGCGGCCGCTCCCTCCGCCTGCCGGTGCCGGCTGTCGGCGCCACTACCCGTGGACCGGCAACGGGTCGCATGCGATGCCGCGCGACGGCTCGCGATTCCCGCCGTCCCGGCCGAAAGTGGTCGCCTCGCCCGGAGGCCCTCAGCAGACTCCGCGCATTTCTGTCGTTTTGGGGGTAGCAGACCGACGCTGTGAGCGTTACCATGCCTGCCAGCAGGCATGTTTGCGATAACATCGCGCACCTGCTCGGTTTGGTAACGGTAACGGACACCTCTCACTCGCGGGCGAGCGAAATCGGAGGAGAGCGCCCTAATGGCCCCGAGGATGCCTGGGGAACCTCCATGTCGACGGCGCTGCAGCGTCCCGGGCACTCCCGGTTGCACAGCCGGCTCACCGCGGTACCAAGCTGAGGAGGCCATAAGCCGACTTGGGCCGACGTTCGGATGCCGGCGTCACGCCATCCGTCAAGCCTTCACCGTGGGCATAACGACCCGCTACTAAACCCACGAACCGTCACGTAGAGGAGCGTATGCAATAGGCGTAGACCCGCATTGGGCTGAAGTCCCATTCAACTTTGCAGGCCAAATAGGGAGATGGAGTAGATGAAACGCGCCCTAATTCTCATGGCGGCCGTGGTTCTCGCCGGCTGCTCTAGCAGCGCCACCCCGGTCCCCACCGGGGCCCCGGGGGCCACGACCGCGGCAACGACGGCAGCCACCCCGGTGCCGGCAGCGACAGTCGCATCAGTTTCGACCGCCGCTGCTGTTCAGTCAGCTGTGGTAGCAGCCCAGAGCGCCGGCATCGAGTCAGCCCAGGTCACCGACACCACTGACCCGATCACCGTCTGGATCGACCAGCCTCGCCAGCCCGTGGTTGACGGCTTCAAGAAGAAGTACCCGCAGTACGCGAACCTGGTCACCTCGACCATCGTTGACCGCGAGACGTTCCCGTCCAAGACCCTCCTGTTCAACAACACGGGCTCCGGCTGGCCGGATGTCGTGTTCGCTGAGCCGCGACTCGTCGGACGCGTTGCGGACGCGGCGCACAACTTCCCGCTCGACCTGAGCACCCTGGTTCCGGCCGACATGCTCAAGCAGTACGCCGGCGCCGACAACTGCACCTTCAACGGCAAGGTCTACTGCCTCCGCAACGACCTCGCCCAGATGGTGACGTACTACAACGCACCGCTCTTCACGCAGTTTGGCTACACGGTTCCCACGACGTTCGAGGAGATGCAGGCCCTCAGCGACAAAGTCGCCAAGGACCACCCCGGCTACTACCTCGGCACGCTCGGTGACGGCTGGACCTGGCTCTCGTACTTCGAGGCCGCCGGCTGCCCGTACGCCACAACCAAGGACGTCGGCACGCTTCTGATCAACGTCAGCGATCCAAATTGCACCCGTGCCGCGCAGCTGATTGATCACATGGTCGCCAACAAGACCCTCTGGAACACCGACTACTTCACCGCCAGCTGGGTGCAGATCGCCAACAAGAACAAGCTCCTGATGCTCATTGCGCCCATTTGGGCCGCTCTCGGCACCTTCAAGGGCACGTACTACACCGACAAGACGACGCCCAGTCAGACCAGCCACGTACTCGGCGTCGCCGCCCCCCTCAAGTGGGCTGCCGATGCCACCGCGCAGACCGGAGCCATGGGCGGCGCAGCGTGGACCATTTCCCAGCACACCAAGAACCAGGGCCTGTCGCTGCTCTTTGCCGAGTACGCGACCCAGGACCCGGACCTCTGGAACGGCTCTTCTAACTTCCCGTCCTTCACGCCGCTCCAGCCGATCTTCAACGCGGTAGTCAAGGACGACCCGATCTTCGCGGCCGACCCGACGGCCGCCTTCGCGCAGGCCGCTACGGAGATCTCGCCCGTCGGCGACGCCTGGCCGCGGTTTGACCTGATTGCTCCGCTCACCACCGTCGTCAAGGACATGTACAGCAAGAAGCAGACGATGGTGGCGACGTTGCCGGAGGTCACGACGGCGCTCACTCCGCTCGCTGAGGCCCAGGGCTACAACGTCGTAAACCAGTAGGACTGGCACCTCAGGAAACTAGGGGTCTTCTCAACCCAAGCATCTGAATCGGGGAAGGCGGCCACATGAGGTCGCCTTCCCCGTCTCCGTCAGCAAAGGACCTTCCATTTGGCCACGTCTAATGCTCCTGCCGCGTTGCCGTTGACTCAACTCTCCCGGCTCTCGCGCCTGGGGATCGGTTGGCGGCGTCATCGGATGTCCTACGTGCTCGCACTGCCCTACATCGTCTTCATGGCGATCTTCGGCATCGGGCCGGCTCTCTACGCCCTGCTGATGAGCGTCTCGAAGTTCAGCGGGGGTGTGCCGCAATACTGGGCCGCCGGGCTCGACAACTACAGGCTCGCTTTCGGCGATGCTCGGTTCTTCCAGGTATTCGGAAACCTCCTGGAGTTTCTGATCGTCTCAGTGCCACTCGGCATTGGGCTCGTGGTTCTGCTGGCCCTACTGCTGGATATGCGACCCGGACGGTCCTCGTCCATGTTGCGTCTGCTGTACTTCATTCCTGGAGCGGTAACCGGGCCGGCGCTGGTCCTTCTGGTGATCTGCATCCTTGACCCGACAATCAGCCCCTTCGGTCCGCTCTTCCAGGCCGCCGGCTCAACGAACTTCGACGCTCTGGTCTTCCCGGGAAGCCTGCCTTTCGTGTTCACGATAATGGGCTTCTTCGCCGGAGCCGGAATGTGGATCGCCATCCAGCATGGCGGCCTTCAAGGAATTTCCACCGAAGTGGTAGAGGCGGCCGAACTCGACGGCTGCAATGCCTGGCAGAAGGCTCGCTACATCAAGCTGCCATACCTTCGCCCTTACATCGTCTATCAGACCATCCTGATTTTCGCCCTGAATGTGCAGCTTTTCGTCGAGCCCCAGCTGTTGACTTCCACCTGGGTACAGGCCAACGTGCCACCCCAGTGGGCCCCGAACCAGCTCGCCTACTCTTACGCGTTTGACGTAGGTAACTTCGGCGCCGCAGCGGCTCTTTCACTTCTGATGGTCGCCATCGGTCTCGCGGGCGCGATTGTGCTGATCCGATGGACCGGCTTCTTCAAGATCGAGGCATAGCTATGATCCACCAGACAGCGACTAACGAAAGAGCGCGGGGCCGACTGTCACTAAGACGACACGTTGGAGATCTGGGGATCATCGGGTATGTGATCCGCCTGGCGATCCTGCTGATCTTCGCGATCTACTTCGTCGTCCCGCTGGTGTGGTTGCTGTTCGCGACCACGCGGGACCCAACCAGCCTGTACAGCAGTTGGTTCCCGCTCACATTCGGATCTATCGATCGGCTCGTGACGTCATGGAACGACGTCCTCGGCTACCAGAACGGCGAGATGCTCCTCTGGCTGGGTAACTCCATCCGATATGCCGGGCTATCGCTGATCGGCAGCCTCGCGATCTGCATTCCGGCAGGCTACATCCTGGCAATCGGCCGTTTCCCGGGCCGCAGGGCGCTCCTCTGGCTCACGCTGATCACGATGCTGCTGCCGGTGTCGGCGATGGTGCTGCCGCTGTTCCTCGAGCTGAACCTGGTCCACCTCATCGACACGCAGTGGGCGGTCATTCTGCCTGCGATGTTCTTTCCGTTTGGCGTGTATCTCAGCTTCGTGTACTACGGCTCCAGCCTCCCCCGGGAACTCGTCGACGCCGCCCGCGTGGACGGCTGCTCGGAACTGAGGGTCTTCTGGAACCTCGCGCTCCCGCTGGCCAGGCCACTCCTCGGACTTCTGGCGTTCATCAGTTTCAACGCCAACTGGAACAACTTCTTCGGTCCCTACGTCATGCTGAGCACCGACAAGAACTACAACCTGCCGGTTGGCTTGAACTCAATCGTGGCCTCGACGTCGGCGCTCCGTCCAGGCTTCAATCCCACGCCTGGAGCACCGGCCTTCGTACAGGCCGACGCTGCTATGGCCGCCTTGTTCATGATCGTCCCGGTTGTGATCGTCTTCATATTCTCTATGCGATACGTGACGGCCGGCGCGTTCACAGGTGGAGTCAAGGGTTGATCTTCGATCATCGGATCTCTGCCATCGTGGGCGGTTGTCCTTTCAGGGCGCCTCTACGGTGTGCCCGTCATGACGTCTGATCGGCTGACTGCCGATCCGGCCATCATCGGCCAGACGTGCCTCGGCGAGGTGGTCCCTTTCGGGGGCTCACCTCGCGGGGCCCTGACGGCGCCATGCTGTGCGGGTTGTTATGACATCTGAGCGGATAGCGTGTGATCTGGCGTTCGTCGGACATATGTGTTTCGACGAGATCGTTCCCTTCGGTGGATCACCTCGCGTGGCTCCGGGTAGTGCCGTACTCTGCGGGGCCCTTGCGGCCGCGCGCATCGGCACGAAAGTCGCCGTCGTGACGCGGATGGCCCCCAAGGACGAGGAGATCCTCGCGCCGATGCGGCAAAGCGGAATCGCCGTCCACGTCGTTCCTGCAGATGTCACGACCTACATGAAGGTCGTGCATCCCAGCTCTGACGTCGACGATCGCGAGATGTTCCAGCTGGCCAACGCCGGCCTGTTCGCGGCGTCGGACATACCTGCGCTGACCGCACGTCAGGTTCACCTGGCCGGGATCACGGACCAGGAATTCAACCTGAAGTTCGTCCGAGGGATCAAGTCCCGGGGTTATCTCCTTTCGGCCGACATGCAGAGCTTCGTGCGCCAGGTCGATCCCGTCACGCGCCGAATCTCGTTTGGAGATGTGGCGGACAAGGCCGAACTGGCTCAACTCCTGGACATGGTCAAGCTCGATGTTGTCGAAGCCCGTGTGCTTACGGGAACCGACGACCTGGAGCGGGCCGCGATGATGTTCGAGGCGTGGGGGAGCCCGGAGACAGTGATTACGAGGGCGGACGGCGTGTTGGCCCGTGTGAACGGCAAAACATACTGGGAACCGTTCTCCAATCGGAGCGTGGTCGGTCGAACGGGGCGTGGGGACACGACTTTCGCTGCCTACATGGCCCGCCGCCTCGACCACGATCCCAGCGAATCACTGAAATTCGCCGCTGCGCTCGTATCCATCAAGATGGAGAAGGCCGGGCCTTTTGACGGAACCCTGGCCGACGTGTTGGAACGGATGAACGCCACGACCGCCGACTAGTCCGGGCCCATTCCAAGCCAACACCGCCCAGGACACCCCCACCGCTACAAACCTGCTGGAGCTCGAACATGCACATGCCGAAGACGCCCATGAACTACTTCCACGGCGATCCGTGGACGATCGTAGAAGAGGGCTTCGATCCTGCCTACCAGCGAATCTCCGAGTCCATGTTCTCGGTGGCCAACGAATTCATGGGCGTTCGCGGCTACTTCGAGGAAGGCTACAGCGGCGATCACTTGCTGGGCAGCTATTTCAATCACCTCTACGAGATGATGGATATCCGCCACGACCAGCTCTTCAAAGGCTTCGTCACGCAGGGCGCGGCAATGATCAATGCCGTGGATTGGCTCTACACGCGATTGTGGGTAGACGGCGAGCGACTGGATCTGGCGAAATCAGTCTATTCGGACTTCACGCGCAAGCTCGATATGCGTCGGGGTGTGCTGGATCGCGATTTCGTGTGGCAGACGGCGACCGGAAAGCACCTGAGAGTCTCCTTCGCACGCTTCACCGATATGCAGTCGACCCGCCTCGGCTGCCAGCGAATCGTCCTGGAGCCACTGGATTTCTCGGGCACGGTCGAAGTCCGCGTCGGCCTGGACTTCAACACCAACTACGAGATCGGCGCGGGATGGGACCAGACCGGCGGCGGCTCGAGAACCGGCGAGATCATCAACTTCTGGAAGTGCCTGCGCAAAGGCGCAGCCGGCAAAGGTTGGGCGATCCAGGCCGAGACACTCCGAAGCGGACATCAGCTCTTCTCAGGCTTCTACGTGCGGGCCGACCAGCCCATCCAAGAGAAGCTCGTTGAGGACGTCAAGTTCATTGGCGTCGACTTCGCTCTGAGCGTCAAGAAGGGCGTCGCCACCACGGTGGACAGGATCGCCGTCAACGATTGGGCCAAGACGGCCGACGTCGATCTCCTGTGGGCCCGAGGACTCGAGTTGATGCGACGCCACCTCGGGGCGACGTTCGATGGCCTGATGGCCGAACACACCGCCTTTTGGGCAAAGGTCTGGAATGTGCTGGACATCGAAATCGATGGCGACCCGAGCGTTCTCCAGGGCCTGCGTTTCTCCAGCTTCCAGACCTACCAGTCGTATCACGGCGAGGATCCGGACCTCAACGCGCTGTGCAAGGGCATGACCGGCGAGGTGTATTTCGGCTGGGTCTTCTGGGACAGCGAGATCTACTCGCATCGGATGATGATGTTCATCGATCCGCCCGCGGCCAGGAATCTGCTGCTCTACCGATACCATCGTCTGGAGCAGGCACTGACGAGAGCAAAGCAGCTTGACTGCGAAGGCGCGCGCTTCCCGTTTGCCACGATCACGGGGACCGAAGACTCTGGAACGTGGCAGCACGTAGACCTCGAGATCCACTCGGATGTCGCGGTGGCATACGCCATCTGGCACCACGACGTGATCCTTCGCGACAAGGAATTCCTCTACCGCGAAGGCATCGAAATGCTGCTCCTGATCTCCCGATACCTGGCAAGTGCGGGCGGATGGAGCCCGTCGAAGGGCGACTTCGGTTTCTACGGAGTCATGGGGCCCGACGAGTTCCACATGATGGTGAACCACAACTGCTACACGAACGTCATGGGCAAGAAGACGTTCGAGTTCACGCTCCGCGTGCTGGACGAGATGCGGACCGCGGCGCCCGAGCTGTACCAGGCGGCGATCTCGAAGACCGATCTAAAGCCCGAGGAGCCCGAACAGTGGGCCCGAATGGCCGAGAAGATGAGGATTCCTCGGGATGAGAGCACGGGCGTGTTGGAACAGCACGCCGGCTACTTCGATCTCCCCCACGTCGATCTTGAGCATTTCCCCGCAGATCAGATCCCGATCTACAAGAACTGGGCATACGTCAAGATCTTCCGGTTTGACATGGTCAAGCAGCCGGACGTGCTCAACCTCATGTACTTCTTCAGCCAGGACTACACGCTGGAGGAAAAGCTCGCGAACTACGAGTTCTACGAGGCGCGAACTATCCACGAGTCGTCGCTGTCGCCTTCCCTGCATTCAATCCTGGCGCTGGAGGTCGGCAAGCTCGAGGACGCATACACATTCTTTTCCTACGGCGCCCGGATGGATCTGGACAACTACAACCGCAACACCGAGCAGGGACTGCATGTGACGTCCGCTGCCGGCGTTTGGGCCAGCATGGTCTTCGGCTATGGCGGCATGCGGACCGACAGCGACGTCCTCATCTTCGCGCCCACGCTGCCGAGGCAATGGCGATCCTTCCGGTTCCGGGTCCGTTATCGCGGCGCTCTGCTCGAGCTTCGCGTGGACGCCGAGAAGGTCCACCTGCAGCTGATCGAGGGTGCCGCGCCAGTCCCCGTGAGACTGTACGGACACGACTACGAGATCGATTCCGGCGGCATCGCCGTCGACCAGCAGCAGCCGGGCGACCCGAGTGCGGTCGGTTTGTCTCAGCCAGGCGCGAATACACCAGCGGTGCGGAAAGACTAGCGAAGCATCGGCTGCGCAACTCACCTCGGAGGGGCTCTCGGAGCGCCAGACGTCGATTCGGCGGCCGGGGCGCTCGAGGACGGCTTCGATGTGCACCCTGACCTTCACGCACGAAACGCGGCGGGACTCCGGCCGGCCGTCCGCTCGTGGCGGCGTGCCGATAGCTCGATTGCGATGCGGATGTGGTCGAGTCCGGGATGTCCGCAGGCTGGCGTAGGGCCGCCCGCCGCACCTTTGTCAGCGCCGTCCAAATTGCACCAACTGCCACCACTCGCCGAGTATCCGGATTCTACTCATCGATTGTGGCCCCTGGATCTTGACCGGGCTGCCCGATTGGTTGACGCTACTGCGACACCGGGCCCGTCACTCGATGAACCACCTCCCGAACAGAAGGAGATTCTGGGAATGATCACGTCAAGTGG
>PMKN01000035.1 GCA_003158675.1 Chloroflexota bacterium | reverse complement strand
TCAGCGCGAGAGGCGGGCGACCTGGCCGGCCCGAACTGGCCAAGCAGCCGCGTGCGTTGAGGGGGGACGTCGTAGGGGGCTCGGCGCGCATTTCCGGACGGGATGGGAACACCCATGGGAACACTCTGGCCGTTTTCGGCGGTGCTTCTGAGCACGACCAGGCCCTCTCGGTGCCAACTCCCTCCGTCGGCACCACTCCTTGCGGACCGCGCAGCGGGGCCTCCCGTCCGGCTCGAGCTACCGGCTCGAGCTAGCAGTGGAAGCCGCCGCCTCCACCGCCGCCACCGCCGCTGCCGCTATATGCCGCCGCGGCCCCGTTGAGTCCGGTCTGGACGGCTTTCTGATAGACGTTGACGACGCTGTTGTCGCCGGGATTCGGAGTCACGTTCGCCGCGAATCCCTTCGAAGTGGTCAGCCCGTACGTCTTGACGTTGCCTGGCTTGATCTTCGATACCACCGAGGCAAGCTGGGGAGCGTCGTTCCAGTCCAGGTTCGTCCAGATGGTGCCCTTTACAGCGCCCAGGACGCTCACGATGTTGGGGGCGACCTCGCACGCATTCACCTGGTTGAGGAGTGCGGTTAGAACGAGCTGCTGACGCGCCATGCGGTAGACGTCGGAGTCATGGCCGACGACGTGGCGCAAGCGGGCGAATGCCAGGGCCATCTCGCCGCTGAGCGTTTGGCTGCCCTTGGGGAAATCCAGGTTGTAGAGCCGGTTGTTCTTCGAGTCCGTGTAGACGATGCCCGGCAGCTGATGGACGTCATAGGGGCTGTTGATCGTCAATCCGTTGGGCACGAGCGCATTGATGAGGTCGACGAAACCGAGCAGGTCCACCACGACGGTGCCGCTGATGTTCACTCCCATGAGGGCCCCGATGGATTCCTGTACGGCCATCGTAGCTCGGGCAAAGTAGTTGCCCGGGTACGGGTACTTCCCCGGATTGACGAACGCGGCGTCGTGCCACAAGAAGTCGAGGATGCAGTCCTGCTGTCCCACGGCGGGGTTTCCGCAGCCAAGCTTGGGGCTCGCCCCGAAGTCAATGCGCGCCGGGAAGAAGTGGTCCGGGTACGCGTTCCAGTCGGTCTTGCCGAGAGGAACGTTCATCAGGTTCCGCGGAATGCTGTACATCGCCGATCGACCGGTCGAGAGGTCCGCCTGCAGCAGGATCATCGTGTCGGTGCGCAGGTCGATCAGGCTGTTCGGGCTGTTGGGATCGTAGCCACTTCCTCTGCCGATTCCAGCGTCGCCACCGATGAGAAGGATGTAGAGGGTGCAGTTGCGTTGGGCCCAGCTGCTTACGTCGGTGCAGGCTGGCGGGACCGGGTATGCGGTCGTGTCGCCCGGCGTAGGCGTGGGAATCGCGGACGAATTGGGCGACGACGCGGACGAATTGGGCGACGACGCGGAAGACGTATCGGCGGGCAGCGAGGACGTATCGGCGGGGAGCGAGTCTGTGGGATCCGGCGAATCCACGCTCATGTCGAAGCTCGGGATGCTCTGGCCTGCGCTGAAGTCCGCGATGCAGGGACCGTTGGCATTCATGACGCAGTTCAAGGTCTGTTGGGCCTGGACATCAACCGATGCGAAGCCGACATGGATCGCCAGGGTACCCACGATCAGCACGGCCACGGCCGTCGCGCTGACCCATCTGGTGGTCCCCGGCGCAATCGGGCGCGTGCGTAAGGCCAACAGATACCCGTCCGCCATAGCCCAGAGGTGATAGAGCAGGGCGACAACGTCCAACACCAGCAGGCTCATGAGCAGCTTGGGTGCCAGGATCTGATAGATGGCCGAGCGGTCGAAGATAGCCAGAAGGACGACGGTCAGCAGGACGGAGACAGCCGGGAGGGCAACGATCGCCCCTCTCACAGGCTCTCCGGCTGCAGCCTGGCCCAGTCCCGGGAACAGGAAGGACAGGGCAGCTGCCAACGCCGGCGGCACCGACCCACGGCTGCTCGCGGTGGTGGGCCTTGCCGAGGGTCGAACCTTGCGCGTGGGCGTGGGTGGTTGCTGAGACATGTACCTACACTATGCCCGATTCAGAAGGGTGGCGGCGTGGCGGCTGTGGACGCCTCTCGGCGCGAAGTTGTTACGAGCCGGCGCCGACCGTCGACTCGGGCCTGCTGCCGGTGACGATCGGTCGGCAGGACCTTCGGCCGCGGGCATTGTAGCGGGGAGTGGAGTTGTGGGCGGCCACATCATCCTGAAGCTGTCATCCGCCGTCGCCCGGCGCCTCAGAACCAGACGACGCCGCTGGCGGTGGCAAGCGCCACGAGAAGGGCGAGGAGCGCCCACCCGGCGACGATCGCGGCGACGGTCACATAGCGGAGGCGGCCTTGCGAGAGCCGCTGCGGCACCTCCGAAATCGCGAAACGGAACCCGCCCGAGTGGCTCACCGAGATGTCCCCGTCGTCAGCTCGAGCCGGACGAGCCCTTCACCGAGCAGGCGCTGAACCTCGGAAAGGAGTTCGGAATCGTAGGCGACGCCGCTCCGGATCTCCATCGCCAGGGTCTGACCGCCGGACGCGGGGATATGGAACACCACCCGTGTCGATCCGGGATGCTGCTTCAGCATGGCTCTCAGCTCCTCCATCGCCCAGACGATGCGGCTCGTGTCCGCACCGCGAGTGAAGTGCACGGCAAGAATGCCCGCCTCGGGCGCCTCAAGCGGAGCGGTAGGTGCGACTGACGCACGGGCCGCAACCGCGCGCGCCTCGTCGGGAAGCGGCGGTTCCTCGCGCTCCGGGGCGAGCGCGGCGAGGTCGTCGGGCGAGGGCACGGACGAAAGGGGTTCTGCCGGGCGGGGCGGGGGCCCGGCCGAGTCGAGCACGGTGACTCCCCCACCGCGGAGCGGCGAGACGCGGACGCGTGGCGGTGGGGGCGCGGCCGGGGACCCCACCGTGGCAGGGGGCGCGGGCGTGAGCTGTGCGACTCGCGGCGGGCCGCCCGCCGCCGAGGCGTGGCCGTTGCCGTTGCCATTCCCCCCGCCACTCCCCGGAGTCCAGCGTCTGCCGCCGCCCCGCCCCCGCTCTCCAGCGGCCACCTCCTGAGCGATAGCCGTCGGGCCCCGCGCGGCAGCTTCCTCCCAAACCCAGACCGCGTCCGCGAGCAGCGACGCCTCCTCGCCGCGGTGGTCGATACGGCCTGCCACCAGCAGGATCGCACTCTCAGCGAACGTGGGGCCAACGGTTGCGTACATGCGCGGGAAGACCACCACTTCCAAGGTTCCCTGCAGATCCTCGAGCGTTGCCACGGCCATCGTGTCCCTGGCTCTGGTGATGACCGTCCGCAGCCCCGTTACGATGCCGCCCATCACGACGCGCTGCCCATCCAGCGATTCGTCCTTCAGGTCCCCCGAGTACGCCGTCACGTACTGCGCTATCTGTTCCGCGATCGCACCGAGTGGATGCTCGGACAGATACAGCCCAAGCAGCTCCTTCTCCCAGCGCAACCGCTCCCTCGCGAGCGCCTCGGCCACCTGAGGCAGCGGCCGTTCGAGCGCTTCCGGCGAGGATCCGATTTCGAACAGCGACGTCTGGCCCGTGGTTCGATCGCGCTGGGCAGACTGGCCGGCGGCCAGGGCATCGTCCAGGGCCTCGAGCAGCTGGGCGGGATGTCCGAACCGGTTCATGGCCCCGACCTTCACGAGCGACTCCAGGACCCGCTTGTTCGCCAGCCGCAGATCGACACGAGAACAGAAGTCGGCCAGTGAGCGGAAGTCTCCGCCCGTCTGGCGCGTGTCGATGATCGACTGAATTGCACCCTCGCCAACGTTCTTGACGGCCAGCAAGCCGAACCGGATGGCGTCTTCCTCGACTGTGAATTCGACGAACGATCGATGGATGTCGGGCGGCCGGACTTCGATACCAAGACGCCTACATTCGGCCACGGCGGCTGCGACCTTCTCCTCGTTGTCTCGAAACGCCGTCAGCACGCTGGTCATGTATTCGACCGTGTAGTTCGCCTTCAGGTACGCCGTCTGGTACGCGATGAGGCCGTAGCAGGTGGCGTGGGCCTTGTTGAAGCCGTAGCGCTCGAAGGGCTGGAAGGCGGCGAACACGGCGTCGATGACCGATGGCTTGACGCCCCGCTCGGCCGCCTGGGCGACGAACTTCTGACGCATCTGCGTCATGAGCGCCGCCTTCTTCTTGCGGATCGCGTAGCCGAGCATGTCGGCCTCGGGACCGGTGAAGCCGGCCAGCGCCGTGGACGCGGACATGATGTCTTCCTGGTAGACGAAGACGCCGTAGGTCCGATTGAGGTACGGCTCCAGAAGCGGGTGGAGGTAGGTGACC
>PMKN01000005.1 GCA_003158675.1 Chloroflexota bacterium | reverse complement strand
GGTCGGCAAGGACGGCGTCGTCACTGTCGAGGAAGGCCAGTCTCTCGGTCTCGAGAAGGAATACACCGAAGGCATGCAGTTCGACCGGGGCTACATCTCGGCCTACTTCGTGACCAACTCCGATCGCATGGAAGCGGTCCTCGACAACCCGAAGATCCTGATCACCGACAAGAAGATCTCGAGCGTCCCGGATATGCTGCCCGCTCTCGAGAAAGCCGTTCAGATCGGCCGCCCGCTGCTGATCATCGCCGAGGATGTCGACGGTGAGGCGCTCGCGACCCTGGTCGTGAANNGTCGTGAACAAGCTGCGCGGCACCGTCCAGGTGCTCGCGGTCAAGGCCCCAGGCTTTGGCGATCGGCGCAAGGAGATGCTCCGCGACGTCGCCATCCTGACCGGCGGCACCGTCATCAGCGAGGAAGTCGGCCGCAAGCTCGACTCCGTCACCGCCGAGGACCTCGGCGAGGCCCGCCGCGTCGTCGCCACCAAGGACGACACGACGATAGTCGACGGGGCCGGCGCTCCCGAGGCAATCAAGGGCCGCATGACCCAGATCAAGGCCCAGATCGAAGAGACGACATCGGACTACGACCGCGAGAAGCTCCAGGAGCGCCTCGCCAAGCTGGCCGGCGGCGTNNACCGAGGTCGAGCTCAAAGAGAAGAAGCACCGCATCGAGGACGCTCTGTCCACCGTGCGGGCTGGCATCGAGGAAGGCATGGTCGCCGGCGGCGGGGCAACCCTGCTGCACTGCCAGGCCGTTCTCGACAAGCTCAAGCTCAAGGACCCGGACTCCCAGGTCGGTGTCGACATCGTCCGCCGGGCTCTCGAGTACCCGATCCGCCAGATTGCCGACAACGCGGGCGCCCATGGCGAAGTCATCGTCGATCAGGTTCGCGGCATGAAGGTCGGCTTCGGCTACGACGCCCTCAAGGGTGAGTTCGGCGACATGTTCGAGAAGGGCATCGTGGACGCTGCCAAGGTGACCCGCTCCGCGCTGGAGAACGCCGCCTCGATCGCCAAGATGGTCCTGACGACCGAGACGCTCATCACGGACATCCCCGAGAAGAAGGACGCTGGAGGCGCCGGCCACAACCACGGTGGTGGTGGCGGCGACATGGACTTCTAGTTCTCCGAGCGCAGGCCGACGGCATCTCCGGCCGACCGGCAAGAAGGAGCCCCGGGTTCATAGCCCGGGGCTCTCTGTCTGCAGGGTGAGACAGTTTGCGTGAAGTCACCTATTCGTTTGACACGTCAACGGTCGGGAGCCAATCTGGCCGTCAGACCAAGCCCTAGAGGAGGTTCATTCAACCGTGTTCCGTGCATCCAGACCGATCCTTTCGCTGCTGGCGGGCATCGTCCTAGTCGTCGCCAGTGCCTGCACGAGCAGCGCCACGCCAATCCCCGCGGCCGCCGGGGCCACTTCCGCCGCAGCGACCGCCGCCGCGACCGCCGCCGCGACCTCTGCCGACACCTCCGCCGCAGCGAGCGCCGCCGCGACCTCTGCCGACACCTCCGCCGCGACTTCCGCGCCTTCTGTCGCCGATGCAAGCGACCCCAACGCAATCATCACGTCCGCAATCTCGGGTGGGTCCGCGATCAAGTCGTTCCACATCAAGATCGAGGTCTCCGGAACGATCAAGAAAGCGATTCTCCAGGCCGAGGCCGGCACCTCCGCCAAGGCGATCACATCCGACGTCACGCTCGATGGAACGGCCATCGAGGGGG
The DNA here is from genome assembly GCA_003158675.1 of Chloroflexota bacterium. GTDB lineage: Bacteria > Chloroflexota > Limnocylindria > Limnocylindrales > CSP1-4 > Fen-1039. The sequence goes on along the minus strand of PMKN01000005.1, from coordinate 17,644 downwards.
ACGTGGACGTGGCCGGTAAGGCCGCCAACCTGACCTTCAACGTCCCGCCCATGGCGATGTTGGGCAACGTCCCGCTGACCGGGGGGCTGATCCTCACGGGCGGGGTTCTGTACTACAAGGTCAGTCTTCTCGGGCCCAAGTACACGAAGCAGGATCTCAACAGCCTTTCGAGCCTCGCGGCCGGGCTGCCGGTGCCCACGCCAGCTGCTGCCGCGACGCTGAGCATCTCCGATGAGCTGACGCAACTCAAGGCCCAGATGGATGCGGCGGGTGTCAAGGCGACTCTGGTCGGTGTCGATCAGATCGGCGGCAAGGACGCCAACCACATCAACATCTCCTTCCCGCTCGACAAGATCAATGCCGCTCTCGCGGCGCAGGGAAGCGCGGGACCCGCCGTGACGATCGATTCGGCGTCCGCTGACGTGTGGATCTACAAGGACAACTCGCAGCTTGCCAAGGTCGAGGTCAAGGGCGCATCCACCTCGGTCGGAACAATCGACTTTGTCATGACGATCACCAACTACGACGTCCCGGTCACGGTCACGGCACCGGCCGCGAGCGACATCAACCCGTCCAAGTAGGAACCCAAGGGGCCGTGCAGCCCCGCAATATGCAGGTCCTTCGGAACCCCGGGTCGACCGGGGTTCCGACTTTTCTGCGCCCCATGCCCGGCCGGAGGTACCGTGTCGTGCCATTGACAGGGTCGTGTTCGGACGGCGATCGTTCGTGCGACATGCAATTTGCAGGGAGGCTCGACCGTGTCTCGTCTACCGAAGCTGGCGCTCGCGCTGATCGCCCTTTCGAGCATCGTCGTCGCGGGTAGCTGCGCGGGCAGCTCAGGCACGCCGACACCCCCGCCGATCACCGACCCGCAGGAGGTCGTCACCAGGGCCATAGCCAGCGCAACGGCTATCCAGTCGCTCCACGTCAAGATCGAGGTCAGCGGCAAGGTCAACGCCGGTTCGCTGGGTGGCGCTTCGGGGAGCCTTCTCAGTGGCAACGTGGACCTGACCGGGACGACCGTCGAAGGCGACGTCGATATCGCCAAGCAGGCTGCGGATCTCAAGCTCGCCGTCCCGGCCCTGCTGGGCACGACCGGCGAGGTCGTCGTCGTCGACGGCTACGTGTACACGCAGATTTCCCTGTCGAGTTCCAAGTTCAGCAAGTCCAAGCTCAGCGATACCACCGGGCTGGCGCTGCCGAGTCCGGGAGCCCTCGCCAGCGGCGCTATTTCGGACCAGATCGCTTCTCTGCGCAAGTCCCTCGATGATGCCGGTGTCGTGGCCACCCTCAAGCCGACGGCCAAGGTGGACGGCAAGGACGCCTACGACATCTCCTACTCGCTCCCGCTCGACAAGATCAACACCTTGCTAGGCGCGGCAGGCGGGTCCGCTACGGCAGGTATGACTCTCGACAGTGCCGCGGTCGAGATCTGGGTCTACATGGACGACCTTCGGCCGGCCAAGCTCGAGGTGAAAGGCAGCTCGAGTACGCTCGGCAATCTCGACGTAGTTGTTACGCTCACCAGGTACAACCAGGCGGTGACGATCAACGCCCCGGCCCCGAGCAACATAGCCACCAGCTAGCGCGACGCGAGCCGCCAGCGTCTTCTGAGACGCAATTTCCAGGCCCAGGGCCGAAATGTCCGAGGCCTGCCACTATCTGGCGGGCGTGGCGTGACCTCGGGAGGCAGCGTTCAGCAGGCGCGGCATGCGAGACTGGCGTCGAGAGGATAGAGTCTTGGGCCGGCGCCCCGACAGGAGGAGTTAGGTGATTCTTCGCAGGTCTATCGCAATCGCGGCCGGCTGCCTGGTCGTGATAGTTGCCCTCGTCAGCGGTTGCACGGCCTCGGCTCCTTTGACCGACGTGCGCCAGGTCCTCGACAAGACGGTAGCTGCGATGCAGAGCTACGACTCCGTTCACTTCGAGTTGTCGTCCAAAGGGCAGTTCCTGTTCGGCTTCGAGACTCCCTCTCCGAGCCCGGCGGATACGAGCTCCGCGGCCGCGACGCTGACCGCCAGCCCCTCCGCGACGGCTGCCTCGAGCGGAACCGCGCTGTCCTCCGCCAGCGCCGTTGCGTCGCTGACTCCGTCTCCGTTGCCGTCGCCGTCGCCGTCGCCGGCGGTAGCCGCGATTTCGCTTGACGGCGGCACGGCTACCGGCGACATCGATCTGGTCAACGTAACCGCTCACATCGTGGGCACGCTGCCCAGCCTGCCGGATCTGGCCGGCGAGGCGGTAATCGTCGGCGGCTTCGCGTACGTCCGTTCGCCCGGCCAGAATGTGTTCACCCAGGTGGCCGAATCGACCCTGACCTACGACCCGACGAACAAGACCAGCGGTCCAGTTGCGCTTGTCAGCGCCATCCTGGCCATCGCCGCGGACAAGACCCTGAGCCCGAAACTGATCGGCACGGAAGCGGAGCCCTACGGCCCGTGCTACCACATCCAAGTCCAGGCGAAGCCGGACGTTGTCCAGTCGCAGCTGAGTCTGACCGGCGTGGGAGCGGGATACGCGATCCTGGACCTGTGGGTCTACCAGTCGGACTTCCGAGTCGAGCGGATGGACATTCATGCCTCAGATCCCGCGTCCGGATCGGCTGCGATGCGCCTGGTCCTGTCCAACTACAACCGCGTCGCGCCCATCGAGGTGCCCCCGCCGGCGCAGCTCGCCACCCCGGTCGCGGTCCCGTCGGCCTCGTAGATCGCCTTCCTTGGCAACGAGCCGGGGTCGACGGGCCGCTTCTACAATCTTCGGGTGAGTGACAGGGCCGACGCCAAATCTGAAGACCGCGTGGACCGTGAGCCGCCAATCCCGGGTGCGCCCGACGAGCTGCCCCCGCCCCCGGCCGAGGCCCCGCCGGAGGCCTTCGACGGCCCGCGCATCGAGCCCATCGAACCGTCTCCGTTCGAGCCGGAGCCCGTCGCGCTCGCCGAACGCCAGGCCGCCGCTGACGCCCTGGCTCAGCGGATCTTGAATCGCCTCAACCCTGAGCAACAGCGGGCCGTTCAAACGACGGACGGACCGGTGTTGATCCTGGCTGGGGCTGGTAGCGGCAAGACACGAGTGCTGGCCCACCGCGTTGCGTACCTTGTCGGCGTCAAGGGCGTTCGGCCGTGGCAGATCCTGGCTGTCACCTTCACGAACAAGGCCGCCGCGGAACTGCGTGCCCGCATCAACGGCCTGGTGGGGGAGGAAGCCGGTCGTGAAGTTGCCATGGGCACATTCCACGCCCTGTGCGCCCGCGTTCTGCGGCGGGACGGCAGCGCCATCGGCATCGACCCCCATTTTGTCGTGTACGACACGGACGACCAGCAGGCTCTTATGAAGCAGATCCTGCGTGAGGAAGATCTGCCGATCACCGGCGAATACAAGCCGAGCGCGATACTGGGCGCCATATCCCGGGCCAAGAACGAGATGATCGATGGCGACTTCCTCGCTCAGAACGCCCACACCCATCGTGAGCGCGAGATAGCCCGGCTGTACCGGCGCTACCAGACACGTCTTCGATCGGCCGCCGCGCTCGACTTCGACGACCTCCTGTTGGAGGCGGTTCGGCTGTTCCACGAGTCACCGGGCGTCCTGGAGCGATACCAGGGCCGCTGGCGCTATCTCCACGTGGACGAGTATCAGGACACCAACCGGCCCCAGTATCTCTGGGTCAAGGCTCTCGCGGCGGCGCACAAGAACGTCTGCGTCGTGGGGGACGACGACCAGTCGATCTACTCGTGGCGCGGTGCCGACATCCGCAACATCCTGGATTTCGAACGCGACTACCCGAGCGCGACGGTCGTGAAGCTGGAGCAGAACTACCGCTCCACTCAGCTGATCCTCGACGCGGCACACGCTGTCGTCACCAAGAACTCGGCTCGCAAGGACAAGAAGCTCTGGACGGAGAACTCTGGCGGACGGCAGATCCAGCGCTTCGAGGCCTACAACGAGGAGGAGGAAGCGGAGTGGATCGCCCGCCAGATCGGGGATCTGACCGGCGGCCGCGGAACGATCCTGACCCGCCGCGCGGACGACGAGGCCGAGCACTGGGAGCGGCGCGACGTCGCGGTGATGTACCGGACCAACGCTCAGAGCCGCGCAATCGAAGAGTCGTTTCTGCGATATAGCATCCGGTATCAGCTCGTGGGCGGCACCCGTTTCTACCAGCGCAGGGAGGTCAAGGACGCGCTTGCGTACCTGCGAATCCTCCGCAACGACGCCGATCAGGTCAGCTTCGAGCGAGTGCTCAACGTTCCGACCCGGGGCATCGGCGAAAAGAGCCTGGAGGAGTTGCGGGCGTGGGTGGCGGCCCACGAGGTGGCGGCCCACGAGGCGGCGGCACCGCAAGACGAGGCCACGCAGGCCGACGGCTCGGTCGCGGGCACTTACTGGGCCGCGATCAACGCCTCTGCAGAGGGTCGGATCGAGGCGCTGGGCTCCAGGGCGCGCGGCGCTATCGGCGGTTTCGCGACCCTGGTTGCGCGGCTGCGGACCCGCATCGGAGTGTTGCCGCTGCCGGAATTGCTCGACGCGGTCCTCGAGGAATCGGGCTACCGGGCGATGCTTGCGGACGGCTCCGAGGAGGGCGAGGAGCGGTGGGCCAACCTCCTGGAGCTGCGCTCGGTCACGACCCGCTACGACGACCTCGCGCCGGACGACGCCCTGGACAGGTTCCTCGAAGAGACGGCGTTGGTCGCGGATCAAGATTCCTACGAAGCCAACGCCGACGCCGTCACGCTCATCACTCTTCACGCCGCGAAGGGCCTCGAATTCCCGATCGTCTTCATCGCCGGCCTCGAGGAAGGCGTCTTCCCGCACAGCCGGTCGCTCGACGACGAGAAGCAGCTGGAAGAGGAGCGGCGACTGGCCTACGTCGGGATCACGCGGGCCAAGCGGCGGCTGTTCTTGTCGCATGCCGCTCGCCGAGCCACATGGGGTCAGGGCGGCCTCTCGGTCCCGAGCCGATTCCTCTTCGAAATCCCAGCTGCCCTCATGACCGGGCCGCGGCTGGGCGCCTCCGACGATTTCGACGACGACGTCGGCCAGGTTGATCCGGAGCTGGTATTCGGACGACGGCTGAGCACCCGATTCGGCACGCCGCTCCGCGCGGGGGGCGGCGCCTGGCGGTCGGGCAGCGGCCAGCCGGGGGCGCCCAGGCCAGGCGAGGCGTTCCGGCCCACCCGCGATCTCGGGGCCCGACGCGACGCCTATTCGTCGGGGGCGCACTCGGGGAGCCTGGACGTCCCGCCGGAGAGTGGCGGTTCGCCGCGCCGCGCAAGCTCGGGGCCTCCGTTCGCATCCCCCCCGGCTCTGGCGTCACGTCCCCGCATCCCCGGGGAGCGGCAGTTCCGCGACGGCGACCGCGTCCGTCACTCCCGTTTTGGAGACGGCATCGTCGTGACCTCCAAGCTGACTCGCAGCGACGAGGAGGTAGTGGTGGCCTTCTCCAACGGCGGTGGGGTCAAGACCCTTCTCGCGAGCGTCGCCAACCTGGAGTTGCTCGGCTGAGTCTCGCTCCTTGGGCCGCCGTCGCAAACCGCCGACCCCAAGCTCCGCTACCATGTGGCGGCAAACCGGCACGCTTGCCCTAACCGTCATATGAATAAGTCCAGGCAGGAAGCTTCCGAAAGATGACCAAGTCGAACATCTCGCGAGCCAGTCGATCCAAGGTCGGCGGCAAGTCCGTACTCGAGCCGTGCACCTGTTGCGGCTTCGCCCCAGACCCCCGAGGACGGCCGTTCTCCGTCACCTTCGAACAGCCCGACGTCATCGACGAGATCCACCCCGAGCTTCTCGACACGTGGGGTGGCGATCCATTCCTGGCGGTCAAGACCATCGGCTTCTTCATCCGGGTGATCCTGCCCGTCAAGCTAACGAATGGGTTCGCAGTCGATTTCGGGACGTGGCTGGAGGTCTACAACGAGGACTTCCGGCGGGCGTGGCAGACGTGGAACTTCCCGGAATACAAGGATTGTGAGATCGAGGGCTACATCGGGAACCTGATCCCGCCCTTCGACAAGTTCCCGCACGCGCTGGTCAAGGCGACGGTGCGAGACCCGGAGCAGGTCCCATACCTCACGAGCAGTGAGAACGAGGTCGTCACCAGGTTGCTGACCGATACCTGGCCGCACGCTAAGGTGTTGGCCCCATATGCCGAGTTGTTGAAGTCGGAGCTGCCGACCGAAAGCTGATCCGGCTTTCGCGCCGCGGCCGAGGCTCGCATAAGCCGGCATCCACCGGCTCATTGGAGGCGAGCGGTGACCGAGTCGAAGGATCGGACGGTCGGCTTGCCCGTGGCGGACGAGGTGGTGGACGCTGCTCGAGTTCTGGGAGCCGATGCCGCCGGCGAGCGCCACGCCGAGCTGGTGCCGACACTCCGGCGCGCAAGCGAGCTCTACTACCAGCAGGACGCGCCCGAGCTCAGCGACGCCGACTACGACGGCCTGATGCGCGAACTCGTGGCTATCGAAACCGCGTTTCCGGCCCTGATCACGCCCGACTCGCCGACCCAGCGGGTCGGTGCGGCTCTCACGGGCGCCTTCGGAGAGGTCGTCCACGGGCGGCCGATGCTGTCCCTCGGGAACGTGTTCGACCAGGACGAGCTGCGGGCTTTCGACCAGCGCGTCCGCCGCGGCTTGGGATTGGCGCCGGCCCCCGATCCGGCGCCGGACCTCCGCTACGTGGCCGAGCTGAAGATCGACGGCCTGGCCATCTCACTGCGCTACGAGCGAGGCCTCTTCGTCCAGGGCGCGACGAGAGGCGATGGCACGACCGGCGAAGACGTGACAACCAACCTGCGGACGATCTCGGTGCTGCCGGAAAGGCTGCTCGAGGCTGCTACGGCGGAGGTCCGTGGCGAGGTCTTCATGCCAAAGGCCGAGTTCGCCCGCATCAACGCCGAGCGCGAGGAGTCTGGGCTGCCGACGTACGCCAATCCACGCAACAGCGGCGCGGGCTCGCTGCGCCAGCAGGACCCCCGAGTCACGGCCGGGCGGCGCCTGTCTTCGTGGACCTACCAGCTCATCGAGGACGGGCCGGATGGGCAGCCGACCGTTGGCAGTCAGTCCGAAGCGCTCGTCCGGCTGGCCGCCCTTGGCTTGCCGGTCAACCCCGATCGAGCCGAAGGCCTCGACATCGATGGCGTCTGCCGCTTCCTCGAAGAGTGGCGCGATAAACGTCATGAGCTGCCGTATGAGACCGACGGGGTCGTCGTGAAGGTCGACCGCTTCGACCAGCAGGAGAGGCTCGGGATGGTGGCTCGAGCGCCGCGCTGGGCGATCGCTTACAAGTTCCCGCCCGAGCAGGTCGAGACGGTTCTGGAGGACATCGTTCCTTACGTGGGCCGAACCGGGACGCTGACACCGGTCGCCCACATGCGGCCGGCCCGCGTGGCGGGCTCGACGGTGGCGCGAGCGACCCTACACAACCTGGACGAGGTCCGCCGCAAGGACCTGCGGATCGGCGACTGGGTCGTCCTCCAGAAGGCCGGCGACGTGATACCTGAGGTGGTCCGGCCGCTGCCTGAGCGGCGGACCGGGGCGGAACGGATCTTCGAGATGCCGGCCGCCTGCCCGGTGTGCGGCACGGCCGTCGCCCGAGACGAGGGCGCGGTGCGGGTCTATTGCCCCAATCAAACGTGCCCGGCGCGGCTGGCTCAGGAGTTCGCCCATTTCGCCGGTCGGGGCGGGATGGATATCGAAGGCGCCGGTTGGGCGGTGCTGGAGCAGCTCCTGGCGCGCGGCCTCGTGAGGACGCGCGGCGACTTCTACCGGCTGACGATCGCCGACCTTGTGAGCCTCGACCGGTTTGCCCGCAAGAGCGCCGAGAACCTGAGGGCCTCGATCGAAAGGTCGCGCCGGCGGCCACTGGCGCGGGTTCTCAATTCGCTTGGAATTCCCCAGGTGGGCGAGCAGACCGCCATCGACCTTGCCGGATGGATCGCCGAACGCTGGCCGGCACAAGGTATGGATCCCCGCGAATGGACGGCTCTAGTGGCCCGGTCGCTGCCAACCGTCACGACCGAGGAGTTCCAGGAAGTGCCGGGCGTCGGAGCCGTGGTGGCGGGCAGTATCGCCGGGTACTTCGGCGCGCCCGAGACCGCCGCCGTGCTGACGGATCTCGTCGATGCCGGCGTAGTTGCCGAGCCGCCCGCCAGACGATTGGCTCCGGGGAGTGGCGCCGCCGCCGGCCCTCTCGCCGGCAAGTCAGTCGTCGTCACCGGAACGCTCTCCGGGTGGGACCGTGCCGCGGCCGAGGAAGCGATCCGCGCCGCGGGCGGCCGAGCGTCGGGCTCGGTCTCGAAGAACACCTCGTACCTGGTCGCGGGTGAGAACGCCGGGTCCAAGCTCGCGAAAGCCCAGGAGCTGGGTGTGACCGTGCTCGACGAGGCGGGGTTCCGGAAGTTGGTGGCGGGAGAGCCGTAGGGAGTGGCTCCGGCCGCGGCCTATCAACCCATCGCTGAGTTGATCTGGCCCCAGATCATCTCGGGGTGCCAATCGACGTCCGGACCGAGAAGCATGCGAGGCGCCCGCCAGGTCTCGTGCCAGCCGCGTGCCTCCAGTTCGTGCCAGCCGGCCGCGTGGTCGTGGGGCACGCCGGCTCGAACGTGAGCTCCGGCAGGGATGACGTAGCGGTGCAGATCGAGCAGATAGATGCCATCCCGCGGCCTCGGCGCGATCACGGCGCCGTACGCACGTTCGGCCGGCAGCAGGAAGCCGCGCAGTCCGGGCCGGGGCGAGTCCTCGAGAAGGACCCACCCGCCAGCGGTCGCCAGATCCTCGAGCGCGGCCGTACGGTCCTCGCCGGTCGCAAGTCGATCGAGTTCCAGGACGGCCGGCAGATCGGCCCCGGTGAGCATTCGGACGCGGGCACGGTCGGGCGGCACCGGTGGCTCGTCGAGGTGGTCGGCCTGGAGCTGGTGGTAGGTGGTGGTCAGCCGAAACCCGAGCCGCTCGTACAGAGGCCGGCCCGCGTCCGTGGCCTCGAGCGAGAGCGTGGCGCAGCCGGCGACACGCAGCCGCTCGCATATCTGCTCGGTCATCGCCCGTCCGAAGCCGCGCCGCCGCTGATCGACGGCGACCACGATCGCGCCGATCCAGCCAACCGGACGGCTCACGACCCCGAGCCCCGTGGCAACGACACGCCCATCGAGGGTGCCGACGAGCGGCTGGCACGATGGCAGGCGCAGAACCATGTTGTAGAAGAGGCGCCTGTCGCGCCAGCCCTGGGCCAGCGCCAGGGCCACGGCGGCGTCGACGTCGGGCGGGGTCATCTCCCGGATCTCGAACGAAGTCATCGGTCCCTCAGGTGCGGGCTCGGGAGAGCGCAACTTTACGATACGAGTGGGGCCGTGCGGCCGACGCCGGCCGTGGCAGGTCCATCTGCTATGTTCACTCGCGTGACGATAGGAAACGCCTTCGACGCAACTGTTGCCTATTGCGACGACTGATTCGGAAAGATCTGCCCTCGTGTTGCCGTTCGCTCCACAGATGCTCCGTCCGGTATCATCCCGCGCATGGCCACGCTCTCCCGTGCCGATGTCGAGCACGTCGCCCACCTCGCGCGCCTCGGTCTGACCGAGGATGAGCTGGCGCGCCTGGAGGACCAGCTGAACCATATCCTCGACCAGTACACCATCCTCTCCGCGCTCGACACGGAGCACATTCCGCCGACGGCCCAGACGATCGAGCTAGCGAACATCTTGCGCGAAGATTCCGTGACCGAGTCGCTGTCGGTCGAGGATGCCCTCGCCAACGCGCCGGAGCGCAGCGGCGACCACTTCGTCGTACCCGCGATCCTGGGCGGCGAGGGGGGCGCCTGACACGTGGCCGATCTCACCCGCCTCCACGCCCACGAGATGTCGCGCCTGCTCCGCGCCGGCGAGGTCAGTTCGCGCGCGCTGGTCGAAGCCCATCTCGCGGTTGCCGAGCGGCAGAATCGCGCCCTCAACGGCTGGCTCGCAATCGACCGCGCCGGTGCCCTGGCCCAGGCCGACACTGCCGATCGCCGCCTGGCCGAGGCGCGCCGCGCCGGCGCTGCGGCGCTCACCGCCCTCCATCCGCTCTACGGCGTCCCGGTCGCGCTCAAGGACCTGGTCTCGGTGAAGGGCGGCCAGGCCACGGCCGGCTCGAAGATCCTGCAGGGCTACGTCGCCCCGTTCGACTCCACCGTGACGGCCCGCCTGCGCGAGGCCGGCGCCGTGATCCTCGGCAAGACCAACATGGANNGACGAGTTCGCCATGGGCTCGTCCACGGAGCATTCCGCGTACGGCCCGACGGCTAATCCCTGGGATCTGACACGCGTTCCCGGCGGCAGCTCGGGCGGTTCGGCGGCCGTGGTCGCGGCCTACCACACCCCGCTCGGCATCGGCACGGACACGGGTGGCAGCATCCGCCAGCCAGCTTCGTTGTGCGGTGTCGTCGGCTTGAAGCCCACCTATGGGCGGGTGAGCCGCTACGGCATCGTGGCCTTCGCCTCCAGCCTGGACCAGATCGGGCCATTCGCCCGTGACGCCCGCGACGCTGCCCTGCTGCTCCACGCGGTCTCCGGCCGCGATGAGCGCGACGCGACCAGCGCCCCGGAACCCGTGCCGTCGGAGCTACTCCAGCTTCCGCGGAGCGACGACGAAGCTGCCTCGTACCTGAAGGGCCGCCGCATCGCCCTGCCCAAGGAGTACTTCGTCGAGGGCATGGAGCCCGGAGTGGCCGCCCGAGTGCGCGAAGCGGTCGCGGCCATGGAGGCGGCCGGCGCTCGGGTAGAGGAAGTCAGCCTGCCGCACACGGACTACGGCCTGGCCACGTACTACATCATCGCCCCGGCCGAATGCAGTTCCAACCTGGCCCGCTTCGACGGCGTCAAGTACGGTCTGGCCGACCGCTCGTCCGGCGAGTTCATTGCCGACTACCTGAGGACAAGAGGTGCCGGCTTCGGGTCCGAGGTCAAGCGCCGGATAATGCTTGGCACCTACGCGCTCTCCGCCGGCTACTACGACGCTTACTACCTGAAAGCTCAGAAGGTGCGGACCCTCATCAAAGCGGACTTCGATGCGGTTTGGGCGGCCGGCTTCGATGCGATCTGCGCGCCGACGAGCCCCACCGTCGCATTCCCTCTGGGTGCGAGGATGGCCGATCCGGTGGCCATGTACCTTTCGGACGCCTGCACTCTGCCGATCAACATGGCCGGTCTGCCGGGCATGTCGATCCCGGCCGGGCTCTCGGACGGCCTCCCCGTGGGTCTGCAGATCGTCGGGGCGCCGTGGCGCGAACTCTCGATGCTTCGTCTAGCACGTGCGTACGAAGGGATCACGGCCAGAGCACCCTGGCGGGCCCTCGAGCCCGCCGAGCTGCACCTGACCGACGATCCGACCACGCCCAGCCCGGTCGAGCGGAGACTGCGCAACGCAGGCGCCTCCGTCGAGGGCTCGGGCAGCGTACGGCCGATGGAATCGGCCGACCCAGCCTGAGGACGCACCGATGACTACCCCGACCACCCGCACCGGCAGCAACCGACTCACCACCGATCCATCGATCCTCAACTCGAAGGCGGAGCTGGAGCGCCCGCCACTCTCGACCCGAGTTCTGGCCCGACGCGTCGACGAGGTCCCGCGCTCGGGGATCCGCCGCTTCTTCGACATCCTGGCGACGATGACCGACGTGATCAGCCTCGGCGTCGGCGAGCCCGACTTCGACACGCCCCAGCAGGTAATCGAGGCCGGCCGACACAGCCTGGCCTCGCGCCGAACCCACTATGCCTCCAACTACGGCACGCTCGAGTTGAGGCGGGCGCTGGCCCACCACATCGAGCGCATGTACGGCGTTCGCTACGACCCGACCGAGGAGATCCTGATCACGATCGGCGCGTCGGAGGCGCTGGACGTGGCCGTCCGAGCCACCATCGATCCGGGCGACGAGGTGATCCTGCACGAGCCCTCGTACGTCTCATACCGGCCGTGCGTCGTCTTCGCCGGCGGAATCCCCGTCGGCGTTCCGACGACCATCGATGAGGACTTCGCGCTCGATCCGGCCAAGGTCGAGGCGGCGATCACGCCGCGGACCAAGGCCATCCTGATCAACTACCCGTGTAATCCCACGGGTGCGGTCTTGCCGCCCGAGGCTCAGGACGAGATCGCCCGCATTGCCGTCCGGCACGACCTTCTCGTCTACAGCGACGAGATCTACGACCGGCTCGTCTACGGTGGCTACCAGTCGCGGACGATGAGCTCGCTGCCCGGCATGCGCCGCCGAACCGTTCTGATGGGCGGTTTCTCCAAGGCGTACGCGATGACCGGCTGGCGCATCGGCTACGTGTGCGCCCCGTCGGAGATCCTCGAAGGCATCCTCAAGGTTCACCAGTACGTCATCATGTGCGCTCCCACCGTCGCCCAGGACGCGGCCCTAGAGGCGCTCAAGACCGGTGAACCGGACGTTCATCGCATGGTCGCGGAGTACGACACCCGCCGGCGCCTGATAGTCGATGGCTTCAACGCCATCGGCCTTCGAACCTTCGAGCCGCTCGGGGCCTTCTATGCCTTCCCGCAGGTTACCTCCACGGGGCTCTCCAGTGACGCCTTCGCCGAGGCTCTGCTACAGGAAGAGTCCGTTGCCGTGGTGCCGGGTACTGCCTTCGGCGAGGCTGGCGAGGGTCACGTCCGCTGCTGCTACGCCACCAGCGAGGCCGAGATCCGCGAGGCGCTGGTTCGTATCGAGCGCTTCGTCAAGCGGCGCAGGGGCGAGGCGTGACGACAGCCGCTGTCGCCGCGAGCGCGGCGCTGAAGCGGTACGAGGCTGTCATCGGCATCGAGATCCACTGCNNCGTGAGCAAGATGTTCTGCGGCTGTGCCACCGACATCGAAGGAGCAGCGCCGAACAGCCGCTGCTGTCCGGTCTGTCTGGGCCTGCCTGGCGTTCTGCCCACGATCAACAAGACGGCAGTGGAGTGGGTGATCGCGACCGGCTTCGCCATCGAGGGCGAGGTCGCCACGACGACACGCTGGGATCGGAAGAACTACTTCTATCCCGATATCCCGAAGGGCTACCAGATCAGCCAGTACCAGTTACCGCTCGCCGCCAACGGCCGGCTGACCTTCGACACGAGTGAGGGCCCGTTTACCGTTCTCGTCCGGCGGGCGCATCTCGAGGAGGACACCGCCCGGCTGATCCATTCGGAGCTTGGCCTCGCCCCGGACGGCTCGCCGCGTCGCGTCAGCCTGATCGACTACAACCGATCGGGCATGCCGCTCATGGAAATCGTGACGGAGCCGAACATCAGGACCGCCGAGCAGGCACGTCGCTACGCCGAGGAGCTGCGTCTGCTGATGCGGACGATCGGGGCGTCGGACGCAGAGATGGAGAACGGTCAGATGCGGGTCGAGGCCAACGTCTCCATCCGGCCGCGCGGCCGGGAGGCGTTCGGGACGCGGGTCGAGGTCAAGAACATGAACTCGATGCGGGCGGTTGAGCGGGCGATCGCCTTCGAGATCGAGCGCCAGGCCGAAATGATCGACGGCGGCCGCAAGGTCACGATGGAGACGCGCGGCTGGGACGAAGGCCGGCAGTCGACCTACCACATGCGGCCCAAGGAAGAGGAGAACGACTACCGCTATTTCCCGGAGCCGGATCTGCCGCCGCTGCTGACCTCGCCCAAATGGCTGGCCGAGATTCGCGCCCGTCTGCCGGAGCTGCCTGCGGCGAGGCGACGGCGCTACCGGGAGGTTCACGGGCTGTCGGCCTACGACGCAGACGTTCTGGTCAACGATTCAGCGGCGGCGGAGTTGTTCGAGGGAACTCTGGCCGCGCAGACGGGAGCACCTGCGAAGCTGCTCGCCAACTGGGTGACCGGCGAGTACTTGCGGCTGGCGAAAGGGGAGAGGGCGGCCGCCGACAAGGTCGTCCCGGCCGAACTCGCGGCCCTCATCAAGCTCGTTGCCGACGGCGCAGTTTCTGGCACCAACGCGAAGGAAGTGTTCGCCGAGCATTTCGCCTCCGGCGCTCGCGTCGCCTCGATCGTCGAAGCGCGGGGCTTCCGGCAGATTTCCGACGCCGGTGCGCTCGGCAGTGCGGTTGACCAGGTTCTGGTGGCCAACCCCGCCGCCGTCGCGGACTATCGAGCCGGCACGACGGCTGCGCTCGGCTTTCTCGTGGGCCAGGTCATGAAAGCGACGCGGGGCCAGGCCAATGCCGCGCTCGTACAGACTGCCCTACGAGAGCGGCTGGACAAGGCCGAGTAGGCGGACGAGGAGTTTGCTGGTGAGCCCGATCAACCTGATCCTCTGGGGCGCAGGCGTCGTCCTCATCGTCGGCGGATACACGCGTGCGCGCGGCCCCTGGCGGCGCTACCAGGAGATCAAGGCCCAGGAGGACAACATCGCCCGGTACGAGGGCTGGCGCGGCTCCCGCCTCCGCGACGACGGCCCGAGCGCGGCCTCGCTGATGGCGCAGCAGATGCGTCGCCGGGCCCAGGTCGGCGGGCTGGTAACCATCGTCGGATTTGCCCTGGTTTTCGTGGGCTTCGCCATCCGCTAGGGGCGGCCCATGCCGGGTGGGTACCGCCCGAGCGTGGTCCTTTGGAGCCTGCCCTGCATGGATAAGTGGGGTGAGGTCCAGAATGACCCGCCGCCTGACAGAATGCATACGGTCGCTCGCTGGGGCCGTCACCGCCCCGAGGGACGAACCATAACGCGGAACACTCCAGGCAGCACGTGCGACGCCGCCCTCCGGGGCGGCGTCGCACGTTGTATCAGCGGTGCGGCACGCGGCGTATCTCGATGGCCGTGCAGCGGTCCATCACGACCGCCACGCCTCCCTCGGCGGCGATGCGGGCGCTCTCCCAGTTGACCACGCCCAGCTGGAGCCACAGGGCGCGTGCGCCGATCGCGACCGCCTCGCGGGCGATCTCTTCGGAGAGTTCCGGACGGCGAAAGACATCCACGATGTCGATCGGGCCAGTTGCTGCGGCTTGAGCCAGCGTCGCCACGGCGGCAACCCCCTGAACTTCAGTCTCGTTGGGATTCACCGGAACGCACTCGTAGCCCGCCGCCACGAGCGTCCGAAAGACACCGAAAGAAGGCCGGCCAGGGTTGGACGACGCTCCGACGACCGCAATACGACGGGATGACTGCAAGAGATCGGCGATGCCGGCGTCGTCCAGGAGGGTGACCTCGTGGGCGGCCATGTTCGCTCCTTCCGTTCCGTCTAGGCGTGGTGTCGAAGAGTCTCGTCGCGGCCTGATTCTACGTGAGCGGCTCCCGGAACGGCAGCGCTCGGTTCCGTGCAGGGGATCGAGCAGCCTGGGGTTGGGCCGGGCTTGTCACCGCCGCTAGCATTGCGACCATCGGTGCCGCTGCACGGGAGAATGAGATCGAACCCAGGGACGAGAGAATCGGAGTCGCCAGCGATGTGAGCTTGCGGGTGCTGCGCTGGGAAGGGGCCGTCCAGCCTGATCTGGCGCCGTTCCTGCTCGTCCACGGACTGGCTTCGAACGCGCGCCTCTGGAATGGCGTCGCTCCGCGGCTTGCGGCAGCCGGACATGCCGTGGCGGCCGTCGATCTCCGGGGCCACGGTCGCTCCGACAAGCCGGACACGGGCTACGGCTTCGCCACGATCTCGGAGGACCTGCGGGCTCTGATCGGCGCGCTCGGTTTCGACCGCCCAGTTCTCGTGGGCCAGTCGTGGGGGGCCGGCGTGGTGCTCGACTTCGGCGTCCGTCATCCGACCATGACCCGCGGCATCGTCCTGGTGGACGGCGGGCTGACGGACCTTCGGGACGCCTTTCCGACGTGGGAGATCTGCTGGGAGCGCCTGGCTCCGCCGCCCCTCGTGGGCCTGCCCCTGAGCGACGTGGAGGCCTACTTCCGCCAGAACCATGCCGACTGGCCAAAGGAAGGACTCGAAGGGTCGCTGGCCAACTTCGAGATCCGCCCCGACCAAACGATTGCGCCCTGGTTGACGCGGGAGCGCCACAAGGCCATCCTCGAGTCGATGTGGGGCCAGCGAACTCCCGAGTTGTGGTCGGCGCTGCGAGTGCCGGCTCTGATAGTCCCGGTCGATGGCGGAGAGAGCGACTGGACGACGGCAAAACGGTCCGGAGCCGAGGCCGCCGCCGCGGCTCTGGGCTCGTCGGGTGTGCCCGGCCGAATCCACTGGTTCGCGGGCGACCACGACATCCACGCTCAGCACCCCGCCGAGCTCGCGGATGCATTGCTGGCCGCCGACGGGGACGGCCTGTTCTCAGGATTCGTCGAGCGGTGAAGCCCGCCGTGCTGCCACGCATCCTGGCGATCATGGGTTCGGGCGAGACGACTCCCACCATGGCCCGGGTCCACCGCTCCATCCTGGAGAGGCTAGGCGGACGCCCGGTGGCCGCGGTGCTGCTCGACACGCCGTACGGATTCCAGGAGAACGCGGCCGACATATCGGAACGCTCGCTCGACTACTTCCGCGACAGCGTCGGCTATCCCTTCACCGTTGCCTCCTTCCGCTCGGCTGAGGTCGACGTGTTGGTCCGCGAGACTGCCCTCGCCCGCATCCGAGAGGCGAGCCTGGTGTTCGCCGGCCCCGGTAGCCCGACCTACGCTCTCCGGCAATGGGCCGGAACCGAGATTCCAGGGCTACTGGCCGGCAAACTGGCACACGGCGGGGCGGTCACGATGGCGAGCGCCGCCGCCCTGACCCTGGGCCGCGTGACCATTCCCGTGTATGAGATCTACAAGGCCGGCGAGGCGCCGCGCTGGCTCCCGGGGCTCGACTTGTTGACGCCGCTGGGTCTGCCTGTGGCGGTCGTCCCGCACTACGACAATGCCGAGGGCGGCAACCACGACACGCGCTTCTGCTATTTGGGTGAGAGGCGTCTCCAGACGCTGGAAGCGGAGCTTCCTGGCGAGGTCTTCATCCTGGGTGTCGACGGCCATACGGCCCTGGTCCTGGACCTGGGGGAGGGGACGGCGTCCGTCATGGGGCTGGGCGCTGTGACGGTCCGAAAGGACGGTGCGAGCGTCGTCTTTCCGGCGGGCGCCAGTCTGACGATTGCCGACCTGGTCACGGCTGCCTCCCCGGGAGGTTCGGCCGCGTCGGCTGGCGCGTCGGCGGCCACCGGCCGTTCGGACGGTGCTGCGGGCGAGGCCCCGCCCTCACGCCTGCTGCGCGACGAGGTCGCCAACCTGGAGCGCATCTTCCAGACCTCGCTCGACGAATGCGACGCCCCGGCCGCGGTCCGGGCGATCCTGGCGCTGGAGGAGACGATCCAAGCCTGGTCACGGGACACAGACCAGTCGGACGCCCTGGCCCAGGCGAGGGCGGCGCTGCGGGCCGCAGTCGTGTGTCTAGGCGAGATGGCGGTCGAGGGCTCGCGCGATCCGGCCGCGCTGGTGGGTCCGTTCGTGGAAGCGTTGCTGGCCGAGCGTGTACGTGCGCGCGAAGCTCGGGATTGGGCCGCCGCCGACTCTATCCGCGATCGGCTCCTGGCGGCCGGGATCGCCGTCCACGACACCTCCGAGGCCACTGTCTGGGAGTTCCATCAGGCCGAACCGGTTGCCCGACCGGCTGGCTAGGCGGGCGGTGCCGTTCGCCCGCCGCCGCTCCGCCGCTGCCCGCCGCCCCGTCGCAAAGCGGTACCCTTACATCCCGTGACAGTCGCCCCGAACGATTTCGTCCACCTGCA
>PMKN01000049.1 GCA_003158675.1 Chloroflexota bacterium | reverse complement strand
GACGATGATCTTCTTGTAGCGGCCTGCGACCTCGGTCAACTCCTTGTCCAGGGTTGGCCAGATGCGGATGGGCCTGAACAACGCGAAGTGAGCGGCCAGCGGCTGGGCGACCCGGCGGGTGATCCCGAAGGCGATCACGAGCGTCTCGGCATCCTTGTTCCAACCGTATTCGTAGAACGCGTAGCGGCCGGCAACTTGCATGCGGTGATCGCGCGACTCGTGGTACTGGCGAATGAATTCGTCCGCGTCGGCCGTGGCCGGTTCGCCGTCGGAGTACGTGGCCACGCCGGAGAAGAGCCGCGTGTTGCCGGAGGCGAGCGGCTCGAGCGTTCGCGGCACGACCGGAACGTCGATCGTATCGAGGTCCGTCACTTCGTTCAGGTGACCGAGGAAAGCGTCGGAGAGGAGGATGACCGGACTCCGACTCTCCTCCGCCGCGTTGAAGGAGTGGATCGCGTATTCGTAGCACTCGGCGACTGTGGACGGATAGAAGACGATGCTGGTGTAGTCGCCCGTCGAGCCGTAGCGCGTCTGGTTGAGATCACCCTGGCCTGGCATGGTTGGCATGCCCGTTCCCGGTCCCACGCGCATGACGTTCACGATCACGCATGGAATCCCGACTTTGTGGCCGTAGCCGATCGCCTCCTGCATGAGACTGAAGCCCGGCCC
The DNA here is from genome assembly GCA_003158675.1 of Chloroflexota bacterium. GTDB lineage: Bacteria > Chloroflexota > Limnocylindria > Limnocylindrales > CSP1-4 > Fen-1039. The sequence continues at coordinate 11,876 of PMKN01000049.1, read as the reverse complement.
GGAGGTCGCGGTGAACGACTTGGCCCCGGCCAGGCTGCCACCGAGAATGGCGTTGGCGCTGGCGATCTCATCCTCTTCCTGGATGAAGCGGAACTCGGGATGGCTCGCCGCGTAGACCGAGGCCTGCGCCAGGATCTCGGACGAGGGGCTGATCGGGTATCCGGCGAAGAAGCTGGCGCCGGCCTTGATCGCTCCCCGCAGAACGGCTTCGTTTCCCTGGACAAGTCGCTTGGTCATCAGTGATCCCTGTCCGATCAGGTCGGGTTGTCGCGGTCGACGTTCGGAGCGCTCTCCGTGTCCGTCAAGCCGCGATGGGGGTCCGTGCCGGCGACCGCCGGGCCGCGGGCGACGTCCGGAATGTGCGGCGCAGACTTCTGTGCCGAGACAGCTTCCTCGGCCTGGTTCTCGGCGGGTAGCTGGCCGCTGGCGTCGCGCTTGGGCAGCACCTCGATCGCGAGATCAGGGCAGTAACGTTCGCACAGACCGCAGCGGATGCAGTCCGTGGCTTCGATGATCGCGTCATGAGTCAGGAGCAGGCTGTCTTTCGGACAGATCTCGACGCAGATGTTGCAGCGCTTGCACCACTCGTCGACCCAGCGGATGTTGACGTAATCGACGATGGTGGGCGCTCGGTGCGGTCGTCTCTCGGCGGTGTAGGGCGTACTCGTGGCTGGATCTCCAGTAGGGCAAGCTACTTCCGGCAGGCGATGCCGGCTGGTGAAGTTTACGGAATTGAACGACCGAGCGCAGAATGTTGATCAAACCGGTTCACATCGCGAGTGCTCGGCAGCCCGCGGCGCCCTCGGAATTCGGATCGGCGCGCCCCGGAGTGGCCTCTATTGGACCCGCAGGACCGTCTTGGCCTTGGCCCAGTGGCGCTCGAGCTGGTAGTAGTCGCGTTCCGGCGGCGCAAACACGTGAACGATGACGGCGCCGAAGTCGAGCAGCGTCCAGTGCGAGTTGGACCCGCCTTCCCGACCGATTGGTTTGACGCCCTCCTCGCGCAGCTTCTCGGCAACGCCGTCCCCGATGGCGCTCAGCTGACGCTCCGAACCGCCCGAGCAGATGACGAAGTAATCCGCCATCGATGTCAGTTCCGACACGTCCAGCAGGACGATGTCGGCGGCCTTCTTGTCCTCCGCCGCCTCAACGATCTTGCGGGCAATCTCGAGCGAGCTCAGACGCAGGCCGCGCTGGCGAAGGGTTTCCTCGATCTCCGGCTCGGCCGACGCGGCGGCAGCTTCAGCGGCAGCCGCCTCTGCCTCGAAGGCGGCGGCCTCCAGGTCGGCAAGCGCCTCCTCGGACGAAGCGAGCGCGCCGGCACGAGCGAGCGGCTTGCGGCGCCGCGGCAGGCCGTCCGGACTTGGCATCGCTTTCGTCGAGGGCGTGGAGTCGGTCACTTGGGGCAGTCCTCCGAAGGGTTGTCTGAACGATACAGCCGATGGTCGCAGATATAGGCTTCCACGGCCGGCGGTACGAGATAGCGAATGGAGAGGCCAGCGGCGGCGCGGTCGCGCACGGCCGAGGCGGAGTTGGCCACCGGCACGGTCTCAACGGTGACGATTCGGTCGGCGCGACGCCCGAAGCGAGCCGCCAGTTCGGTGCCCGAGGGCAGCGGGCTGCCCGGGCGCTGCACTACGGCCAGCCGACACAGAGCCAGAATGCGGTCCGGATCGTGCCAGTTCGGGAAGCCGGCCAGCGCCTCGGACGAGAGGATGAAGAAGAGATCCGGAGCCACTCCCCGTGGAGCCGCCTCGTCGGTAAGGGCCTGGAGAGTGTCGGCGGTATAAGAGGGCCCCTCGCGTTCCAGCTCGATCCGGCTCACCGCGAAGCTGGGGTTGCCGGCGATGGCCAGCTCCACGAGAGCGGCCCGGTGTTCCGCCGGAGTGATCGCCACGCCGATCTTGTGTGGCGGAATCGCGGCTGGGACGAACAACACTCTGTCCAGCGAGAGCGCCTCGCGAACCTGCTCGGCGATGACGAGGTGACCGTAGTGGACCGGGTCGAAAGTTCCGCCCAGGATCCCGATCCGTCTCCCGGGCGCGAACCGGGCGGCTTGGTCGGAGCGGGTCGCAGGGTCCGGGCCGTTTGTCGAGTCGGTCATCTGTCGTCCCAGGCGTCGGGTTCCCACTCGAGTTCGCTTCCGCCGATGCGCACGGTGTCGCCCGGCGCCACTCCCTGGCGTCGCAGTTCATGGTCGATGCCCAGCCGGATGAGGTCCTCCTGGAAGCGCTCGGCCGACTCCTCGACGTCGAAGTTCGTCTGCGCGGCCAGGCGCTCGATCCGTCGGCCGTGGACGACCAGCACCCCGTTCTCGCGCGCCACGACGAAGGCATTCCCGGCCGACTCGAGGCGATGAATGACGATGCCGGCCGGTTCAGCCGGCTCGGCCAATTCCGCAAACGACGGCAGCAGCTCGGCCAGCCTCTCTCGCAGCTCGGCCAGGTTGTCACCCTGCGCGGCGGAGATGGCGACGGCGGCAACGCCTTCAGCGGCGCGGGCCTTTCGGAATGCCGGCCATGCCTCGGCCGCCTCTGGCCGATCCATCTTGTTGAACGCAACGAGCGCCGGCTTGGCGAGCAGCGCCGGATCGTGGGCCCGCAATTCGTCGCGGATCACGTTGTAGCTCCACTCCGGGTCACGATCCGAGCCATCCACGACGTGGACGATGATGCGGGTCCGCTCGACGTGGCGCAGAAAAGCGTGGCCCAGGCCGGCCCCGGAACTCGCTCCTTCGATCAAGCCGGGTACGTCCGCGATCGTCGGCCGGCGGTTGTCTTCGTCGCCCAGGTCCAACACACCAAGGTTCGGCTCGAGAGTGGTGAACGGGTAGTCCGCGATCTTGGGACGAGCCGCCGTCAGCGCGGCGAGCAGCGTGGACTTGCCCGCGTTCGGCAGCCCGACCAGGCCCACGTCGGCCAGAAGCCGCAATTCGAGGCGGAGTTGCCGCTCCTCGCCAGGTTCGCCGTTCTGGGCATGTTTTGGGGCCTGATGCGTGGAGGTCGCGAAATGGACGTTACCGAGCCCGCCTCGGCCCCCGCGGGCGATCATCAGGGTCTGCGCCGAAGCGACGAGGTCGCCAACCAGCTCACCCGACAGATCGTCGAAGACCCCCGTCCCAGGCGGAACCTTCAGGACCAGGTCGTCGCCGGCCTTGCCGTGCTTCTTCTGGCCGCTGCCGCGCCCTCCGGCCGCAGCCTTGAAGTGATGCTTGTGGCGATAGTCGCGCAGGCTTGTCTCGCCCGGGTCCACGGTCAGAAAGATGGAACCGCCCCGGCCGCCGTCGCCCCCGTCGGGACCGCCGCGTGGCACGTGAGCCTCATGCCGGAATGTCGCGGCTCCGTCACCGCCGTCACCGCCCCGGATCCAGATTCGGACTACATCGAAGAACATGGGTCAATTCTCGCATGCGGACCCGGAGCGGCCGCATCCGGACCTCCGTGGCACGAGGGAGGCCGGCTGGCCGCGGCGGCCTGGCCGGCTGGAACGGCGGGTCGGTCGATCCGCCGGAAGTCGCTCAGAAGCGGAAGTCGCTCAGAAGTAGCGGAGTGGGTTTCGGGCGCAGCCCGTGTTCCCGCCCGTCCAGGGATAGCAGACCCAGACCTCGAAATGGAGGTGCGGCCCCGTAGCGTTGCCGGTCATTCCAACATTGCCGATGCGCTGGCCAGCTGCCACCACCTGGCCCACACGCACGAACTCCGCCGAGAGGTGGTTGTACGTGGTGTAGATCTTCCCGCCACTGAAGATCCAGACCTCGATGCCGCCACCGAAACCGGCACCGCCGCGGTTCCAGCCGGCGAAGACCACGGTACCGCCGGCGGCCGCGATCACCGCAGAACCTGTGGGCGCGCCGATGTCGATGGCAGCGTGGCTGCTTGAGAAGTACTGGGTGATCGTGTTGCTGGCCGGAACCGGCCAGCGAAGCTTCCCGCCGCTCCAGGTCGTGCCGCCGCAGCTGCCCACGCAGCCGCCCTTGGCCCCTGGAATCGCCGGCACCGGTATAACTGGTACGAGCAGCAGCTGCCCCGCTGTCAACGTGACGTCCGACAGGCCGTTGGCGACCATGATGGCCTGGACCGACACCTTGTACTTCGACGCATAGGCGCTCATCGTGGTCCCGGCCTTGACGGTCACGGTGACTCCGTCGTCGGGTGGGATGACGAGTTTCAGCCCGGCGTGGATCGACGCGGGATCCGGCAGACGGCTGGTGTTGGCCCAGTAGATCGTGTTGCGGCTGAGGCCGAACTTGGTCGCGATCGTTGGCAGGCTGTCGCCGCCCGCGACCACGTAGATCTGGAAGTCGCTCGAGCCCGCCGCGATATCGGCAGGCTGCATGACGTTGTAGATCGAGCCATCGCCCGGGTCGGCCGCGTCCACAGGTGCAGCGCCGCCCGAATTGTCTCCACCTGCATCCACCTGCGTCTGGTCGCCGGCGACAGGGCCGCCGCTCGCATCCGGCTGCGTCGCGTCGTCGCTTGCGCTCGCCGATACGTCCGAGCCGTCGCTCGCCGCCGTGACCGGGGCCGCACTCGGTTCCTGGCCGCCTCGAGCCGTGGACACTGGCGGAAGCGCGCTGACCGCCGCGATCGTCACCAGCAGCAGGCAGGAGCTCAGGGGCAAGAGGCGGCGGTGCCGAGCCAGCGGCGCCAGGCGCCCGCCGGCAGCGTTCACGCCGCCGCCGGACAGTCCCGCCGTATCGACCGGGACAGTGGGGCGGAGGGCGGCGTGCCCATCCCGGCCGAGTCCCAGGAGTTCTGCCGCCGCCGCGACTACAGGTCGAGCGAGGCCCCTCGTAGAAGCCGCCAGCGAGGCCCGCATCGAACCAAGATCCAGGCCGATCGGCGCCTCCGGGTCGCGCGCAATCAACCGGCGCAGGGCTCTAAGCGCGGGGCTCGCCAGTGACGGCAATACGTACTCCTGAGCGGGGGGTGGCGCCGGCACACCCTAGCAGAGAAGGCCAGATCGGCGCAATCGCGCGGGTGCTTCCTCGCTCGGCGGTTCGGTCAGGCGTCGAGGCTCTTGGTCAACGTCGCCAGGAACGACACGTTGCTGTCCGTCTTGGAGAGTCTGTTCAGCAGCAGCTCGATACCTTCGTTGGTGCCCACGGCGGACAGCATTCGCCTCATCGTCCAGACCATCTTGAGGACCGGCTCTTCGAGGAGAAGTTCCTCTCGGCGGGTGCCGGAGCGCTGAACGTCAATGGCCGGGAAGATACGCTTCTCGGCCAGCTTGCGGTCGAGGATGAGCTCGCTGTTACCGGTGCCCTTGNNCTTGGGCGGATAGAGGGCGATCGGATCGAGGCCGCCCGAAAGGGTCCGACCCGATGGCGGCAGGGCCAGGTTGTACGCGCGCGCGAGACGGGTGATCGAGTCCAGGAGGATCACCACGTCGCGGCCGGTTTCCACCTGCCGCTTGGCGATCTCGAGGGCCATCTCGGCGACGTGGGTGTGATTCTCGGTGGGTTCGTCGAACGTGGAGCTGNNGACCGAGCGGCGCATGTCGGTGACCTCCTCGGGCCGCTCGCCGATCAGCGCCACCATGAGCAGGATCTCGGGGTAGTTGGTGCTGATGCCATTGGCGATGTGCTTGAGGAGCATCGTCTTGCCGGCCTTGGGCGGGCTGACGATCAGGGCGCGCTGTCCCTTGCCGATCGGGTTCACGAGGTTGATCAGGCGCTGGCTCAGGTTCTTGGGATCGGTCTCGAGGTTGATGAGCACATCGGGGTGTACCGGCGTCAGATCCCCGAACTGGGGCCGGCGGCGCGCAGTCTCGGGGTCGACGCCATTGACGCGGTCGACCCGGATCATGCCCCAGTACTTCTCGCCCTCGCGCGGAGCGCGGACGGAGCCGCTGATGCGATCGCCGACTCGCAGCCCGAAGCGACGAATCTGGCTTGACGAGACGTAGACGTCTTCCGGGCTCGGCATCAGGCCGTGGCGGCGCATGAAGCCGAAGCCCTCGTCCACGATGTCGAGGATGCCGGTGGCGTAGGCGTGGCCCGCGAGTTCGCTTTGGCGAGCCAGAATGCGGTCGACCAGCTCTTCCTTGCCGCCGGCTCCGGCCTCCATCTCGAGATCGTGGCCGATCGTCTGGAGCTCGTTGACATTCATTTCGCTGAGCTCGGCGATGTCGAGTTCGCGGGTGTCGCTCTCCGGGTAATCGTCGTAGTCGCCCATGGGGTTGCGGCCGGCAGGGCGGCGACGAGGGCGGCGATTGCGGGAACGCTGGTCGGGACCGTTGACAGGCATGAAGGCAGAGCTCATTTGGGGAAGGTGCCGTGCAGGCTCATCGCGCGGAATCGGCCCGCAGCGGGTGCACGGTCGGGGCGAGGCGGAGAATACTCGCCTCGCAGTGGCACGTCAATCGCCCGATCCGGAGACGTGGCCACGGCGGGCGAAATGGCCCGCGGACCGTGCCGGACCGACCGGGCCAGGCGCCGTCCCACACCAACGGGCAAGGCGGCTCGCAGGCCGGATCTACGCTTGGGTGGGCCCACGCCGTCGGGCTCGCCGACGTGTCTCCAACCTCCCCATCGCGTGACTTTGCGACTGCCGCAGCCCGCGATAACACGAACAACGGCCCTGAACGCCGCCGCAGCGACATCGTAGGGTTGCGAACATGATCCCATCGGTGCGGCCCACGCCGAACGACACCTGCGCGCCGAGCGCATCCCGGAGATCCCTGTGAGCCCAACAGAGACCGAAGACGAAATCGCGACTATCGCCAAGCGCTGGAAGAACAAGCGCGGCAGCCTGATCATGGCCCTTCACGGTCTACAAGACCGCTACGGCTACGTTCCTCGGGAAGCGGCGATGAGCCTGGGCGAGCAGATGGACGTGCCGCTGGCGCGCATCTACGAAGTCCTGACCTTCTACAACTACTTCCGCCTCGAATCACCCGGGAACCAGGTCGTGTCGGTCTGCATGGGCACGGCCTGCTACCTCAAGGGAGCGCCGCAACTGCTCGATCGTGCGTCGGAGTCACTTGGCATCAAGCCCGGCGAGACGACGCCTGACGGGGAGTTCCACCTGCAGGTGGTCCGATGCGTCGGCTGCTGCGGCCTGGCCCCGGTCGTCACCGTCAACGCGAAGTTGCTGGCGAAGGTGACCGGCGAGTCCCTGGAGGCCCACTTGCTCAAGCCCGGCACCGCCGAAGACGTGAAGGCCTGACATGCCACGACTGACCATTGCGGATCTGGCAGCGCGCCACCGCGAGCAAACTGCGGCGTCGAGCCAGCCGACCATCAGGGTCGGCATGAGCACATGCGGCATGGCCGCCGGAGCGGAGCCGGTCTTCGAGGCGCTCGCGTCGGAGGTCAAGTCCCGCGGCCTGGACTGGCGCGTCGCCCGGACGGGCTGCGCGGGCATGTGCAGCATGGAACCGCTGGTCGAGGTCGCGCCTGTTGGCCGGCCCGCCGTCATGTACGGCGACGTAACGCCCGAATTCACGCAAACGCTCGTGGCAGCATGCGCGGACGGCGGACCACTTCCAACCGAGCGCCGCGTGCCTGGCATTGCGGAGCTGGCCCGCATCGCCGGCGAGCCCGTCGCCACCGACGGCGGTCCGCTCCAGTACCGCATCGTGATGCGTAACTGCGGCGTGATCGACCCCGAGGAGATCGAGGAGTACCTGGATCGGGACGGTTACCAGGCCCTCGCCAAGGTTCTCTCGACGATGACTCCTGAGCAGGTGATCGAAGAACTGAAAGTCAGCGGCCTGCGCGGACGCGGCGGAGCTGGCTTCCCCGCCTGGCTCAAGTGGCACCTGACCCGTGAATCCAAGGGCGAAGAGCACCTCATCGTCTGCAACGGCGACGAAGGCGACCCGGGCGCATACATGGACCGCAGCGTCCTCGAGGGCGACCCTCACGCCGTCCTCGAGGGCATCATCATTGGCGGCTACGTGATCGGGGCCAAGAACGGGTTCTTCTACATCCGGGCCGAATACCCGCTCGCGATCCAGCGCATCGAGAAGGCAATCCGGCAGGCCAGGGCCGCCGGCCTCCTCGGGAACAACATCCTGGGCACTGACTTCAGCTTCAACGTCGAAGTCCGCCTCGGTGCTGGGGCCTTCGTCTGCGGAGAGGAAACAGCCCTGATCGCGTCGGTCGAGGGCAGACGCGGGACGCCCTCACCGCGCCCGCCGTACCCGTCGGTCAAGGGCCTGTGGGGCCAGCCCACGATGATCAACAACGTCGAGTCGCTCGCCAACATGGCGAACATCATGCTGCGCGGCGGGGCATGGTTCGCCGGCATCGGAATGGGCAAGTCGACCGGGACCAAGGTCTTTGCCGTAACCGGCAAGGTCAAGCACGCCGGTCTGGTCGAGATCCCGATGGGCATGACCCTGCGTGACGTGGTGGAGGGCATCTGCGGCGGTTCGGCCACCGGAAGCCCCATCAAAGCCGTCCAGACGGGCGGTCCATCGGGCGGGCTCATTCCGGCCCGGGAGCTGGACACGCCGATCACGTACGAGCACCTCCAGAAGCTCGGGTCGTACATGGGCTCAGGCGGGATGATCGTCATGGACGAGACCGACGACCTCGTGGAGCTGTCCCGGTTCTACCTGGGCTTCTGCGTCGACGAGTCGTGCGGCAAATGCGCCCCGTGCCGAATCGGCGGCACTCAGATGCTCCGGCTGCTCGACAAGATCGCCGCGGGCAAGGGCACCGAGGAAGACATCGCCACGATCAAACGAATTGCCCGCGCTATGCAGAAGGCGTCGTTGTGCGGCCTTGGCCAGGGCGCCCCAAGTCCGATCCTGTCCGCGCTGCGCTACTTCGAACCAGAGTTCCGCGGCCGGCTGGTCTCGGACAGCAACTCAGGGTGCCACCCGTGACCGAGACGATCCAAGCCACGATCAACAGCCTCCCCGTAGAGGTAGCTGCCGGCACGACGATTCTGGACGCGGCGCGCCAGGTGTCGGTTCACATCCCGACGCTGTGCAAGCACCCGGATCTCGATGCCACCGCCGCCTGCGGTATGTGCATCGTCCGGGTCGGCAGTTCGGCCAAGATGCTGCGGGCCTGCTGTACGCCCGTCGAGGCCGGCATGGAGATCACCACCGAGGACCCGGAGATAATCCACGTCCGCCGCACGGTGATCGAGCTGATTCTCTCGAAACACCCGAACGAGTGCCTCACCTGCGGTCGGAACCAGAACTGCGAGCTTCAGACCCTGGCCGCCGATTTCGGGCTGCGCGAGATCTGCCTGGACAGCATCGTGCCCGACCTGCCGGTCGATAGCACCACGCGCGCCGTCGTTCTGGACCCGCGCAAATGCATCACCTGCGGCCGCTGCATCCAGGTCTGCCAGCAGATCCAGAACGTCTGGGCCTTGAGCTTCCTCGATCGCGGCATCGATACGCGCATCGCCCCGGCCGGCGATATCAGCCTGGCCGACTCGCCGTGCGTCCGCTGCGGACAGTGCTCGGCGCACTGCCCGACCGGCGCCATCGTCGAGTACGACGAGTCGCAGGAGGTCTGGGACAAGTTGCTGGACCCGGACGCGTATTGCGTGGCCCAGCTGGCCCCAGCCGTACGCGTCGCCATTGGCGAGGCATTCGGGTTCCCGGTCGGCACAAACCTCACCGGCAAGACCTACGCCGCGCTGCGGCGGATGGGCTTCAAGGCCGTTTTCGACACGAACTTCGGTGCCGACCTGACGATCATGGAGGAGGCCCACGAGTTCGTCGGGCGGTTCGGCAACCCCAATTCGGTCCTGCCGCTGATCACCACGTGCTGCCCGTCGTGGGTGGACTTCATGGAGAAGTTCCACCAGGACATGATCCCGCACTTCTCGTCCTGCAAGTCCCCCCAGGCGATGGTCGGAGCGCTGGCGAAGACCTACTACGCCGAGAAGATGGGGCTCGATCCGGCCAAGGTCTACGTCGTCTCGGTCATGCCCTGCACGGCGAAGAAGTTCGAGATCATCCGCTCCAAGGAGATGCATTCGTCCGGGTTCTGGGACGTGGACGTCTCGCTGACCACCCGCGAGCTGGCCCGCATGATCAAGCAATCGGGCATCAACTTCCGCGCGCTGGCCGAGGAGCAGCCGGACCATATGTTGGGCGCCTACACAGGCGCCGGTACCATCTTCGGCACCACCGGCGGCGTCATGGAAGCGGCCCTGCGAACCTCGCACTACCTGCTCACCGGCGAGAACCCCGCCCGCATGGAGTTCCTGAAGACGCGAGGCCTCGAAGGCGTCAAGGAAGGCAAGGTCGAAATAGCGGGCCAGGAGATTCGTTTCGCCGTGGCTCACGGTCTGGGCAACGTCGAGACGGTGCTCACGCGAGTCCGCGAGGCGCGCGACGCCGGCACCGAGCCGCCCTATCACTTCATCGAGGTGATGGCCTGCCCCGGCGGTTGCGTCGGCGGCGGCGGCCAGCCTTACGGAGTCACGGACAAGCTGCGGGCCAAACGGGCCGCGGGCCTCTATCAGGACGACCAGGCAGGCCTCTGGCGCTGCGCCCATGAGAACCCGTACATCCAGATGCTGTACGAGGACTTCCTGGGCGAGCCGCTCGGCGAGAAGTCAGAGCAGCTGCTGCACACGAGCTACTTCCCTCGGGCCACGTACCGACGGTAGCCCTCCGGCTCCGCGGTCTTGCGGCGAGCAGGCTTCGAGACCGTGACCCTCAGGGTTCGACGGGCACGTTGCCGAGAAGAGGCGGGCTTGGCGTCGTCTCCGGAGCGGGCGATCGGAATACGGGTTCGCGACCCTCGGACAGTGCGACGGCCGCGCCGATGAACCCATCGAACAGCGGATGCGGCCGGTCCGGCCGGCTGCGGAACTCCGGGTGGAACTGGCTGGCCACGAACCAGGGGTGATCCTTGAGTTCGATGATCTCGACGAGCCGGCCGTCGGGTGACTGACCGGACAGGATCATGCCCGCCGCCTCGAGGAGAGGCCGATAGCGGTTGTTGACCTCGAAGCGATGGCGGTGGCGCTCGTAGATCAACTCGGTTCCATAGACGGCGTTCGCCTTGGATCCGGGCGTCAGGCGGGCCGGATACAGGCCGAGGCGCATCGTCCCACCCTTCTCCTCCATGTCCCGCTGGTCGGGCATGAAATCGATGACCGGGTGCTCGGTGAACATGTCGAATTCGGTCGAGTTGGCGTCCTCTGTGCCGAGAACGTCGCGGGCGAATTCGATGACGGCACACTGCAGGCCCAGACAGAGACCGAGGTACGGCAGGCGACGCTCACGGGCGTACTTCGCCGCCAGAATCTTGCCCTCGATGCCGCGGTGGCCGAAACCGCCCGGGACCACGACGCCGCGGATCCCCTCGAGAAGCTCGGCGACGGTATCCCGGGTCAGCAGCTCCGAGTCAACCCAACGGACCTTGACGTCCACTTCGTGGGCCCAGGCAGCATGCTTGAGCGACTCGGTGACCGAGAGGTAAGCGTCCGGCAACTCGATGTACTTGCCGACAAGGGCGACCTCAAGCACGGGCTTGGGACGCTTGATGCGCTCGACCAGGCCGCGCCAGGCCTCGAGATCGGGCTGTTCGACCGACGCTTCCAGGCCCAGTTCGCGCACCAGCAGAGTGCCGAGCCCCGACTCCTCGAACAGGAGCGGGACCTCGTAGATCGTCGAGGCCGTCTCTGCGGGGATCACCGCATCGCTTGCCACGTCCGTGAAGAGTGCGATCTTGTCGCGAATCTCCTGGCTGACCGGGTGGTCCGAGCGCAGGACTATCACGTCGGGCTGGATGCCAATACCTCGCAGCTCCTTGACCGAGTGCTGAGTCGGCTTGGTCTTGAGCTCGCCGGTGGCCATCAGAGCGGGCAGCAGCGTCACGTGGACATAGACGACGTTGCGCCGGCCCACGTCCTTGCGCATCTGGCGAATCGCTTCCAGGAACGGCAGCG
>PMKN01000046.1 GCA_003158675.1 Chloroflexota bacterium | reverse complement strand
GAGGTTCGCGCACTCCTCGTCGAGGATCTGCTCGGCCCGGTCGTGGGTGACGTGCTCGAGACCGAGCTGCGTCCGATCGAGATCGGTGCGGGTGTTGGCGCCGGTCGCCGAGGTGCGGTTGCCCTCACTCGACTCGGCCGTCATGATCCGGCGCGGCGGCGGCTCGCCGTTGGCGATGCGAGCGGCGGTCTCTTCCTCGGCGATGCGCTTGCCGGCGGCATTCATCGCCTGTTCCTGAAGCTGCATCTTTCGGGCAGTGATCAGGGTGTTGGCGTCGGAGCTCATCGCCCCGTCCTGGCGGAGGCCGTGGAGGGTGCCCGAGCCGTCGTCGGCGCGGATGGCGTCGTCGATCGCGTCACGCAGCTTCGGGTTCTCCTCCAGGATCTGCTGGGCCTGGCGGAGGCTGGTCGGCGCGGGCTTGCCGCCGAGCGCGTCGGCGCCGAGTTGCTCGGTCTTCTGCGTGGCCAGCGCGACTGCTTCCCTTTGCGATGCGGCATCGGCCGCGGCGCCGCTTGCAGAGGCGGCCTCCTCGGCAGCTGTCCGGGCCGCCTGTTCGGCCGCCCAGCCTGGAGCCGCGGAAGGAATGAACGTGGTGTTCGGCGAGATACCTGGCACGGACTTCGCGCCGGCTTCGGTGCCGAGCAGCAGCCCCGCCATCTTCGAGGCGGCGGCCGGCACCGCCCAGAGTCGCTCGTCGAGGCTCGCGTTCGGGTCGAAGAACGACTCGACCTCGTCGACCGGCAGCATCTCTCGAGCAACGCCCCAGGCCTTGGAACCGGCTGACGAAGCTAGCGACGCCCCGATCTTGCCGGTGCCTCGAACCTGGGCGCTGAGCGCGTCGAGGTAGCGCCCATCCCTGAGCGCCTGGGTGAACTCCTTTCCCTCGGCGTCCGCCGCGTCCTTGACGACGTTCCGCATCGTCTCATCGAGGCCGTTCGCGAACATCTTGGGGTGGGCGATCGCGTCGCCGATTTGCATCAGGCCGTGGCCGGTCGCGGAGATGCCCGAACCGACACCCTTGACGAACGTCACTACCCCGTCGCCGATTGCGCCCGCCGTGTCGACGACCGTCATTGCGCCCGCCTTGAGGGCATCTACCGGCGCCCGGACTTCATCCGGCAGGGCGTACAGGCGGTCCATTACAGTGCGGTCGTAGCCCGCCGAATCCCGGATCTCCTGGCGCAGCGCCGACCATTTCTCGGGAATGAGGTTGCCGTTGGCGTCGAAGGCTTCGGAGATGGCGCGCGTGACCGCATCGGACATGGCCCGATTCTTCGTCACGTTGGCGCGGTTCGAGAGCCGGGTGAGCTCGTCGCGCGCGGCCCGCGTGGCGGCGTCGCCGCCGCTGCTGAGCTTCGAGGCGCCGCCGGCCGAGCTGCCCGCCCCGCCGCCGAGTCCGCCGACCAGGGTGCCGCCGAGGAGTCCGAGGAGGCCCGGCCCCAGCATTCCAATCAAGCCCTGCGTCCCGTTCGCCGGGCCGGGCAACGTGCCGACCCCGCCCAGGCCAGGAGTACCGCCGCTGGCGCCGCCCGGACCGCCGAGGAAGACCTCGAAGCTCCCGTCGACGGCCGGGCCACCGCAAACGCCGTCGTCGTTGCAGTTCTTCGAGCTGACCGAAAACGACACCGTGGCGTACGGCTCCGGGGAAGCTCCTGGGCTCGGTGCCGACGTAGGGAATAGCCCGACTTCGGGCGAGGGCGCCGGCGGGATCGTGACCTCGAGATTGAACGGGAAGTTGACCGTCTGGCCCGAGATGCGACCGTCTACACCCGTGGGCGGCCATGACGCCGACTTCGACTCGCCGCCGCTAACAGACAGGTCAGCGCCCATCACCAGGTTCGTGACACCGCTCTGGTCGATCGTGAACGTCGCACTGCCCGACACGTTGACCGTCTTGCCAGTGACCGTGCCGGCGCGATGAGCCGGTGTATCCGCCGGCCCGGCGGTCACGCCGGTAACGGTGTAGGTGAGCTTGTGGCCGCCGTAGCTGAGTGTGTCCGAGACGCCCCCGCCCGCTTGGACCGGGCTCGCCATTCCCGTGGTGCCGGCGGCCAGGAGCCACAACGCACTCAGGAGCAACCCGGCTCCGCACCAGCGGCGAGCGAGCGACCGGAGCTGCCGGGGCTTCATCTCGTCACCACTTCCAGTTGGAGGCGGCGAAGGTGCTCAGCACGACCCACGCCGCGGACAGCAGGAGGGCCACGGCGCTCGGCACGAGCGCGCTGCGCAGGGCTCCGCCACCGCGCCGCGCCACCTCCATGCCCACGGCGCCGCCCGATGTCATCAGAGCCGCCGACGAGAAGACCTGCGAGGCCTGCCAGCCGAGCGCCAGCTCGGCCGCCAGGGCCAGGGCCGCGAAGGGCAGGATCAACAGGAAGCCTGTCTCGGCGGCCTCTCTGAGGACCTCTCTCCCGAGGTTCGGGTTGGCGAGGCCGAGCACGAACACGAGCAGAGAAGCTGCGAGGACGGCGAAGACTGCCCCGCCGGCCACGCCGACTGTGGCCGCGAGCGCGGTCGCGCCCATCCGCCAGCCGACCAGGCCGCCGAATGCGGCGAAGCCGAGTGCGGGCGCAGTCCAATAGGGCAGCGTCATGGGCGTGCGTCCGACCGGCTGGTTCAACGTTGCACTCCTGCTAGGTTCCAAGGAAGGCCCAGCCGAAGAGCGTGAGGCCACCGAGAAGCGTTGCGAGGATTACGCTCGGCCATATCCGCCCGCCGAGCATCTCTCGAAGAGTCGCGATCATTGGCCCGAGGGCCCAGAGCATGCCGGTCACTCCAAACGCCAGCGCCGTGTTCCAGCCCAGGGCCAGGTTCGTGGCTACGCCCAGCGCGGCGTACACCAGGGCCGGGCAGTAGCCGAGCGCGAAGGCGCGGATCGTCGAGTCGAGCGCGACCGTGGCGCCCAGCGGACGTGTGGCAATCCATGCCAGCGCGGCCAGGAACGCCACGCCGAGCGTGCCGTACACCACGCCGACAAGACAGAGACCGACGACGCCGCCGGCCCCAGTCATGGCAAGGCGCGGCAGGGTGGGCTGGCTCACCCGCAGGAGATCGAGGCCGGTCTGGAGGAAGAAGAGCCCGAATGCGGTGCCTGAGATGCCAAGCGCCACCGGTATCGGGAGCTGCGCCAGCGCGCCTTTGAGGGCACCGCCGGGGTTCACGAAGATCAGAAGGCCAGCCTTGATCTGGTCGCTACGGGTTCGAGCCGGACGCTCGGCGACGGAACCGACCGAGCCAACTGGACCGATTGCCGCGTTGCCGAACATGGCGCACCCTTCGAGTCATGGTCTCAAACGTGCGGATACCCCATCCCCGCCCAAAACCCTCGGTGACGAACAGATGCTACGAGCCCAATCCGGGGTCGTCAACGAATCCGGCTCGGGCCGTGACCTAACGTGGGTGTGTGCCCAGTCGACTGCCCGCCTGTCCAGCGACCCGACCGATCGGGTCGAGCGGCAAGTGGGTACACTGCCGGCGGTCGGAACCGTCACGCTGCCGCAGGACTCAGGAGCAACACACTTGGCCTGGCAGGGACATCGCGGCTACCGTCGCCCGCGCGACACGAGACTGCCCACGGTGTTGCTGGTCTTCTTCTGCGGCGTCCTGGTTTGGGTCCTGATCGGGCCCAAGAGCACCGCAACGGTGGCCACGGCGAGCACATCGGGCCACATCGTCTCGGCAACGGGCACCCCGGGCGCGAGTCCCTCGCCGCAACCGCTGCCGGCCTGCGGGATCGGCGACATTCCGGCCTGGCACGGGCAGTTATCGGACTGGCAGACCACTCTGCTCGACACCACCTTCGAGCTAAGTAGTTCGTATGCTCCGGCGGACCTCGTGCCCGTGTCGGAGGCGGGGATCTCCGGCACTGGCGAGGTTCGTTCGATCGTGATCGGCGATCTGCGGCAGCTCAAGGACGCGGCGTCGGGCGACGGGGTCAATCTCACGGTCAACTCGGCCTACCGCAGTTACCTTGACCAGAGCGCCACGTACGATCAGGCGACGGCATCCTTTGGGCCGGACCTGGCCGCGCTGGCTGCCGCCAAGCCCGGCCACTCGGAGCACCAGCTCGGCACTGCCATCGATTTCGGAGGGGACCAGGATTGGCTCCTCTCCAATGCCTGGAGGTTCGGTTTCGTTTCGAGCTTCCCGGTCGACAGCAGCCCCGCGTTCACCTGCTACAAGTACGAACCCTGGCACTACCGCTATTTCGGCCGAGACATCGCGGCCTCCATCCACAGCTCCGGTCTGACGCCGCGCGAGTGGCTCTGGCTGAACTACCCGCCGCCGCCCGGCTATCTCATCGTTCCGACGCCCGTCCCGCTGCCATCGCCCACCGCCTCACCTTCGGATTCGGGCTCGCAGTCGCCATTGGCTTCACCGCCGACCGCATGAAACCGAGCCCTGCCTGATAGACTCTCGATTCCCCGGAGCGGACCTGCTTCCACGTTCCCGGCGGCCCGAGGACCAATGGCCACCAGTCGATGCTCAACCAGTCGCAAGCGGCGCGGCCGCAAGGGTGGGCTGATGCGCACCCTTCGATGGCTCGCTTTCGTGCCGGTCGCAAGCCGTGTGCCGATGTACGCGCGTCTGATCTGGGCGCTGGCGATGGACCCTCGGATCCCGTCCAGCCGCAAAGCCGTGTTGGTCGGCGCCGCTGGCTACGTGCTCGTTGGCAGAGACCTGATCCCGGACCAAATCCCGATCCTTGGTGGTCTCGACGACCTTGCCGTGGTCGTTCTCGCAGTCGAAGTATTCTTCGACGGCATTCCCGACGAGATCATCGAGGAGAAGCTCGAAGAACTCGGCATCGACCCCGATGCGTTCGAGCGCGATATGGATCAGGTGCGGCGACTCACTCCCGCACCGGTTAGAAGGATCATTCGCCGGCTGCCTGGCGCAATCGACTCGGCAGGCCGGCTGATCGCCAAATCTGCGATCGGACCGAAGGTTCGATCGGTTATCTCCAAGGAGGAATCTTTCGCGTGAAGGTCATCCTGACCGCCGACGTCGACAAGCTCGGCAAGAGCGGCGAGATGAAGGATGTCGCCGAAGGCTATGCCCGGAACTTCCTGATTCCCAAGAAGGTCGCCGTGCCCGCCGCCGGCGGCGCATACCGTGCCTGGCAGCACGACATCGCCAGCCGGGAAGAGAAGCGGCAGCGCGAGCGTGAGGAGGCCGAGATCGCGGCTACCCGCATCGGCAGCACAACGCTGACGATGGGTGTGAAGGTGGGCGAGGGCGGCAAGCTTTACGGCTCGATCACGGCCAAGGACATCGCCGACGCGCTGGCCCGACGCGGCATTACGGTCGACCGCCACAAGGTGGAACTGCCGGATCCGCTCAAGTCGCTGGGCACGTACAAGGTGGCGATCAAGGTTTTCGCGGGCATGACGCCCGAAGTGACGGTGGTAGTAGAGCCCAAGGGCTAGCTCTCTCGCCGGCACCGCGAGCACCCAGACAGGCGCGAAACCAGGCCCCCGGCTCGTAGCGGGTTCTCCCGCGATGCCGTGGCGATCCCCCGGGTGTTACCGTTCCGGCGAAAGCAAGCCGGACACGACGGCGCAACTCGGGAGGGTTCGAATGACGCTCGGCGGAGGGGCTTCGACTGGCACGGCCGCTCTGGCTGCCCACGGTCTCAGCAAGCGCTTCAAGAAGAAGGTCGCGCTCGACAAGGTCGATCTGGAGATCCCGGTCGGTAGCGTCACGGCGCTCGTCGGACCCAACGGCGCCGGCAAGACGACACTGATCCGCATCTGCATGGCCTTCGAGCGGCCGAACTCCGGCGCTGTCGAGGTCGACGGCGTTGACCCCTGGAAGCACCGCAGCGAGGCATTGCGGCGGGTCGGGTACGTCCCGCAGACGCCCGCCGTCTACCGCGGGTTGAGCGTCGAGGACCACCTGTCGATGGCGCGGAGCCTCCATTCGAGCTTTGACGTCGACTACGCGCGACGCCGCCTCGATCAGCTGGGAATCCCGCTCGACCAGCGGGCCGACACACTCTCGGGCGGGCAAGCGGCCCAGCTCGGGCTGGCGGTGGCGCTCGGCACGCGGGCCAAGGTGCTGCTGCTCGACGAGCCGCTCGCCAACCTCGATCCACTCGCCCGTCGCGAGTTCATCCAGGTTCTGCTCGATGCGGTCAAGTCCGATGGTTCGACCGCGCTCCTTTCGTCGCACATCGTCACCGATGTCGAGGACGCCTGCGATCGGCTCGTCATCCTGGGCGGTGGCAAGGTCCGGCTCGATTGTCCGCTCGAAGAGGCTCGGCAGGCCCACCGACTCACCGAGGCCGATTCGCCGCCGGCGGGCGCCACGGCCGTGGGCTCGTTCCTGAGCAAGGGCGGGAAGGACATCCTCACGCTGTGGCGGCTCGCTCCTGGCGCCGACCCGAGCGCCGAGCCCGGGCAGCAGTCGGAGACCGCCAGCCTCGAGGACGTCGTGCTCGGATACCTGGCCGCCGGGCGGGGCGTCGGCCTGCAGCTCAACTGAGGGGATGGCGATGCTTTCCCGGATTCGGCTGACATTCAAGCAGCATCGTTTCGAAACGATCGCGGTCGCGGCCGTTTGCGTGGCGTTGACGGCGGCGGCCCTGATCGAGGCCTACCGGCTCAACTCCCTGAATGTGCCCCTGTCGTGCCTCCAAACCTACCAGGGCGGCTTCATAGACCCGTCGCAGGGGCCGGTGACCGCGGCCCAGGCGCACTGTAACGAACTCGCGAAGTCGTTCTTCGACACGACGCGAAGCTTGGACATGAACCTTGTCCAGCTCCTGCTTCTGCTCGTGCCGCTGATCGCGGGGATCGTCGTTGGAGCGCCGCTGGTGGCGAGGGAGATCGAGCAGGGGACGGCGCCGCTTTCCTGGGCTCTCTCGGGCTCGCGGCGGCGCTGGCTACTGGGCAAGGTTCTGGCTGGAGTGCTCCTTCTCGCGCCGCTGATGCTCGCGGTGGGTTTGGCCGCCAATGTGCTGGAAGGCGCCCTGAACCCCGGCCTGAACCCGTACGCCTCGTTCTCGAACTACCTGGGCCGGGGCGTCCCAGACGTCTTCTGGGCGCTGGCTGCGTTCGCGGGGACCTTCGCCCTCGGCACCCTTTTCGGTCGGACCATGCCAGCTTTGGTCGTCGCGCTCGTTGTCTGTTTCTTCGCGAGAGCTGCGTGGGATGCCGGCATGACCCACTTCGTCCTGAGGCCGTTCGCGGTGCAGCAGGACCAGCAGGACCAGCAGCAGTCCGGCATCGTGATCTACGGGCCCGGGGGTTCGGGCAGCGCCGATATGTACGTCTACTCCAAGTCGTTCATCGATGGCAAGGAAGTCACCGACGCCCAGGTCAACGACTGGTACAACCAGAACATGGTATGCGCGCCGATGCCGGCGCCCACGTCGGGCGCCTCGGCGTCTTCCACCGACTTGAGCTCCCCGGACGCGTCCAGTTCACCCGGTGCGCCCGCCGCGCCGGACAATCCGCCGGGGGGCTTCGCGTGTCAGACCCCGACCATCGATCCGAGCCACATGCCCCAGCAGGTCATGTACGTCCTCCCGGGCAAGTGGTACTGGCAGACCGTCGCCTTCGAGTCGGGCCTCCTGCTTCTGGGAGCGTTGTTCTGCGCCGCAATCGCCTTTGTCTGGGTGGACCGGCGCCGGCCGTACTGAGGCCCACGGGAGGGCGACGTGTTGGATCGCGTTCGGCTGACCTACAAGCAGCAGCGCTTCGAGACATTGGCCGTGGCTGTCGTCTGCCTCGGGGCCGCGGCGTTGGCGCTCCTGGCGAGCTGGCACCTCAACTCGGTCGGCGTCCCGGCCTCTTGCCTGGTGGACGGACGCGTGCCCTATTGGAACGGACCCATGGACGCGTCCTGGATGCCCGCTGCATGCCAGCTGCCAAGCCAGCGGTTCACCGATGCGCTGACCAGCTGGGACGTGCGGATCGTGTCGTCGCTGGGCGACGTGCTGCCGTTCTTCGTGGGAATCGCGATGGGCACGCCGCTGGTGGCTCGGGAGCTCGAACAGGGAACCGCACCGCTTTCCTGGGCCCTTGCCGGGGCACGCTGGAAGTGGCTGGCGGGAAGGATCCTTGCGGCGCTGCTGCTGATCGTGCCGCTCTTGCTGGTCGCCGGCCTGGCAGCCGACGTTCTGCGTGGCGCCCAGGAGCCTGGCATCGACCCCCACGCCTCCTTCGACTACTTCACTTCGCGCGGCGTGTTCTTCGTTCTGTGGGGAGTGGCCGCGCTCATGGGTACCGTGGCCCTGGGAACGCTGTTCGGCCGGACGATGCCGGTTGTGATCGTGGCCCTGATCGTGTGCCTATTTGCCCGCGCCACCTGGGAGCGGGTGACGGACGCCTATGTGCTCCACGGCATGGCAACCCTCGAGATGCCCGGCTCGTCTTCGCCGGGAGAGCTGCTCGTCTACCAGTCAGACGTTCTGTACCTGGACGGCAAGCTGTACACGGGGACGGACTGCTGGGTCTCCAATGGAGTGCCCGGGTGCCAGTACGCCCCGGGTGACGAGCCGGGTCCGTCGTCGATCGGCCCGCAGTTGGCCTGGTATGTCGTAACCGGTGACCACTACTGGCAGGTCGTGGCGCTGGAGTCGGCGATCTTGCTAGCGGGGTCGGCTGCGCTCGGAGCATTCGCGCTGTTCTGGGTGGGGTGGCGCCGGCCGTACTGAGCGTGGTCTGGCGCCATAACCCGGCGGGCCGGCGGTAGTGCGGCCGCGGCCCGGCCGGCTGCTTCCGCGTCGCGTCATCATTGGTGGATGAGTGGTGGCCGGCTGACGATCATCCATTGCGATCTCGACGCGTTCTTCGCGGCCGTGGAGCAGCGCGACCGACCGGAGCTGCGCGGCAAACCCGTCATCGTCGGCGGCGATCCGCGCTCCCGCGGCGTCGTCAGCACCTGCAGCTACGAGGCTCGCAAGTTCGGCGTCCATTCGGCCATGCCGTTGAGGACCGCGCTCCAGCTCTGTCCGCAGGGCATCTTCGTGCCTGTCGACGGCGCCAAATACCAGCGCGTCAGCCGCGAGGTGATGGCGGTCTTGCGCCGCTTCACGCCCGCGGTGGAGCAGGTCTCGATCGACGAGGCGTTCCTCGACGTCGCCGGCTCGGAAGGACTGTTCGGGAGCGCGCCGGAGATCGCCCGTCGCATCAAAGTGGATGTGGTGGCGGCCGTCGGGCTAACGGTTTCGGTCGGGGTCGCGACCAACAAGCTAGTCGCCAAAGTGGGCAGCGACCTGCGCAAGCCCGACGGCCTGGTCGTGGTCCAGCCTGGCGACGAAGCCGCGTTCCTGGCACCACTCGAGATCAGGCGGCTGTGGGGGATCGGGCCCAAGACCGCGGATCGGCTGCACGGCCTGGGCATTCGGACGGTCGGCGAGCTGGCCGCGTTGCCGGTCGAAACGCTCACGCGCGCTCTCGGCGACCACGGCGGAACGTTGCATGAGCGGGCACTCGGCATCGACGCCGATCCGGTCGTCGGTGGCGGGGAGGCGGCCAAGTCCGTCAGCCACGAGACGACGTTCGCGGTGGACGTGACGGATGCGGTCGAAATCGAACGGACTCTGCTGGCGCTGACCGAAGGAGTCTCGGCCCGTCTCCGGGCGGCTGGACTCCGAGCCGGCACCGTTGCGGTGAAGATCCGCGACTCACACTTCCGCACGATCACCCGCCAGAAGGCGCTTCCCGAGCCGAGCGACCTGACCGACGCAATATGGGAGGCGGCGCGCGAGTTGGCCCGGCCGGAGACCAGAGGCAAGAAGATCCGGCTCCTGGGCGTGGCCGCGATTCAACTCGGCCAGCCGGAGCAAACCGGCATGTTCGAGATCGTCGACGCGAAGCAGCGGCGAGTGGTGGAGGCCACGGATGCGGTTCGCCGCCGCTTCGGCGATCGGGCCGTCACGCGAGCGAGCCTGCTCCACCGGGGCTTGCCCTCGCCGTTCGAACGCGATCCCGCCTCCGCCGTCGAGGGCCGCGTCGGCATCCCCAGGATCGAAGACGATGTCGAGTAGCCTCGGGCGGCCCGACTATCTGGCCCCGCCCGGACCGGCCTGACCGGGCCGAGTTTCAACGGCCGACGGCGTCCGCGCTTGCGTTCCCGTCAATCGAACGCGCGACCGACTTCGCGTGACACGCTAGCTGTCACGCCTCTGCGGCATTGTCGCGGCGTTGCCGGAACGAGCAGGCAACAGGTCTTGACATCGAACGCCTGTTCACTTATTGTCAGGCACGTAATAGAACGTCCGTTCTTACGCTCAAGTGCCCGCGAGCGACCGACGGCTCCGCCTGAGCGAAGAGGAGTCCGCGATGGCTATCGTCCGCATGGATCCAGTCAACGTACGAGTGAGAGCCGCCTGGCTCGACGGTTCCCCGCGCGAGATCACCTGGGGCGACGTGCGCCTGCCGGTGACGCGTCTAACCGCGGTGCGACGCGAGATTTCCGCATTCCGCGCCGCTGTCGGGCCGCGCACCTACTTCGAAGTGGAGACTCCCGGAGTCAAGCTGGCTCTCTGCTACACGCATCGATCGCGCCGCTGGACCGTGAACGGCGTGGACGAGGAGGTGGGCCCGGCGTAACGGCGGGCTACAGTCGGACGGCTAAGAACTCGCCGCCCCCAACCGGAATGACGAGGCCCGAAAGAAGTGGATGGGCGAGTGCCTGGGCGCGGAACTCGACGAGAGCGTCGGCGTGCGACGTGAGATTGTCGGCGACCAACAGCCCGCCGGGGCGCAGCGCCGCGACCGCCAAGTGGAGCAAGCGGAGGTAGTCGTCCTTCTCGGAGTCGATGAAGACGAGGTCCGCCCGACCGACAAAATGGGTAAGGCCCTCTCCGCCGTCGCCTTCCCGGAGTTCGACCACGTCCTCGACTCGAGCCGTCGCGAACGTGCCACGGGCCAGGGAGAGCTTGGACGGGTCGACTTCGAAGGTGGTCACGCGCCCGCCGGTCTGGCGGGCGGCAGTCGCCAGCCAGAGGGTGGAGTAGCCGCTGCTCGTTCCCACTTCCACGATTGTCGTCGCCCGAGTGGCGATCGCCAGCGTCAGAAGCAACTGGCCAACCTCTGGGGCAATAGCCCGCAGCCTCGCCGCCTGAGGTGTGTCCTTCTCGCGGTCGGCAGCATCGCGCGCGTGGAGTTCGGCCATCACCGTCTTGATTGGGTCGGTCGCGTGCTCCATATCACCTCCCGTAGCTCAGCTATAGCGGTTCGCAGGTCGATCATCGTCCCGTCCGCCAGATAGTGCAGGCTCAGAACCGAGCGTCGAACCGGAGACGTGCACCGCGACGGAGTCGCCGACTGCACAAGAGAACCCCGATGACCCGCCAATCCTTACAATCAGCCCATGGAGAAGTCCAGAGCACCCGCCACATTCGCCGATCTGACCGTTGGCCAATTCGTCGAGCGCCTTTCCTCTGCCGAACCTGTCCCTGGAGGAGGAGCGGCCTCGGCGCTCGCGGCGGCGCTCGGCGCGGCGCTCGTGTCCATGGTCGCAGGGCTCTCCCAGGGTCGGGCCAAGTACGCGGCGTACGAGGCCACTCTGGTTCGCGCCGACGAAACGGGCAGGTCACTCGCGACGGAGTTGCTTGAACTGGCCGATCGTGACGCCGAAGCGTACGCGGGCTATGCCACCGCGCTCAAGCTGCCGCGCATAACAGATGAACAGATCGAGACGCGGCGCGAGGCGATCAAGGCGGCGGCGCGGGTGGCGTCGGATGCGCCGTGGGACTGCGTTCGCGCTTGCCTGAGGCTGGCGGAAGTCGCCGAGGCGCTGGCCGGGCGGAGCAATGTCAACGCCTCCAGCGACGTGCTCGTGGCGTCGCTGCTCGCCGAAGCGGGCGCGCGGGGAGCGGCCGAGAACGTTCTAATCAACCTGCCGTCGACCGGCGACGAGGAGTACTCCGAAGCGATGAGTCGGCAGCTCGATGAGACACTCCATGAAATCTCGGCGCTGGCCTCGCGGACGCGCGAAATCGTCCTGTCGGGCGGGCCCCAGGAGCCAGAGCCAGAGGCAGAGGCGGCGGAATGAGCGGCGGGCACGGCGCCGCGGCGACGGCGGCCGGGACTGAGGGGGCGACGGCCCCAGCGGCCACGGCGACGTCGGGTCTGCGCCTCCTTGCCGGGAGCCCGATTGCTGCCGAGATCCGCGCTGGCCTCGCCGTGGATTTCGCCACGTTCGAGAAGCGCTGGGGCTACGTGCCGGCACTGGCTGTCGTCCTTGTCGGGGCCGACGCGCCTTCGGCCGTCTACCTGCAGCAAATCCTGCGCACCTGCCAGAAGGTCGGCGTCCAGGGGCGGCTCGTGGAGATCGGCTCTGACGTCACCCCGGATGACCTGTGCAGAGAAATCGAAAGCCTCAACGCCGATCCGGCCGTGTCGGGGATCATCGTCCAGATGCCGCTTCCGGCGCACATCCCTCTGCGGACGGTGATCGATTCGATTGACCCATCCAAGGACATCGACGGCATCCACCCTCGCAACGCCGGCCTGCTCTCCCTCGGCTACGACGGCTTCCTCCCGGCCACGGCCCAGGCGGCCGTGGAGATCCTGAAGCGGTCCGGCATCGGAATCGCCGGCAAACGCGTTGTGGTGGTGGGGCGTTCCAACGTCGTCGGCAAGCCCGCGGCGCTGCTGCTCCTGCGCGAGCACGGAACGGTGAGCGTGCTCCATTCCAAGACTCGCGATCTCGCCCACCACACCCGCGACGCCGAGATCCTGATCGTGGCTGCCGGCAAGCCGGGCCTCGTGACCGGCGAGATGCTTTCGCCGGGAGTCGTGGTCGTGGACGTGGGTATCAACGTCGTCAGCGACGGTCACGGAGGCGAGAAGCTCGTTGGAGACGTGGACTTCGAATCGGCCAAGGGCGTCGTCTCGGCCATCACTCCGGTGCCTGGCGGCGTTGGGCCGCTCACGAACGCCCTGCTGCTGACGCATCTCTTGCGGGCGGCCACGGACCAGGCGGAACGTGGCGCGACGAAAGCGGCGGCCCGATGAAACCGACCCTGCCGATGCCCAATAGCCTCGAAATTGCCCGCTCCGTGACTCCGCGGCCGATCATGGAGCTCGCTCGCGAGCTCGGCCTGCACGAAGACGAAGTCGAGCTGTATGGGCCGTACAAAGCCAAGATCAGCCTGGCCGGCATCACCCGCCTCGAGGCCGAGGCGGCGGCCAAGGGCAAGCGCGGCAAGTACGTCGTCGTTACCGCGATAACGCCCACGCCGCTGGGGGAGGGTAAGACGACCACCAACATCGGGCTGGTGCAGGGCCTCAACCGCGTCGGCCACCGGGCCGCGGTTTGCATCCGCCAGCCTTCCCTTGGCCCGGTCTTCGGGATCAAGGGCGGAGCTGCCGGCGGCGGATACAGCCAGGTGATCCCGATGGAGNNCCACCTCACCGGCGACAACCACGCGGTCGGGGCAGCCCACAATCTGCTCGCCGCCTTCGTCGACAACTCGCTGACGCATAACAACCCGCTCGGAATCGATCCGCTGGGCGTGCTCTGGCCGCGCGTCGTCGACATCTCGGACCGTGCCGTCCGAAAGGCGATCATCGGTCTCGGTGGCCGCGAGAATGGCTACCCACGCGAGACCGAGTGGCAGATCACCGTCGCCAGCGAAGTCATGGCCGTGCTGGCTCTCGCCTCGGACCTGCAGGATCTTCGCCGCCGCCTCGGCCGAATGGTCGTCGCGACCAGCTTCGACGGCCGCCGCATCACCGCCGAAGACCTAAAGTGCGCCGGCGCGATGACGGTCCTCCTGCTCGATGCGATCAAGCCGAACCTGCTCCAGACGCTCGAGGGCGGGCCCGCATTCGTCCATTGCGGCCCGTTCGCCAACATCGCCCACGGCAACAACAGCGTCCTGGCCGACCGTCTTGCGCTCGCGACCACGGAGATCGCCTGCACCGAGGCTGGCTTCGGGGCGGACATGGGCGCCGAGAAGTTCTTCGACATCAAGTGCCGCCAGAGCGGGCTCCGACCCGACGCGGCGGTGATGGTGGCGACCGTCCGCGCTCTCAAGATGCACGGTGGCGTCGGCCGAATCGTGGCCGGAAAGCCTCTGGACCCGGCGCTCGGAGAGGAGAACGTCGAGGCGGTCCGCAAGGGCTCGGCCAACCTGGCCGCCCAGATCGAGAACGTCCGCCACTTCAACGTACCGGTGGTCGTGGCCGTCAACCACTACCCGGGCGACACGGATGCGGAAGTGGTTGCGATCCGGGAAGTGGCGATGGCCGCCGGCGCGCGCGACGTGGTGGTGAGCCGCCACTTCGCCGAAGGCGGCGCGGGGGCCGAGGATCTGGCTCGGGCTGTCTGGGCCGCCGCCGAGGAAGGGGCTCCGGACTTCCGCCTGCTCTATCCGGACGACCTCCCGCTCCGCGAGAAGATCGAGACGATCGCGGTCAGGATCTACGGCGCCCGCGGCGTGGACGAGCTGCCCGCCGCCACTAAGGCGCTGAAGTTGTACGAGGAACTGGGCTTCGGCAATCTGCCGGTGTGCATGGCCAAGACGCACCTTTCGCTCAGCCACGACCCGAACCTCAAGGGCCGGCCGACGGGCTTCCGCGTCCCCATCCGCGAGGTCCGACTCTCCGCCGGCGCGGGCTTCGTCACGCCGCTCCTGGGTGAGATGCGCACGATGCCTGGTCTGCCATCGCACCCTGCCGGCGAATCGATCGACATCGACGCCGACGGCAACATCGTCGGGCT
Source organism: Chloroflexota bacterium (assembly GCA_003158675.1). GTDB lineage: Bacteria > Chloroflexota > Limnocylindria > Limnocylindrales > CSP1-4 > Fen-1039. The sequence goes on along the minus strand of PMKN01000046.1, from coordinate 9,683 downwards.
GTTCTAGGGGGCGGCTGCGCCCGAGCCGGGACGCCTCCGGGCCAGGTGCGAGGAACCGCGGCGCCGGCCGTCCAATAGACTCACGCCATGCTCACCCTGATTCTCAGCCGGCACGGTCAGGCGGCCGAAGGCGACGCCATGCTCGGTGGGCAGCTCGACGTCCCGCTTCTGCCAGCGGGTCGCAGGGAAGCCGAGGCGCTGGCAGATCGGCTGGCCGGGGTTCGGCTCGACCGAATCGTCGCCAGCCCGATGCTCCGGGCCCTCGAGACGGCGCAGACGGTTGCGCGGGGCCGGCCCATCGAGCTGGACGAGCGGCTTCGAGAACTCGACTATGGCCGCTGGGAAGGCCTGACCTACGCTGAGATCGACGCCCGCGATCCGGACCTGCGCGCCCGCTGGGAACACGATCCGGCGGCGACGCATGCGCCCGGCGGCGAGTCCGGTGACGACGTGGCGGCCCGAGCGCTCCATTTCCTGGTCGACCTGATCGCGGTCGAAGAGCTACCTTCCAGCGGTGCCCAGTATCACCGCCACTCGCCCGATCCCGGCGGATCGCGAGGGATAGTGTCCGAAGCCCAGGCCGAGGCCGATGGCGAGCGCCGCGTCCTGGTCGTCGCTCACGGGACATTCAATCGCATCCTGCTGTGCGTGGCGCTGGGCATCCCGACCCGCGACTACCGTCGCCGCTTCCTCCAGGATCGGGCCAACCTCACGGTCCTGCGCTACGAGCGCGGCGGCAGCGCCGACGAAGCCCAGCTCGTCCTCGCCAACGATGTCGGCCATCTCCGCGCCCCGGGCCAGGCGCCCTGGGGCTAGATCCGGCGAGCGGCTGGAACTTGCCCCGCGGTTCTGCCGTCTGCGGTCGACGCCCGGCGCGACTACATGCCCAGCAGCTTGACCCGCGCACGGATGGTATTGGCCACCACCTGCGCTCCGAGGTCGCTCAGGTGCAGGCCATCTCCGATCGTGTATTTCGGGTAGTAAACCCCGTTCGCATTTGAAAGGGGATTGTGGATGTCCACATTGGTGATGCGCTGGGCACGCGCCAGGTAGACGATTGCAGCGTTGAGCGCGTCGATCTTGTCCGCGCTGCCTGAGTAGGATTCAGGCGGGATCGTCAACAGGATGACCGTGATCTTGTGGGCTTTGGCCCCGACGACGATGGCCCGCAGGTTGGCGATCGTGGCGCTCGCGCTGACGCCCAATCCGAGGTCGTTCGTGCCTCCCAGGACGAACAGGACGTCGGGGTTGTAGGCGTAGACGTCGCTGTCCATCCTGGCCCGCATCTGCGCGGTGGTGTTGCCCGGGACGCCCGCGTTGTTGACCAGCTTGAGCTTACTGTCCGAGGCGTCCAGGCGGCTGGGCCATGGCGTATCCGGCCACGCCGTCAGCGAATCGCCCAGGGCCACGAAGGTCCGGACCGTAGGCGTGGCCGTCGGCTTCTTGGTTGGCAGCGGGTTTGGCTTCGGAGTGGGGACCAGCGTCGGCCACGGGCTCGGGGTGGACGAGATGTCCGTCGTTGGCTCGGGCGACTCCGTGGTCAATGGTCCGACGGTCTCGTCCGCGCTGGTCTCGTCCGCGCTTTCGGTCGGTGTGGGTGTCGTGTCGGTCACCGCCATATCTCCCGATGGGGTGGGGCGCGTCGCTCCGGCTCCTGCAATCGGGCCAGTCATCGACAGCAGCGCGGCCACGAACAGCAGCGACAGCACCGCCGCCACCTCGCGCCTGCGGGGCTCCGCCGGAACGAAGCGCCGGCGCGTTAGCTCGGCGGCGAGTTCCCCGCCCCGGCGCCGCGCACGGAGCGAAGCCGGCGAAAGTAGCGATGAGAGCGAAGCGAGCGACGCCGGCTTCGTCTTGCCGGCGGGTCGGGCCATGTGACGCGACGCTTCTGCGATGCGCCGATCGGGGTGGGCCATAGGCCGGGCCGGCGCCGGTACCAGCAGGAACGCCGCGAGCCAGCGAGGCATGCCGCGAACGCGACGCGGTTCGGTCGATTGATCGGGTCCGGGTTCCTGCGGCTCCGGTTTCGGCGTCCTGGCGCGGCTGCGGACGGGTTCATCCGTCGTTCCGCGGCCCCTGACGCCGCTCACGAACCCGAGCCGCCCGAATGGGCCACGCCGGCCACGTCGCCCGCGGTCTCGATGAAGCAGCTCGCCCCCATCTCGCTAGTTGTGGCGGTGCCCGCTTCGATCAGCATAGGCAAGACTCCGTGCCGTGAGGTAGCCAACGGCCGGATCCTTCTCGGACCCGCTCCAGTCTGCCACGGAATGGCCATTTGGCGCACGCCGGGCAGTGGCCCCGGTCGCGCCCGACTACGCTTCCTGCTCCGTGCGGCGCCAGCCGGGATGTCCAAGGCGCCACCAAACGAAGGCCGCCACGGCGGCGATACACGCCACAAGGATGAGCGTGTCGAATGGCCGGAGCGTATCGCGGATCTGCGTCCAGTTCGACCCGAGGACTACTCCGGAGTAGACCAGGGCGATCGTCCACGGAATGGCGCCCAGCGTCGAGTAGAAGATGAAGCGGCCGATGGGCATGTGCGAGACGCCGGCGATGAAGCTGATGACGCTTCGAACGCCTGGCAGCAGGCGGCTGACGAAGGCGGTTGGCGAGCCCCAGCGGGCGAAGAAAGCCTCCGCCTGATCTACTTCGTGCTTGCGAATGAGAAGGTACGTGCCCCACCGATCGAGGAACGGCCGGCCGAGCCTGGCGCCCAGGTAGTAGCCAAAGACCGAACCTGTCGTATTGGCAGCCACACCCACGATCACGACGACCCAGAAGAGCCACGGTCCGTGCGTCAGAGGCTCGATCTTGCTTGAGTCGCTGACGAGGAAACCGGCGAAGGGCAGGATCAACTCGGACGGCAGGGGCAGCAGCGTCGACTCGATGACCATTGCGATGAAGACGCCTAGATAACCGACTGCGGCGTAGAGCTGATCGAGAAACGGCCTGACGATGACATCGATGAACTGGAGCACGCGGCCCTCGAATGCTTGCGGTTTCGGATGGCCGGGCAACCGCCGGCCGACTCGTTGGGCAGGATACCCGAGCCGTCGGCCGGACGTGCGGGCCCGCTCGCCTGGCGCGCGAGGCGCCGAACGCGGTCAGGGGCCACGGTCGCTATCCTCATCCACGTGAGCGACATGTCCAGGTCTCCGGGCTTTGGATCGCACCGCCATCTGCCGGAGTCGCAGAGCGTGCGGCAGCCTCGCGCCGCAGGCGCCGACATCGTCCTGACCGGGGCCGACCTGTCCATCGCCGATGTGGAGGCCGTGGCCCGCGGCGGGGTGGGCGTTCGGCTCGGTGAGGATGCGCGGGCACGGATGGCCGAGGCGCGCGCCGTAGTTGAGCGACTCGTCGCCGCGGGGGAGATCGTCTACGGCGTCACCACGGGCTTCGGCGACCTCGCCACGACTTTCGTCCCGCCAGCCGATTCGGTACGCCTACAGGAGAACTTGCTCCTTTCCCACGCCGTGGGAGTTGGGGATCCGCTGCCGCAGGACGTGGTCCGGGCCATGCTGCTCCTGCGGGCCAATACCCTGGCTCTGGGCCACTCCGGCTGCCGTCCGCTGCTGGCGGATCGCCTGTGCGACTTGCTCCGGCTGGGCATCCACCCGATCGTGCCGGCCCAGGGTTCAGTGGGCGCCTCCGGCGATCTGGCCCCACTGGCCCACCTGGCCCTGCCGCTGACCGGCCGGGGCGAAGTGGAGGTGGGTGGCCGAGCCGTACCGGCCGCAGCGGCGCTGGCCGCGGCGGGGCTGGAGCCGCTGACGCTCCTCGCCAAAGAGGGCCTGGCGCTCCTCAACGGCACCCAGATGATGTCGGCAATCGGTGCGCTGGTAGCCGCGGACGCGGATCGCCTGAGTCGGGCCGCGAGCGTGGCCGCGGCCATGAGCTGTGAGGCTTTGCTCGGGACGGACGTGGCCTACTCGGCCGCCTACCAGCTGGCGCGACCGCACCCAGGTCAGATTGCCGTCGCAGGGGAGCTGCGCCGGCTGCTGCGCGACTCCACACTGATGACCAATCACCACCCCTCGGCCCACAAGGTCCAGGATCCCTACTCGCTGCGCTGCGTGCCGCAGGTTCACGGTGCCGTCCGCGACGCGCTGGAGTATCTGCGCGGCGTCCTCGACGTGGAGTTGAACTCCGCCACGGACAACCCGCTGGTATTCCCGCAGGGCGGCGGCGCGGACGCCGACGCCCTGGCCACGGGCGGTGGGCTGGTCATCAGCGGCGGCAACTTCCACGGCGAGCCGGTCGCGATTTCGCTCGACTTCGCGAAGCTCGCTATCTCGGAGCTGGGCGCGATCTCGGAGCGACGGATCGCGCTGCTGGTGGACCCTCGCCTTAACGGCGGATTGCCCCCGTTCCTGGCCGCGGGCAGCGGACTCGAGTCGGGGATGATGCTGCTCCAGTACACGGCCGCGGCCCTGGCGTCGGAGAACAAGGTCCTGGTCCACCCCGCCAGCGCGGATTCGATCCCGACTTCGGCCAACCAGGAGGACCACGTGTCGATGGGCTCGATCTCGGCCCGCCATGCCGCCCAGGTGGTCGTGAACGTGCGGCGGATCCTGGCCATCGAGCTGATTGTCGCCGCCCAGGCGCTCGACCTGCGGCTGGCCGACTGCGTCGAGGCAGGCCTCCACGTTCGGCCCGGAGCCGGAGTGGTGGAGGCGCAGGCCAGGGTCAGGGCCGTCGTCCCGCACCTCGATCGAGACCGCATTCAGACATCCGACATCGAGGCGGCGACGGTACTCATCCGCTCGGGCATGCTCGACGATCTGGTCGCGGAGTAGCGGCCGTGCGGGACGGCGCCGCGGTGCCGCCGGGGGTCGGGGCTACGCCAGCAGGGCTGGTCGGTCTTTGCTCGTGCAGCGATCGATTGCGCGCCGGACCCGGAGGGCGTCCGCGAGGCCGGCTCGCTGCAGAGCCCACAGCGCCGGCAGCAGTCGTGGATCTGCGGCCTCGGCCGCGGCATCCAGTTCGAGCCCGACCACGGACGGCGATTCCAGCGCCCGAATGAGATGTGGCACCGCGCGTGGATCGCGCCGGACGGCCAGGCCGAAGAGCGCTTCGGCGCGGGTCGCGTGCAGGGAATCCTCCGTCCGAGCCAGCAACGCGGCGCGGACATCGGGCCCGTCGTCGCGCGAGAGCGTGCCCAGCCCGAAGGTGGCCCAGTCGCGCACCTCCGGCTCGGGGTCGCCGGAGAGCTTGATCAGGGCAAATCGCACCTCGCGACCGAGCGGTTGTGGGCTCAAGGTAGCGACCGCAAAGGCTACGGCGAGTCGAACGCCGGCGTCGGGGCATTCCGTCAGCGCCACGATGGAGTCGAGTGGCGCCGCCGACTCGATATGCCCGAACGCAGCCACGATCGAGGAGATCGCGCCGACGTCGGTCTCGGTGTCGAGGGCCAGCTCGAGGGCTCTGGCTGCAGCCGCGCCAACCCCCTGGTCGATCCCGACCAGTCGTCCCAGGAGGTCCGCTCCCAGCGTTCGCCGACGGGAATCGGCGCTGGCAAGCAGGCTCTCGCAGATCGGCAGGACCTCGTCCGGGCACTCCTGCGCCAGGCCGGCGATCAGCTCCCAGCGACATTCCTGGTCCACGCTCGCGAGCGCGGACTCGATGCGGAGATCCAGTGCGCCCATCCGGTGCACCTCGATCGATCTGGCTGCGGTCTTCCCCCGGCCGCTCGACTCTGAATAGGACGGATCTTCGAGAGGCATTTCCCCCTGCCGCTCAGTTGCACCTTAGTCCTCGCCGGGATCCCCGCTGCCTAGTCGCGCAGTGGGGAACGCGAGGTACGCCAGGTGGACTGATTGGCCCTGGAATCGCGGCATTCCGTGACGCACTGGCTCGTCAGGTCGCAGCCGTCCGGCGGAGGCGCCACCGAATCGACTCGTCGGCCGGATTGACGCGACCTACTCTTGTGTCCGCGCCTCCGTCGGCCCGACCTTTGTCTGGAGATTACAGATGACCCGCGCCAAAACTGGCTCTCCTGAGCCTCCCGAGCAGCTCGCGACGGCTTCCACGGGGCGCAGGATGGGGGCATGGCTGGCCGATTTCGTGCTTCTGTACATCCTGGTGAACGTCGCCGCTATCGCTCTCGGGCAGGCGCACTGGATAACCACGACCGTCGGCTCGGACGATGCCTCGACATGGATGGGATCGACCTGGACGGGATCGACCTTCTACGTGGATGCAGTCTGGTTCGGGTTGCTGTTCGCGTTGCTGTCGGCTTGCTACACGATCCCGATGTGGCGGCTGGCGGGCGCCACCCTGAGCCAGCGTCTTCTGCGGTTGCGTGTAGCAGATGCGCGTGAGCCCGGGCTGTTGACGTGGCGGCAAGCGACGGTTCGCTGGTTCGCGCTGTTCGGCTGGGCCTTTGCGGAGATGGCATCCGGTGTGTATGCGGTCCTGTTGCTCGCGGTCTTAGGGTGGCCGATCGCGCTCCTGATCAGCCAGTTGCGCAGCGACCGGGGTCAGGGCCTGCATGACCGGTTGGCGCACAGCCTGGTGGTCGCACCCGGCCGAGGGCACTACTCCGCCTGGGACTGAATTCGGGCCGGAGCTAAGGCGCCTTCGCGCCGGGTCGAACGGTCGTCAGCAGCAGAACGACCGCCGCGGCCGAACATGCAGAGCCGAACCAGAACGGGGCGGGCGGGGCAATCGCACTCCACAGCACTCCCGCGATCACGGACGCCGGCAAGATCATCAAGCCTTGAGTGGCGTTGAGAATTCCGAACGCGGTCGCGCGCATCTGTGCCGGCGCGAGGTCCGCCACGAGCGCCTTGCCGACTCCTTCGCTCAGGGCGTAGTACGTGCCGTAGGCGACCCAAAGCGGGACGACCCAGACGGCTTGGGTGGCCACGGCAAAGCCGGCGTAGCAAGCGGCATAGACGAGCCAGGCGAAGGCGATGAGGCCGCGCCTCCCGATCCGATCCGAGAGCGCGCCCGCTGGCCATGCCACCGCGGCGTTGGTGGCGTTGAACGCAACGATCGTGAGCAGCAGCGCCAGTAGTGTGAGGCCCAGGTTCTGCGATCGAAGGGCCAGGAACGCGTCGCTCGAGTTGCCCAGGGTGAAAAGGGCGTTGGCCAACATGAAGAGCCAGAACGGGCGGGGGAAGCTGCGCCATTCGGAGGTGCCGCCGACGATCCTCCGGATCAGGTCGGCCGAGGCGGGAGCGTTCGAGGGTGCCGCGGTCGGTGGCTTCCGGACGTCGCGCACGCCGACGACGATCGTCGCGACGGCAAGCAATCCCGGAACCAGGGCGAGCAGCACCAGGACCCGGAAGGCGTCGCCGGTGAGCGCGATCGCGTTGCCCTCCATCGCCCAGATGACCGCGGCGGCGACCAGCACTCCGACGAACGCCCCGGTCGTGTCCATGGCGCGATGGAATCCGTAGGCCACCCCCCTGTGCTCCGGGGCGGTGGAGTCGGCGATCAGGGCGTCGCGCGGGGAGGTCCGGATACCCTTGCCGAACCGATCGCCGACGCGGCCGACCAGCACCACGGGCCAGGCGGTCGCCGCGAGATAGAGCATCTTGGCGGCGACGGAGGTGCCGTAGCCGATCCCGACCAGGAGCCGCCGCCTGCCGATTCGGTCCGATACGGCGCCGCTGATTAGCTTGAGGATCGAGGCCGTGCTCTCCGCCACCCCCTCGATCAGACCGATCGCGGCGGCCGGCGCGAGCAGAACGTTCGCCAGGAAGAGCGGAATGACGTACACGAGCATCTCGCTCGAGACGTCCGTGAACAGGCTAACCAGCCCGAGCGCCACCACATTGCGCGTGATCCCACGCGTCAATGCCCGCCGCCAGCGCGGCCCGCGGCCCTGGCCTTGCGGAGCGGTTGTCGAGGGCGTCATCGAGAGCAGTCTGACATAGCGGTCGCCCCCGCCGCGGTCGTAGTTTCCGGAACCATGCATCCCGCGCGCCGAATCGACGCGGCGCCCTGGACGGCGGGCGTCACCGGTCAGATCCGTGCATCTGGTGCAGTCGGGCCGTCTGTTTGGGCTCGCGCCGCCGATCCGCCCTTCTGGCGTACAGTTGGGCGGCCATGACAACGATCGAGATCGTGGACGTCGTCGACGAGGCGCGTTTCGGGCTGATCCCGCCCTGCGCCGATCCGGCGTTCGACCATCGGACGTGCGACTACTGGGAGGACGCCGACAGAGGGTCGAAGGCCAGACGGCCGAACTGGCTGCCGGAGGGTGCCGCCTCGAGCGTGGGGTCCGCCGGTTCGGTCGAACGCTCGAGCAATCCGTTCGCACCGCCACCCAAGCGTGAGTCGAACCCGTTCGCCCCGCCGCCAAAGGCTTCGGCCAACCCGTTCGCGTCCGCCTTCTCTACGCCCGTTCGCAACCCCTTCCTCGACAACGCATCCGACCCGCTGGCCGACAACCCTTTCGCGCCCAGGCGCCCCACCCGACCAGCGATTGCCGCCGATGCGCCACGCAAGCTGCAGCTGCTCGGGCGTGGGCTGGGCATCTTCGGCAGCTACGCCAAGGTGCTCCTCGTCGACGACGTGCCGGCGGCCTACTGCCAGTTTGGGCCGCTTTCTGCGTATCCCCGCGCGTTGCGAACGCGCGAGCTGTACCCGCAACTGCCCGACGCCCCGTTGCCTGCGGTTATCGCGTGCATCGCCACCACGGCCGCCGCTCGGAAGAATGGCCATGCCCTGCGCCTCGTGGCGGAGGTCTGCCGCGACCTGGCCGGCCGTGGCTTCGCCGCGGTTGAGACGTACCCGGAGGTTCGGGCCATCGCCGATGCGACGCCGGCCGCCAGGCCGCAGTTCTGGATCCGGGCAGGTTTCGTTATGGCCGTCAACGACGAGCGCTACCCGGTAATGCGGAAGGAACTCTGAATGCGGCCTAAGACGGCGGGGCTGAGGGTGGGGCCGCGTGCGGCGGAACTCCTCGCGGTCATGCTCCTGGCGGCGACCGGGGCTGTGGCCGCGTGCAGCTACAACGTCGTGGCCACGAGCCCCACGCCCGGCGATAGAACGATCGCGCCGCCCCTGACGCCGACCGCATGGGCCAACGGCACGACCGGCGCATATGGGCTGCGCATCGATCCGAATCTGCTCAGCAACATCCCCGCGGTCGTGGGCGGCAACCCGCTGGTCGAGACGCCGGATGCCGAGATGGCGGCCCTGAACGACCCCAACTACGCCACCGCTTTCAGCGGCTATTACGTGGCGAGCATCGGCACACTGAGCAGCCTCAACTGGATCGAGGTGTCGGTCGGGGCTCTCAAGGACGATGCGCAAAGCCAGGACTTCTACACGTCATGGCGCGACGGCTGGTTCAAGAGCGCTTGCTCCCAGGCCGACGGCGTCGGCTCGACGGGCCAGGAATCGATCAACGACTGGCAGGTGGACGTTGCGACCTGCAACGGCGGCGTCGACGCATACACGCTCAGCCTGGACAACGGCGTGCTGGTCTCGATCATGGACCTCGGGCCGCGACGTCTAGGGCGCGAGCTCATCCAGGCCATCAAGTAGCGAGGCGGCGCAGGTTCGTCATGGCGATCGACTCCCGTTCCGTACGGCGCTCCGGACCTCGGGCCGTTCGCGCGCCACGCGGCCCAGAACGGAGCTGCAAGGGCTGGGCTCAGGAAGCGGCGCTGCGGATGCTGATGCACAACCTCGCCCCCGAAGTGGCCGAGCGTCCGAACGATCTCGTC
>PMKN01000093.1 GCA_003158675.1 Chloroflexota bacterium | reverse complement strand
GGAGTCTTGGCTGACGACGGGGCGTGACCAAGTGGTAGCCAAGAGGACACCGGACCGAGCCGGGGCGTCAGCGATCGCCGGGCGGGTCCTCCCTAGGCGCCAGCGGGTCGATCGATTGGTTCCCGATATGGCGCGCCCCTCCGAACAGGCTGAAATCACGCACCCGCAGCCGCCCGAGCCGGGGCACCTTTGGAGCGTCACTCCGCTCCACGACGTTTGCGAATGGCTCAACCTCCTCGATCGCGTGTTCTAGGGAGAGCGAGTAGATGTCGCTCGGCGGGTCGACGACGATGATGCCGCGCTCGAGCAAGTCCTTTGCGGAGTTGGCGGAGAGTTCGTAGGTGACGCCGTCGTAGAAGAGCAGGCTCTTGCCCATCGCCATCTCTGCCTCCGAACCCTCGAACCGGGCAACTCGTCGTTCAAGCTGCACTCACACGATTGTGACTCCGGCGCTGTGCTCTAGGTTCTACCGCGTTTCGTGACGCTGGCAGGCTAGGGCGCGGCCCTGGCCCCCTTCACGGCGGCGTATGACGTCATGGGTGATGGGTCGCTGGGCCTTCTGCCTACTCCGGGGCACACCCCCGGTTCGATGTCCCTCCTGGTCCGGCGGCCCGGCAAGGTGCCTTTGTTGCTTGTCGGCGACCTGACCTACGAGTCGGAGCTGCTTGAGGCGGGCCGGATTCCCGGCGTTGGGGACAAGGCCGGTCTTCATCGGGCGTCGGCAATGGTCCGGCAGCTCGAGCAGCGCCATCCGGGCATGGTTGTCCTTCCAGCTCACGATCCAGGCGCGGCCGAGCGACTGCGCTGCGCAAACGCCTGAGGCCGCGACGGCGTCCGTCAGCGTTCTGGCTCCGACTTCTAGCACCAACGACCACCTCAACTGGTCCGCACTGGTGGCAGCCGGGTCTCCCGTCCTCGGCGGTTACCAACCATTGCCTTTGGCAATCAAGGCGCGTTGCTGGTCTTTGGTGGTCCGACCCTATCACCGGATCGTGGCGGATGGTCGGGGCGAGAGGAGTCAGACCGACGCTATACGGGTGAAGGTTCAGAGCGGGTTCTGTGCGGAGTGGGCCACGGCCTCAGGCCTGTGCTCGACGATGCGGCGGATCAAACCGCGAGGTTCATTCGCGCCGTGACGGCCGGCGATCATGGTGCGTCGACCGCATAGGGACTGGCCGAAAAGGGAGACGTCGCAAGGACGCGGCCTGACATTTTGCAAGCCCCGCGGGATGGACTTCCGGTCAGTAAGTACGGCCGGGCTACTCGACCTGACGAAGCTCCTTGGGCGAGGTGGGGCGGCGACTGGCCGCCCCACGATCGTTGCGTTCGAACTCAGTGAGTCACCGGCGAAACATACTCATATGCCCAGTACGGGCCGCTCGACAGCGTCGAGTGGTTGGAGGCAGGTTCGGGCCGGTGCTACTAAGACTCGCGCCAGCTCCGTTTAAGAAGATCAGCCAGAACGACCGCGTCGGATCGCCATTTGGCCGTGCTCAGATACCCAGCAGAGCAGAAGGCGATTGGGGCCAGCCGTCCGCATTCCACTGGAGCGCTTCGATGCGCAGGGTGGCTGCCCCGGCGGCGTCGGCATCGTATGAATGGTAAACCATGTAATACGTGTCGCCCTCGATGTAGATGGAGTTGTGTCCCGGGCCGCGCCAGCGGGCGGAGCCCTTGTAGACCATCGTCCCGCCGCCCTGGGTCAGGGGCTTGCCAGCCTGGTCCAGGTAGGGGCCGGTGATATTCTTGGAGCGCCCAACCCGGATGTTGTACGTGCTATCTACGCCCTTGCAGCAAAGATCGTGCGACNNGGCTGGGCTGCCAGGTTGATCACCTTTTCACCGTCGGCCGGCTTCATGCTGGCGGGATCCACTTTCTCGATGGCGATCCCGCTCCACCAACTGCCGTACACCAGCCAGGGCTGACCATTCTTGTCAAAGGTCAGGTTGGGGTCGATGGCGTTATAACCCAGGTCCCAACTCGTCGTCTTCTTCGAGGAAACCACTTTGCCCTGATCCACCCAGGCATAATCAGGGTTCGTGGGGTCGAGGGTGGTGTTGGTCGCCAGGCCGATCACCGAGCCGTTGGAGCCCATGGTGGAAGCCGCGTAATACAGGTAGAACTTGCCGTCATGAAAGACGACGTCCGGCGCCCATAGCTGGGTGACGCCCGGGACGGCCTTGACCACCCAATCCGGATTCGCCTGGAATACGCTCCCGCATGAAATCCACACCTTCATATCCGCCGAACAGCGGATGGGGATGTTATCTCCGGTGGAGTACACATAGTACGTATTTCCGTCCTTGATCATGGTGGGATCATGGACGTAGGTAATATTCCCGGTCGGGTTGACGATCATGGCGCGCAGCGCATCTTCAGGGGACAGTGTCGCCGTGGGAGGCGGTATGGGAGTGGAACTTGGAATGGGCGTAGCGGTAGGGGTGTTTTCCTGAGTAGGGGCACCCGCATGTGGTGGGGTTGGGCTGGCGGCTGGCGCGGCGCAGCCGGAAAACACCAGGCAAAGCGCAACAGGGACAGCAATGAAGCCACGGTGGTTTCTCATGAACCCTCCTCTATTAGAATCGCCAACTTGCAGAACTCGAGTACCTTCTCAATAAGTAGGGGTAGGGTCAGGCAGTCGCCCAACGTCCCGCATGACCCGCCCCGCGCGAAGATCGCCCCGAAGCCAACTTCGCGACGGACTTAGGTTGACTCTGACGGCATTCCACAAGGCGCGGAGCGACGGGTCGGTTTCATGCGGTTGTTAGGCGACCCACAGCCCTGAAACCACCGTCTCTGAGCGACTCTTGCTACCCACACTCACACAGAGGTTCTTGAATACCTTCAGACCGGTGGGTCTGGCCCCTGGAACAGGTTGCCAATCTCGGCATCCCGGAGCGGAAACAGACCCCATTCTTTCCGCTGGACAAGAATACCATCGCCCTGGTCCGACAGGACAGGGCCGCGAATGCCGTATGGCCCAGCATAGACAATGGCGTTGACCGGTTGTGGTTCGCCCTGGCTTTGATGAGACACACACGAGGCCAACGGCCGCAGCAGCACCAAGCGCTACCCTCCAGGACTGAAGGAGCGCGCCGCCCAGATGTTGTGCGAGGCGGTCGAGCGGACCCAACGAGCCGGAGCCGTCCGTCGGATCGCCCGCCGCGCGCTGGAGGAGTCTCTGTTTGAGTCGGTGGACGTCCTGGGGTCGACACGATGCACGTGGAGCCAACGCCAGCAGCCGTCCGCAGGCGCATCGCGGAGGCATTTCGTGCTGAGGAGCTGGTTATGGTCGGGGCTATAGGAGTCAAGCCGACACTTTACGGGTGAAGGTACGAGGCGGCAG
>PMKN01000015.1:22207-52499 GCA_003158675.1 Chloroflexota bacterium | reverse complement strand
CTGCCGCCTCGTACCTTCACCCGTGAAGTGTCGGCTTGACTCCCATAGCCCCGACCATTCAGATAGGTAGGCAGTAGAGCGCCCCATTCCGTCCTCGATTCCGCCTCGCCAGGCGTTCCTCCGGGCCGGCTCAACCGACCGCGACGCGGGTTCGATCGGCGCCGAGGACCAGAGGCGAGGCGCCGCCGATCTGTGCCTGCCCGACCTAGATGATCCCCACCGGACGCTCGACCGCCGCATCCAGGCGAAGCGTACGATCTACCAGGACGCGAATGACATAGTCCAGCTGTAGGCCCGCCCCATCGAACGTGGGAGCCAAGCCGGACGGAACCAGAAGCTCCACCTGGGCGCTGCCGTTCCGAAGGAGCGCCGGGTCGAGGTTGGCCCAGGCGAGGACCTCCTCGAGGCCATTTGGGGCGTTGGTTCGGCGATGCAGCTCGATCCGGGCATTCTCCCCCGATGGGGCGGACGGCCAGGCGACGCTCACAGATATCTGCGAGCCGGAAGCGGCCGGCAGCGGCGACGTCACGCTGATGGTCGCGTCGCCCACGGCCACGCATGGCTCCAGGCTGAGTCCGCCCTGCTTGCCCACGCCCGCGGCCAGCAGGTCCGGATTCTGCGCGAGCGGCACGTAGGCGGCGATGAAGTGGTCCGTGCCCAGCGGTATGTCCCAGCGAACCTCGATCGCCCAGGCGATGATCGATTCGCCCAGGTGAGCCGTGGGCGGACCGAGCGAGGGAGCGGGAATGGAGAAGGGGGATTCGAGCGATTGGCCAGGCTTCAGCACTGCTGGAATCGAGGGTTCGAGGAAGGCATCCGCCGAGAACAGCCTTCCTCGGGCCGCGACCCGGCTTTCGGATTCGCTGGTGTGGCGATCGCCCCCGGCTTCGCGGATCTCATCAAGTCGCAGCCCCACGAGCCGGAGGTGGGCAGTGCGGGCGTCTATCGAGTCGTTCGCGGTGAATGCCAGATGACCGGTGATTCCGTCGCCCACTCGCGCCGGACGATCCAACGTGATAGAGCCAGATACCGCGCCGTCGGTCTGGCGCACGAGCTGTTCGGGACGAATCGCATGGAGTGGATGGCTGCCGAGAGGTCCGGCCAGCTGCGGTCCGTTGAGCGCATCGAACGGCGACGGCGCCGATCCTTCGTTGCCAAACTCGATGCCCGCGGGACCGACTAGCACCGTCTCGCCCAAGATCCCGCCGATTCCGATCCCTACACCCAGGTGCAAGCCCTCCGTCCCGGGCACTCTAAGACCGAACGAAGGGTCGACCCTTGACGGGGTCGATAGCGCATCGAACCGATAGTCGGCGACAGCAGGGTCTTCCTCGAAGACGGCCGGAGCCGTACCTGCTTCGTGGTTAGCCCCACCGGCCGTCGAGGCTCCACAGGCTGGGCATCTGGCCGCGCCGGCCGGTACAGACTTTCCGCACCAGACGCAGATCGACCCTTGGTCGTCAGTCGCCGTCGTGGAATCGGGAGTTATTGGCGTGCCTTGGTTCAGCAAGTCGCTCATAAGCTTTCGCCTCGCTCCCCTTGCCCCCTGACCCCTTGAGCCAACCCATTATGGCAGGCGAGCGTCGGCTCGGCGTGACCGCCCTCGGGGCGACGTGCCCGCGGGCTGCTCGATGCGGCCGCGGATGTGTCAGCCGACCCGCCCTGGCCGATTTGGACGTACCGATGTCGGCGGTGACAAGATGGCCCGGTTCCACTCCGTCCGTAGCCGGAAGTAGTCCGCGCAACGTGGGTCGCGGCGTGCCGTGGCGCGGACCCTGGTAGAGCTGATGCACGAGGTCTGGTCGGGGGTTCGCGAGAGGAGGCACATGGCCCGGCATCTTTCCCTGCTTCGAGCACGCGCGGAGTGTCCCTGTACAGGCTCAGCGGCTCAGCCGCTGGAGTCGTAGGGCTGGCGTTCAGGTCGGACTGGCCGGCGTTCTCGGCGCGATCCACCGGTCCGGCTACCCGGACGGATGGTCCCTGCCGCTCCAGGACAACTGGCTGGCGGTCATTTACAAGCTGCTGGCGGGGTTCGGCGGCGATCAGGCAGGCCTCTCGCCCCGACGATATCCAGCAGATCCCGTGCCGGCGCGCCCTTCCACTGGCGTGGCCACTGTGCTTCTGCCTCTGCAGCAAGCCTCACCGAGTCCAGCGAGCACCCTGGTGTCGCCCGCTGGGTGTTCCCATGGGTGTTCCCATCTCCGCCGAATTGCGGCGCGAACCGGTCAAATGAGACGGCTTCCAGGCCCGACCTGAGCACCAATCGGGCGTTGTCGAGGCGGGCGCAGGGATTGGTGCCGACGGCGGGAGTTGAACCCGCATGACCTCACGGCCACTCGATTTTGAGTCGAGCGCGTATGCCAGTTCCGCCACGTCGGCACGGCCAGCCGGCATGGTACAGCGTGGAGGCCACTCCGCGGGCGGGCATGAGGCTGTGGGGCGCCACCGCCCCGTGCTATCCTCGGGCCGCCGCGGCCGATCCACGCGCCGCCGCCGGGCGAGTCGTTCGTGGATGAGGGAATGACTGACGGGCGAGTCGTGACCGATGCGCGGGAGGCTCCGGATCGAAGGGTCGAGGACCCGGGCCAGGGGATCGACGTGGCCCTGGTCGACCAAGCTGTCCGCGGGCAGCTGGAGGCCTTCAACCAGCTGGTGGCTCGCCACCAGGACCATCTGTACGCGCTCGTCTACCGCCTCGTGCCGGACCGCGACCAGGCCGCCGATGTCGTGCAGGAGGCCTTCTTCAGCGCCTACCGGAACATGCACGCCTTCCGCGGCGGGAGCGTCAGGAGCTGGTTGAGTCGGATCGCGGTCAATGCCGCGATGGATCTCCAGCGGGCCAGACGGCGCCGGCCGTTCCAGCCCTATCCGGAACTCGAGGACGAGAGCTGGCAACCGCCCGCCGAGGCATCTGCCGAGCCCGAGTCGGTCGTCGTGGCGGCCGAAAGATCGCGTGCCCTCGCGACAGCTCTGGCCCGGCTTCCCTTCGAACAGCGCAACTGCATCGTGCTGTTCGATGTAGACGGCTACGACTACGGGGAGATCGCGCGGATCATGGGCGTCTCGGTCGGGACCGTGAAGTCCAGAATCCACCGAGGCCGTGTCGCCCTGCGGACCGCCCTCGATCCAATGAGGGAACTGTTCCGTGGCTGAGGTCGTCTGAGAGCCGTGATCCATCGAACCCCTTCCGCCGCCCACGCCAGCCACGACGAGCTGCTTCTCGCACGTCTCTACGGTGGTGACGTCGACAAGCGCGAACGCGAAACGGCCATGGACCTGATCGCGGCCTGCTCCGACTGCGCCGACTTCTTCGCCGACCTCGGCGCCATCGCCGCGGCTACGGCGGCGCTGGCCATTCCTCCACGTCCGCGCGACTTCGCTCTGACGGAAGCTGACGCGGCGCGCATCCGCCGTCGCAGCATCGGAAGTTCGCTTCTCGGCGCGATGTCTCGAACTGGAGTCCTGGGCCGGGGGATGGTAGCCGTGGGCCTGGTTGGGGTGTTCCTGATCGGCGCGGTTTCGGCATTCTTGCCGGCCGCTGGTAGCCTGCAGGGTACGTCAGCGAGCGTGGCCGGCGCTCCGGCCGCGAACGACGTCTCGCCGGCCTACGCCCTGGGCCCCGTCGCGTCCGAGGCCGCGGTCGGGAAGTCCGCCGCCAGCGGCGGCGGTCCTCTGGACATCGCCGCCGCCACCGCGGCACCGCCCATCCCGGCGCCGACGGAAGCCGCAGCTTCGACGAACGCCGTGACGGCCGTCGGTCCGCAGGCTGCGTCGCAAGGCGTCGTTGCGCCATCGCCGTACCTGCCCGCATACTCCGCCGCACCAACCGCGGCCGCCCCGGCCACGACCTCGGTGCCTGCGGTGCAAACCGTGATCGCGGCCCCGGGATCGGGCGACCTCGCCGAGCAGCACACTTCGTCCGGTGCGGCCGCGAGCGGCTCGGACAACGGCAACGAACGCTTCTCTGCCGCTACCGAGGCCGCGAGCGGCTTCGACCCCAGACTCGTGGCGCTGATGGCGTTCGCGGGACTGGTCGCCCTGGGCCTGCTGCTCCTTGTCGCTGGTCGCCTGGCCGCTCGACGAGCGGGTCGCTAGGCGGCATCCGCCCGATTCGAGCCGCCGATCCAGCCTCCGCCCCGGGTAGACTTCGCACCACCGGCCGTCGCTGCGCTGGCAGCCGACCGCCCCGCTCGAGGCCCGAATGACGCGCTTGATGCTGCTCGACAGCAACGGCCTCATCTACCGCGGCTACCATGCCCTGCCGCCCCTGACGACCAGCAAAGGGGAGCTGGTCAACGCCGTCTTCGGCTTCTGCAGCATCCTGCTGCGTGGCATCCAGGATCTCCAGCCGGAGTACGTGGCGGCCTGTTTCGACCTGCCGGGCCCGACCTTCCGCCACGAGCAGTTCGCCGCGTACAAGGCCACTCGGGCGCCAATGCCGGACGACCTGCGTTCGCAATTCCCCAAGGTGCGGGAAGTGGTTGCGGCGCTGCGGATCCCCGTGTACGAGATGGCCGGCTACGAAGCCGACGACGTCATCGGCACCATCACGCGCGACCTGGACGCCCGCGGCCTCGATACGACCGTCGTGACCGGCGATCTCGACATGCTCCAGATCGTGACGGAGCACACCCGGCTGATGACCACGCGACAGGGCGTCGACGCCACGGTCTATTACGACCCGGCTCGGATCTGGGAGCGGTTCGAGCTGCGTCCGGACCAGATGATCGACTACAAGGCCCTCAAGGGCGATCCCACGGACAACATCCCGGGGATCCCCGGCGTGGGCGAAAAGACCGCGGCGAAGCTGGTGCGCGATTTCGGCTCACTCGAGGGTATCTACGGCCGAATGGACGAGGTCAAGCCCGACAAGCTGCGCGACAAGCTGGCGGATGCGCGCGAGCAGGTGTTCGCGAGCCGCGAACTGAGCCGAATCGTGCGGGACTTGCCCATAACGCTCGACCTGGAGGCGGCCCGCCTGTCGGACTACGACCGGGCGGAAGTCGTAAGGTTATTCCGCGAGTTCGAATTCCGCTCCCTGATCGACCGGCTGCCGCCACTCACCGGCGAGTCGGTGGGGGACGCCGCCCAGGCGCTGCGGTCGGTGGCGGGCAGTGTGCCGGCGGCGCGGGTCGCCGGCGAGGCGCCGCGAGGCCCGCGATCCGAGGGCCGGAGTAGGTCCCTGATCGGCGGCGACGACGGCGCCCAGCTTCAACTCTCGATGGATTTCGGGTCGACGGGGCTGGCCGAGGCCGCGCCGACACCGGCCGCCGCACGCGGGCCCCACCGGCCATCCGAAGCCGGCCCGGTGGACCTGGTGGCGGCACTGCGCGCGGCCGTGGCGGATCCGGCGCTGATGGACCGTTTCGAGGCCACCGCCGAGGACGCGGCCGAGGCGGCGGCCTGGCTCGCGGGACGTGCCGAGATCGGCGCGGCGCTGCTGATGGACGACCCGCGGCCGATGCGGGGCATGCCGCTTGCCCTATCTCTAGCGGGCGGCGACGGCCGCGTGCTGGTCGCCGAAGGCCACGCGGCGGTCGGCTGGCTCGGCGACATCCTCCTGAAGTCCGGGGCGCGCGTGGTGAGTCACGAGATCAAGCCGCTCCTAGTGGCGAACATCGCCGGCGGCGCCACTCAGCCGCTCCCCGTCGAATTCGACACTCAGATCGCGGCCTATCTGCTCAACGCCTCGTTGCGCAGCCAGACCATCGCCGACGTTGCCCACGAACGTCTCGACGTGACGCTGCCGCCCGCCGGAGATGTCCCACCCGCCGTCCGGATCGGCCTCGACGCGCTGGCCGCCCTCGCCGTTCGCGATCCGCTGGAGAAAGCGCTCGCCGATTCCGGTCTCGATCGTCTCTTCCGAGAAGTCGAGATGCCGCTGATCGCGGTCCTGGCCGAGATGGAGGCCGCCGGCGTCGCCATCGACCGCGACGCGCTGGCCCTCCTCGACACGGAGTTCGGCCGTGAGATGGCTCGTCTGGAGGCGGAGATCTACCTCGATGTCGGCCACGAATTCAACCTGGGCTCGCCAAAGCAGCTCGAGCAGATCCTCTTCTACGAGCTGAATCTGCCGAAGGGCAAGCGTACAAAGACCGGCTATTCGACCGACGCGTCCGTTCTCGAAGACCTCAAGCCGGCACATCCGATGATCGGCAAGCTGCTCGACTGGCGGCTGTATTCGAAGCTGCGATCCACGTATATCGAAGCGCTGCCCCAGCTGGTATCCGATCGAGACGGCCGGCTGCACACGACGTTCCATCAGGCTGTCGCCGCCACCGGCCGGCTGTCGTCGTCCGACCCGAATCTCCAGAACATTCCGATCCGTTCCGACCTGGGCCGCCGCATTCGACGCGCCTTCGTGGCGGGCGCGCCGGAGGTGACGCTGCTCGCGGCCGACTACTCGCAGATCGAGTTGCGCATCCTGGCCCACGTCAGCGGCGATGAGCACCTCCGCGACGCCTTCGCCCGCGGCGTAGATATCCACCGCGAAACCGCCGCGCGGGTTCTCCATAAGGCGCCCGAGGACGTTACCCATGACGAGCGCTCGATGGCCAAGATGGTGAACTTCGGCCTGGCCTACGGCATGAGCGACTTCGGGCTGTCGTCGCGAGCCGGCATCTCGCGCGCAGAGGCGAAGGCGTTCATCGACAACTACTTCGCCACGTACAGCGGCATCAGCTACTACATGCTCCACATCAAGGAGCTGGCGCGGCAGCAGGGCTGGGTCTCGACGCTTCTGGGACGGCGCCGCTCCATCCCGGAGCTGCGTATGTCGAATCCGTCGCTCCGAGGCGCCGGCGAGCGGATGGCGATCAACATGCCCATCCAGGGCACCGCGGCCGACATCATCAAGATCGCCATGATCCGGCTGCCGGAGCGGCTTCGCTCGGCCGGTTTGAAGGCTCGGATGCTGCTCCAGGTCCACGACGAGCTGGTCCTGGAAGTGCCACGCGGGGAAGTTGATGCGGTCGTGCCGATCCTGCGCTCCACCATGGAGGGTGCACTGACGTTGGACGTTCCGCTCACGGTCGACATCAAGGTCGGCGACGATTGGGAGTCGATGCGACCGCTCACTCGCGAAGACGCGGTCCTGGCCGAGTTGGGCGAAGCTCCGGCCGAAGTCGAGGCCGGATAGGGCTTCGATCGGCGCGCTCTTCACGCAGGGTCGACCTGCTCGACGACTCTCAGTGAATCGCGGCCGGCTCCGCTACCCTCTATCAATGCCCGAACTGCCGGAAGTCGAAACGATCGCCCGGGATCTGCGCGGCCTCGTGATAGGCGCGCGGATCGTCGGCGCGCGCTCCGACTGGCCGCGTACGCTGCGCAGCCACGACCCGGAGGCTTTCGCGCGGGCGCTCGTGGGCCGCGAGATCGTGGGTGTGGGCCGGCGCGGCAAACAGTTGCTCGTGTGGCTCGGGCCTGCGGGCGATGCCGACGGCGACGGCGCGAGCCCGGATCCGGCCGTGCTGACGGTTCACCTCAAGATGACGGGCCAGCTCTTCGTAGTGGAGGCGGGCACTCCACAGGATCGCCACGTTCACGTTGTGCTGGCCTTTGCCGACGGCCGGGAGCTGCGCTTCCGCGATATGCGTAAGTTCGGGCGGATGGGGCTGTATCGCCGCGACCTGGCCACGGGGCTGCCGGTGGAAGGCGAGGCCGCCGGCGTGCTGGCCCGCGGCGCGGAGCCGCTCGCGGGCGACTTCACCGCGCGGCGGTTCGCCGAGACGCTCGCCCGGCGCCGCGGCAGGCTCAAGACGCTGCTGATGAACCAGGACTTCCTGGCCGGCGTGGGCAACATCTACGCCGACGAGGCGCTCTGGCGGGCGCGGCTCCACCCGCTGCGCGATGCGCACACGCTCGGCGCCCAGGACGCACGCCGGCTGCACAAGGCCCTCCGCGACGTGCTGGCCGAGGCGGTCGAACGGCGTGGCAGCTCGGTCGACGACTACACCGCGCCTCAGGGCGACGGGTCGATGCAGGAGCATCTAGCGGTCTACCAGCGGGCGGGCGAGCCCTGCGAGCGATGCGGCCGGCCGATCAAGCGGATCGTGGTGGGCGGGCGATCCACTCATTTCTGCAGCTGGTGTCAGCGGCTGCCGGCGGAGCAGCGGGCGGCGGCGGGCAAGCTTCTGCGATCGACCGGCGACGTGGGCCAGCCGCGAGCCACGCGGCGGGGCACCCGATGGACCGAACTCTCCGGTGAGGGCGTCCTTGGCCGAGCCACGGACGAGGAGGCCCGCGCTCGGCGGATAGCGGCCAACCGGCAGGCTGCCTCGACACGCCGCGCTGCGGCGCGGGGCGGGGTCACCTGATGTCGATCGTTCGACTGGAGGGCGTGGTTCGCGAGGTCGGCGACTTCGTCATCCTCGATCACGTGGATGCGGCCGTCGCCGCGGGCGATCGAATCGGCCTCGTCGGCCCCAACGGCGCAGGCAAGACCACCCTGCTGCGGCTCATCGCCGGGCTCGACGAGCCCGACGCGGGCGAGGTCCACCGCAAGCGCGGGTTGACCTTCGCGCTGCTCCCTCAGGAGGCCAACGTCGACAGGGCCTTCACCGAGGCGCCGAGCCTGAGGCAGGCCGTTCGGGCGGGCGCCGGACGTCTGGAGGAGCTCGAGCGAATCCTTCGCCAGATGGAAGAATCCGGCGCTGTGACCGAGCCGGATTACGAGCGGCTCCAGCACGAGTTCGACCACCGCGACGGGTACAGTCTGGACCAGCGCGTCGAAGCCGCCCTCTCCGGCTTGGGCTTCGAGCGCGAGGCCTGGGACCGCCCGCCCACGAACCTCTCGGGCGGTGAGCAGACCCGCGCTGCGCTGGCCCGCCTGCTGCTGGCCGACCCGGATCTCCTGCTCCTCGACGAGCCGACCAACCACCTCGACCTGGCCGCGCTGGAGTGGTTGGAGTTGCACCTCGGACGACGCCATGGCTCGCTCCTCGTCGCTTCACACGACCGCGCCTTCCTCGATGCGACCGTGGCGCGCGTCTGGGAGTTGCGCGATCGCCGCCTCACGCCGTTCCGCGGCAGCTACTCCGCCTACGCCCGTCAGAGAGCGGAGCGGGACATCCGAGCGGTGGACGAGGCAGAGGATCGCGCCGGCGAAATCGCCCGTGAGAGAGAGCTCGTACAGCTGTACCGCCACCAGCGCAAGTACTCCAAGATGCACGAGCACGAGGCTCGCCTCGAGGCGCTTGGGCCGCTGGAGAAGCGTCGCGCCGACGCGCAACTCCGGCTGCCCACAGAGGCGCTCACCGGTGGCGGACCGGCTCGGTCGTTCGAGACGGTGGTGCGCGCGGATGGGCTCGTCGTCGGCTACGCGACGGCCCCAACCGGAAACGGAGCGGCCGTCCACACCGCCCGCACCGAAACCCCGGTGGCCCGCGTGCCGTGGCTCGAGCTGAGCCGTGGCCAGCGGGTCGGCATCGTCGGCCCGAACGGAGCCGGCAAGACGACGCTGCTGCGCACGATCGCCGGGGAGCTGGCGCCATTGGACGGCGCCCTCGACCTGGGCCGCAACGTTCAGCTGACATACCTCGCCCAGCTGCGCGATGTGCCGATCCCAGGTGCCACGGTCCTCGACGCGGTCCTCGACGCGCTGCCGCTTACCCAGGGAGCGGCGCGAAGCCACCTCGCCCGCTTCCTGTTCCGTGGCGACGACGTCTTCAAGGAAGTCTCGGCACTCTCCGGTGGGGAGCGGTCCCGCCTCGAGCTGGCGCTGCTCTTCCTGCTGCCCGCGAACTTTCTCCTGCTCGACGAACCGACGAACCACCTCGATATTCCGGCGCGCGAAGCCCTCGAGGCATTCATGACGGACACGGACGCCACGCTCCTCGTCGTCAGCCACGACCGACGCCTCCTCGAGAAGGTCTGCGATTCGCTGTGGGTCGTCGACGACGGTCTGGCGGTGCCGTTCGACGGCGGCTATCGCGCCTGGCGGGCGGCGGTCGCCGACGGTTGGACGGTGAAGGCGGCAGCTGAAAGCGAGGCCAGGCGGCTGCATGGCGGGCATGCCGCTCCCGTCGGACGCAAGCCGGGGGTCGCCGTGGCGGCGCCGGATCGCAAGTTAGGAGCGCGATCGGGTGGGGGAGCGGCGACTTCGGGCCGCCCCGCGGCTGCCGCAGGCGACTCGACGCGCCAGCCCGTCGCCAGGCTCTCCAAGGACGCGTATCGTCGTCGCAAGCTCCAGCTCGAAGAGGAGCTGGCGAGCCTGACCGAACGCAAACGCGGCCTCGAATCGGCGTTGCAGGACCCCGGCGTGCACGGCAATTTCCTCGAGTTACGACGCGTCAGCGGCGAACTGGCGACCGTGGACCGGGACCTGTCCGAGGTCGAAGAGGCCTGGCTGCAGATGGAGGAGGCGGCACCGTGAGCGCCCCGCGCCGTGGCACGCTCGGAACCCGGGCTCCGCTCATCGGCCTGATCGGCCCGATCGGATGCGGCAAGTCGACCGTGGCGGGCTGGTTGGCCGAGCGCGGCGCCGAGATTGTCGACGCGGACTGCGTGACACGGCAGCTGATGTCGCCGGGCAGCTCAGTGGTCGAGGCGATCTTCGACCGATTCGGCGCGGAGTTCCGCAGTCGCGACGGCTCTCTGGATCGGGCCGCTCTCGGTCGGCTGGTCTTTTCCGACCCGGACCTCCTGAGCGAGCTGGAATCGATCGTCCACCCTGCCGTGGCTGGCGCGCTGGAAGGTTCGATCCGCGCCGCAGACTCTCGCGTACCCGCCCCGGTGGCGATCGTGCTCGAGGCCATCAAGCTGGTCGAGGCCGGCCACGCGCCGTGGTGCGACGAAATCTGGCTCCTCGTCTGCGGCCGGGAGGCCCAACTCGCCCGTCTCGTCGGCCGCGGCATGGCCGAGTCCGACGCCCGCCAGAGAGTGGCCGCCCAGGTCGACTCACTCGCGCTGTGGCACTCCGCCGCCACTCGCACGCTCCGCACCGACGGCCCGCGCGACGCCGTGGAACTCGCCGTCGACGCCGCGCTGCGCGAAGCCCTTGCCCGCCGCTGACGCGCTCCGGCTGACGCCCTCCGGCTGACGGGCCGGGCGTTTCAGGTGACTTTGGCGGGGACGCCTACAATCAGCCTATGATCGCGTCCCCACGATCTCGCCGGCCGCGTGGCCGCAGGTTCGCCGCCGCTGTCGCCATCCTGGTCGTTGTCGGCGTCGGTGCGGCAGCCTTGTTCTTCGGCCCTGGCGCCAGCTCCAGTCCGGGGTCCGTCGGTTCGGACGCGACCACTGCCGCCTCGCTGGTTGCGGCTGGGACTTCGTTCGGGTTCGCCGGTTCGGCCGCCTCACCCGCCGTTTCGCCGCCCGACTCGCTGGGCCCATCGGACTCGGCGGCGAGCTCTTCCACAGGTCTGGCCTTCCAGCCCATCGACATGTTCTCGGTCGAGCCGCCGCCCACGCCCGCGCCGCCGGGCTCCTCCGGTCAGTCGGGGACGTCCGGCAAGCCTGGCCGATCGATCGACCTGATCCCGCTGGTAGATCCGGGGCGCAACATCCCGGTCCAATCGGTCGACTGGCTAAAACTCAAGGCAGCCGGCCGGATCGTGCTCTCCAACGGCAAGATCGGGTTGCTCGACCCCGGCGTCTACCCGTTGACCGATCCGGTCACCGGCAAACCCGTGCCCGCCGCCCGCGTCCTCGACACGAGCTGGACGCGCTGGATCGTAGAGCCGCCCGCATACGGCACGGACGCGAAGGGGAACACCTACAACGACCTCACCTACTGGAATCTGTGCGGGCCCGGCGCATCCACGGTCGCCCTCTATTACTGGCAGCAACTCACCGGTCACCCCAATGTGACCGGCACCGCCGGCTACTTCCTCGACCCGTACGTGGCGGCGGGAGTGGCATGGCCCGGCCGTGGGCCGAGCTTCGTGTCGCCGAACGGGACTGCGCAGCATCTGGGCACTTACTGGACCGGGTCCGTCGCGGTCAACGGCTTCACCGCCCACGGCCGCGGCTTTCTCATGTACCTGGCGATGGCCGTCACGCCCGCCGGTTGGACCTCGCCGGGGATCGATGTCTTCGTCAGCGGTCGCGGAGGCGCTCTGTACCCGACACGCGGTTCGCCGCCCCCGGACATGCAAGCCGCGCTCAACTGGGAAGCATCCGGTCGGGCGACCGATTGGGCTCAGACCTACTACGCAACGGTCCACCGCTGGGATCCGACGCTCGCCCGGGACCTAACCGCAGCAGTGATGCTGGACGTGGGCCGCGACGGCGTACCGGTCCTTGTCGCGGCCGACACCTTCGGACTGCCGAACTGGCAGGCCGGCGCGAGCACCCCGCACACGCGTCACGCCATCGCCATCGTCGGCTACGACAACACGGCCAAGCCGCCCACGTTCACATACCTGGACTCGTGCGGTCACTCCTGCAACGCCCGGGGCGGTAACCAGAACGGCCAGATCCACGTCATCAGCCAGGCCCAGATGGTTGCGGCCCTGACCGCCGACAACGGCATGAGCTTCATCTGGTAGTAGCGTCGCCGTCTGGCTGCGGCCGTCCCGTCGCGTGCCCTCGGAGCCGCTACTGAATCGGCGGTTGGCCCAGCTGCGCGAGCAGGTTGTTGACGGCGTTTCGGGCCATCGAGCGTGGCAGGACGCCCTTCATGCCGCCCGACTCGATGCCCATGTCCGTCGGAATCAGAAAGAGGGCGCAGATGCGGGCCACGAGCGTGGCGTGGATCCAGGCCTCGAGGTGAACCGCGGGGCCGTTCTGGCGGATCGCAAGCGGCATGGCGCCGGTTAGCAGGCCGTTGCCGCGCTGGTAGTTGCGGGTGCCGTCCGGCGAGATACCTCGGAAGCCGTAGTGATTGGACTGCGCCCACGCATCGACAAGTGGAGCGATATCGACTCCGACCTGGAAGTCGCGCACAGTCCTTGCGGCCATATCTGGTCTCCTCCTGCTGCCGACCCATCCGACCGATCGATCGACACGACGCCTCGGCATTGGGGGACGCGGCCGGCGGATCGAGTATAGGTCCGTGCCAGGCGCCCGGTGGCCGGCCCCCCGCCCTCGTCTAGAACGCCCGTGCTAAAGACTCGTCGAGGGGTATACTCGAGCCCCACGCCGACGAGGTTCCTGTGCCCGATTTTCGGCTCGTTGCCGACTTCAAACCCACGGGCGATCAGCCTGCCGCCATCGAGCGCTTGAGCGAAGGCCTGGCCAGAGGCCTGCGTCATCAGACGCTGCTCGGGGCCACGGGAACCGGCAAGACCTTCGTTCTCGCCGGCGTGATCGAGAAGCACCAGAAGCCGACGCTCGTGCTGGCCCACAACAAGACGCTCGCCGCGCAGCTCTACTCCGAGTTCCGCGAGTTCTTCCCGGACAACGCGGTCGAGTATTACGTCAGCTACTTCGACTACTACCAGCCCGAGGCGTACCTGCCTCGCAGCGACACATACATCGAGAAGGACTCCAGCCGGAACGACGAGATAGACAAGCTGCGCCACGCAGCCACGAAGGCGCTCTTCGANNGCCAGCGTCAGCTGCATCTACGGGCTGGGCGCCCCGATCGACTACGGCGCCACGATCCTGCGGCTTCGCGTCGGCGGGCTGTACCGCCGCGACGCCGTCCTGCGCCAGCTGGTGGACCTCCAGTACCAGCGCAACGACGCCGCTCTCTCGCGCGCTCGGTTCCGCGTCCGTGGCGACACCCTGGAACTGATCCCCGCCGCCGAGGACGTCCTGGTTCGGGTCGAGTTCTTCGGCGACGAGGTGGAACGGATCACCGACCTGGACCCGCTCACCGGGGAGCTGCTGGCCGAGCGCAAGGAGCTCAACGTCTACCCGGCAACTCACTTCGTCACCCCGAAGGACAAGCTGGCGACCGCGGTCAAGGCCATCGACGACGAGATGGAGGTCCGGGTCGGGGAACTCGAGGCGCAGGGGCGCGAGCTGGAGGGCGCCAGACTGCGGCAGCGGACGACCTTCGATCTCGAAATGATGCGGGAGCTCGGTTACTGCACCGGCATCGAGAACTACAGCCGCCATCTCTCCGGCCGGGAGGCCGGGTCACGACCGTGGACGCTCCTCGACTACTTTCCACCGGACTGGCTGCTGGTGGTGGACGAGAGCCACATGTCGATCCCNNGAGATCCTGGTCGACTTCGGCTTCCGGCTTCCGTCGGCGCTCGACAATCGTCCGCTGACGTTCGAGGAGTTCGAGGCCAGCGTGAACCAGGCCGTCTATATGAGCGCGACGCCTGGACCGTACGAGCTCGAGCGCAGTCAGCAGGTCGTGGAGCAGCTCATCCGCCCGACCGGCGTAGTCGATCCGCAGATCACCGTCAAGCCCACCGAGGGCCAGATCGACGACCTGCTCGAGCTCATCCGTGGACGCGTCGAGCGGAATGAACGGGCGATCGTCACGACGCTGACAAAGAAGATGGCCGAGGACCTGGCCGACTACCTGCACGACCTCGGGATCAAGGTCCAGTACCTGCATTCGGAGGTCGACACGCTCGAGCGAGTCCAGATACTCCGCGATCTGCGGCTGGGCGTCTACGACGTCATCGTGGGCATCAACCTGCTCCGCGAGGGCATCGACCTGCCGGAAGTCACGCTCGTCGCGATTCTCGACGCCGACAAGGAAGGGTTCCTGCGGAGCGCGTGGTCGCTGGTGCAGATGATCGGGCGGGCGGCGCGGAACATCGGCGGCGAGGTCGTGATGTATGCCGACCGAATGACCGATTCCATGAAGGCGGCAATCGACGAGACCAACCGGCGGCGGGCGATCCAGGAGCGCTACAACACCGAACACAACATCGAGCCGGTCACGATCGTGAAGGGCATCCGCGACATCAACGACCGGCTGCGGGCGGTCGCCGAGGCTCACGGCACCTATGCGACCGCCCCCGGACAGGAGCGCGCTTTCACGGCGATGGCGAAGGAGCAGGTCGAGAAGCTCGTGGCGCAGATGGAGGCGGAGATGCGCCAGGCCGCGCGAGACCTGGAGTTCGAGCGTGCCGCGGCGCTGCGAGACGAGATCCAGGAGATCCGTCTGCGCGTTCTGGAAGAGGACGAGTCGGCGGCAGTGGCCCGCGCGGCTGAGCGGGCCGCGAAGGCGAGGCCGGATGGCCGGCGAAGTGACCGATTGGCACCGGCACGCGCGGGTCGTACCATCAAGCCGGTTCGCCAGGCTGCACAGGCCGGACGGCGCGGACGTGTCGCAGCGGACGGAGGAGAGTTGGATGCCGCGGCCCTCGACGTCACCGAGGTCCGCGTGATCGAGACGACGGAGTCGGACGAGCAGGCAACGGCCTCGACCGCGTCCGATTGGCTGCCGGGCATTCGAGACGAACACGAAGAAGACGGCTGGGCCGCTCGGTGGGTTGAGCGACCCACCTGGGACCACACCGTCACCCCGAACGTGATCAAGCGGACAGGACAACGACCTTCAAGCGGCGGGCGGCGCCGCCGATAGCGGATCAACCACCGGACGAGCACAGGAGCATCCATGGATCCCTTGAGCGAGGCGTTCCAGCACCACACATGGGCCACCGAGCGGCTGATCGGGCACCTCCGCAAGCTTCCCAAGCAAGCCCTCAGCGCCAGCTCGCCGGGCGTCTATGGAGAGGTTCTGGCCACGCTGTCGCACCTGATCTCGGCCGATTCGCGCTACCTGCGCTACCTGGAGGGCACGCCGCCACCGCCCAAGACCGCCCCGGACCCCATCCGAACGCTCGACGAGCTTGCCGACAAGCTGCGCGATCAGGCGGTTCGATGGCGGGTGGTGCTGGCTCGTGCCGGCGAGCTCGACATCACCCTGCCGGCCCGCGGGACCCGACCGGAACTGCCCCACGCCACGAACCTGCTCTTCGCTCAGGCGCTCCATCACGGCAACGACCATCGGACCCAGATCTGCACGATCCTGTCCGCGAACGGCTACGAGTGCCCGGACCTGGACGTGTGGAGCTACTGGATGGAGCGACGCTACGCGAAGGCGGTCGGCGCGGGCGCGTAGAGCCAACTCGGGCTCGCCCCTCCTGTCGTCCGTTCCAACTGCTCCAACTTTCGGGAGAGGCAAGTCTGACCAGATGCCCCCGGTGCGGGCTGCCGTGATCGCCGCTCCTGCTCAGGGCTCGCGCCTCGAGCCTAGATGATCTCTGTCGGGACCGCCGGTTCGGAGATCGCGATCGGCACGCCGACCGCACGCCCCGCTGTCGCGGCCAGCACGACCAGCAGGGCCACGACCATCGCCAGCGCAGCACGCAGCCCGATGAGCCCAGCCACGGTCCCGATGATCGGCGGCCCGGCCAGCATTCCGGCAGAGCCCATCGTCGAGACCGCGGCTATGCCCATCCCGGCCGGAATCCCAGGCTGCGAGCCGCCGGCCCGCAGCGTGATCGGCACGATCGCTCCAAGTCCGAGGCCGAGCATGGCGAAGCCGACGATGGTCGGCACCGCCAGATGAAGCGCCAGCGCCGATCCGAGACCGGCCGCACCGAGCGCGGCTCCGACGGTGACGAGCTTGCCCGCGCCCAGCCACTCGGTCATGCGGTCGCCGACCAGACGCGAGACCGCCATCGCCATGGAAAAGGCACCGAGCGTCAGAGCTGCCTGCTGTTCGGTCGACAGGACCGAGGTGCGCATGTAGACGCCGCTCCAGTCGCCAGCAGATCCTTCGGCCAGCATGCCGCAGAAGATGATGAAGCCGAGCACCAGCAGGCGGCGAGGCGGTCGACGGAGGCCGGAGCCTTCGGAGCGATGCCGGTGCGGCAGCATGATGCGAGCCAGGACTGCCGCCGAGGCGGCCATCCAGACCGCCAGCAGGCAGAACTGCGCCAGTACCGACAGGCCGGCCGACACCGACGCGATCGTCACGAGCGCACCGAGAAACGATCCAATGCTCCAGGTGCCGTGCAGCCGCGAGATGATCGGCCGCGTGCCGGCTTGTTCCACGGCCAGGCCGTTTGCGTTCATCGCCACGTCCATCGACCCCTGGAAGGCGCCCACCACCAGCAAGGTCGCGGTCAGCGTGATGAACGAGTTGGCGAGCGCCAGCGCGGGCACGGCAGCCGCATAGCCCAGGAGCATCGCCGCGGTCACTCTGTGGCTGCCGAAACGGCCCGCGAGTACTCCCGCCAACGACATGGCGAGGACCGCGCCGGCCGAGGCGGCGAGCAGCGCGAAGCCGAGGTGGGTCGAATCCAGGCCGGTCTGGTCCTTGATGGCGGGGATGCGAGAGGCCCACGCACCAAACATCACGCCATGTACGAGGAACGAGTAGGCGACGGCGAGCCGGGCGCGCCGGAGGTGCGGCGTCTCCGGCATCACGCTGCGCCCAGAGCTCGCGTGACTGCCACCAGAAGCACTGCCGCACCCACGCCGAAGAAGAGCTGGCGCGTCCGCCACACAACCACGACGCAGACGCCGACGGCGAGCGGGGCGACGCCCAACGCCAGTCGCGGCGGCGAGTCGGCGGTCAGGAGGCAGTTCACGGCCGCCAGCGCGGCCAGGGCCGCCGGGCCCGCGAGCCGCAGGTAGGCGACCGCGACGGGCGGCAGTCGCTCGATGCCCGGAGCGAGCATCGGCAGGGCGCGGGCGGGGTAGGTTACCGCCCACATCAGGATTGCCAGCGGGATCAGGCCTAGGCTCATGGCAGGTTCACGGCAGGCCCGCCTCGGCCGACGGTTCGGGCGTCTCCGAGGCGCTCGATTCCTCTGCCGGCGATGCCGGCACGGCCAGCCCGATGAACGGCCCGACGACGGCGCCTGCGACCAGCCCAAGGGAGGCGCCGCCGACCAGGCCAATCGGCACAGCCACCGCCACGGCGCCGAGGGCAGCTGCCACGTCGCGGCGGCCCGACACCATCCCGAGCGAGAGGCCGGCCATCGCGGCCGGGAAGGCCACGTCGAGGCCCAGCCGCCGCGTGTCGACCGCGCCGCCAGCCAGGAACCCGATCGTCGAGCCCAGTGTCCACGGAACGAGAATCACCAGCGCCCCGATCATGTAGCCGGGCCGGTCGAACCGCCCGATCCTCCGAAAATGCGCCAGCGAAAGGGCGAACGTCTCGTCGGTCAGGAAGTGGGCCAGGAATGCTCGCTCCTTGCGCGGCCGCGCGGACGTGTACGGCGCGATGGCGGCGGAGTAGAGCAGATGCCTGGCGTTGACCAGGGCGGTCACGCCCACGATCGCCAGCCAGGGAGCCCCGTCTTTGACCATCCCCGCGGCCGCGAACTGGGCCCCTCCCGCCAACACGACAAGGCATGTCACCACCACGTCGAGCAGCGTGAAATGGGCCTGCAGCGCCGCCAGTCCGTAGACGATGCCCACGGGCAACGCGTACGCCGCGATGGCCATGGCATCGCGCGCGAGCTGCCGGCGCGATTCGCGAACACTGTCGCCCGCTGCGTCCCTGGTTGTCCCGCTCGTTGTTGACGCTCGCTTTCTCCGTGGTCAGACCCCGCGGATCGTACCGGACGGCGGCTCGTTCCAGGTCGCGGCTGCATCGGGCTTCTTGCGGGCGGTCGGAGGCGGCCGATCTGCCAACGTCGCCAGCTGCGCCAGAGTGCTAGAACGGCTGTTCGCTTTGCCAGGTTTGGCCTACAATTGGCGCCTATGCCGCAGGAACAACTCGTCGTTCGCGGGGCTCGCGAACACAACCTCAAGAACGTCACCGTCTCGATGCCGCGCGATCGGCTGGTCGTGATTACCGGCTTGTCCGGCTCGGGCAAGAGCAGCCTCGCNNGGCCAGCGCCGCTACGTGGAGAGCTTGTCCGCGTATGCCCGCCAGTTCCTGGGTGAGATGCAGAAGCCCGACGTCGACCAGATCGACGGCCTGAGCCCGGCCATCTCGATCGACCAGAAGGGCGCCAGCCGAAATCCGCGCTCCACGGTCGGCACGGTGACCGAGATCTACGACCACCTTCGCCTCCTGTTCGCCCGGATCGGCCATCCGCACTGCCCAACCTGCGGCCGCGAAATAGCGCGCCAGAGCGTCCAGCAGATCGTGGACCAGATCTACGAACTGCCCGAGGGCACTCGCCTGATGGTGCTCGGGCCGGTCATCAAGGATCGCAAGACGGAGGGCGACCGGATCTTCGACCAGATCCGACGCCAGGGCTTCGCGCGCGTCCGTGTCGACGGCGAGCAGATGGATCTCTCGGACACTCGGCCGCTGGACAAGTACAAGCGCCACACCATCGAAGTGGTCGTGGATCGGTTCGTCGTGCGGCACGGCGACGGCGAGGCGGCCGAAAACGCGGCCTCGGCCGAAAACGCGGCCTCGGCCGAATACGCGGCCCCGGCCGAATACGCGGCCCCGGATGCGGCCAAGCCACCGGACGCCGGCCGACTGGCGGACTCCGTGGAAACGGCCCTCCGGCTGGGCGAGGGAGCGGTGCTGGTCGCGCCCGCGCCCCGCGACGGCGAGGCGCCCCAGTTCGAGGAACGGCGCTACAGCGAGCGCTACAGCTGCCCGTACGACGGCACCACCGTGGACGAACTGGAGCCGCGCAGCTTCAGCTTCAACTCGCCCCACGGCGCCTGCCCGGCGTGCACCGGCATCGGCAGCCGCCTCGAGATAGACCCCGACCGCGTCATCCCCAACAAGAGCCTCTCTCTTGCGGGCGGCGCGCTGGTGCCCTGGGCCCGCCTGCCGATGGAGAACTCCTGGCACGGCAAGATCATCGAGGCGGTCTGTCGCGAGCACGGCTGGGATGTCAACGCCCCGGTCAAGAACCTGCCGCCGGAAGCGCTCGACTACATCCTGTTCTCGGGGCGGGGCGAGCGGGTCGTCATCGGCTATCGCCACGAGCGGGGCGAGAACACCTACGGCGCCACGTTCGAGGGAATCGTCCCCAACCTGGAGCGGCGCTACCGTGAGACGGAGTCGGACTTCATCAAGTCCGAGTTGGAGCGCTACATGGTCGCCCGGCCGTGTCCCACCTGCGAAGGTAAGCGCCTCAAGCCGGAGATCCTCGCCGTTACGGTGGACGGCCGGAACATCTGGGACGTATCGACGCTCTCGATCACGGCCGCCTGCGACCTCGTAACGAGCCTGCCGGCTAAGCTGACCGAACGCGAGATGACTATCGCCCGGCAGGTTCTCAAGGAGGTCTCGTCCCGCCTGGGCTTCCTGCTCGACGTCGGCCTGGACTACCTGACGCTCGATCGAACGAGCCAGACGCTGTCCGGCGGCGAGGCCCAGCGCATCCGCCTGGCCACCCAGATCGGGTCGAGCCTGATGGGCGTCCTCTACATCCTGGACGAGCCGTCGATCGGGCTGCACCAGCGCGACAACGCCAAGNNGACGAGGAGACGATCCGCACCGCGGACTGGGTCATCGACATCGGGCCCGGCGCCGGCGAGCACGGCGGCGAGATCGTCGCCGCGGGCACTCTGGACGCCATCCTGGCCGAGCCCCGCTCCATCACCGGGGCGTATCTGCGCGGCGAGCTCCAGGTGCCGATCCCGGCACGCCGCCGCCAGGGGAGCGGCCAGTCGATCGTGATTCGCGGGGCTCGCGAGCACAACCTCAAGAACCTGGACGTGACCTTCCCGCTCGCCCGTTTCGTGGCGGTAACAGGAGTTTCGGGTTCGGGCAAGAGCACGCTCGTGTCAGACATTCTGTACAGGGCCCTGGCTCGCGAGTTGAACGGGGCCCGAGACCGGGCCGGAGCGCACGACACGATCGAGGGCCTGGCCGCCATCGACAAGGTCATCGACATCGACCAGAGCCCCATCGGCCGAACGCCGCGGTCGAATCCGGCCACCTACACCGGACTCTTCGGGACGATCCGAGAACTCTTTGCCGGCACGCAAGAGTCGCGCGTTCGGGGTTACAAACCTGGTCGTTTCAGCTTCAACGTCAAGGGCNNGATGCAGTTCCTGCCGGACGTCTATGTCCCCTGCGAGATCTGCAAGGGCAAGCGCTACAACCGCGAGGCGCTGGAGATCCACTACAAAGGCCGCTCCATCGCGGACGTGCTGGAGATGACGATCGAAGAGGCCCTCGAGTTCTTCTCGCCGGTGCCTTCGGTTCGTGCCAAGCTGGCCACGCTCAACGACGTGGGCCTGGGCTACGTCCATCTGGGCCAGCCCGCCACAACGCTGTCCGGCGGCGAGGCGCAGCGCGTCAAGCTCGCCACGGAGCTATCGCGCCGGGCAACCGGCCGGACGGTCTACGTCCTGGACGAGCCCACCACGGGGCTGCACATGGCGGACGTGGAGAAGTTGTTGGCGGTCCTGCACCGTCTCGTCGACCAGGGCAACACGGTCGTCGTCATCGAGCACAACCTGGACGTAGTCAAGACGGCGGACTGGATCGTGGATCTGGGGCCAGAGGGCGGGGATCGGGGCGGCTATGTGATCGCCCAGGGAACGCCGGAGGAGGTTGCCGCCACGGCCGGTTCGGCCACGGGCGAGTACCTCGCCCGGGTATTGCGAGGCGAGCCGCTCGTGCCACTTTCCGGAATCACTTTCGCCGAATCCCTCGGCCTCGTCTCCGCGACTCCGGTGCCGGCCCACCAGGCTCAGCCGCTTCCCGAGAAGCGAGCCGCCGCGGCCGCCGCGCATCGGAGCGGCGGAGCGTAAGCGTCGGGAGCGTGTCGCGACCCCTCTGTTTTGGGACCGGCCAGACGGGAGCCTGGTAGAGTCTCGGGGCGGACCGCGCAACAGAGCCGCGCCGCGGGGGGAAGGCGTCAGGGTCCCATCGGATTGAGAGGTTGTCCAATTGGGCAAGAAAGGGTTGGAGCTGGTCACTCTGGCTGCAGTCGCGGTGTTCGTCTTCGGCGCCTGCGGCTCATCGAGTGCGACTCAGGCCCCGCAACTGTCTCCGATCCCATCGGCGGCCCCTGTGGGCACGACCGTGGTCCGCTGGTTCGTCGGGCTCGGCAAAGGCAACGACCTGTCCGCGGTCGCGGCCGAGAAGTTGTTCGTCCGGGCCTACAACGCCTCTGGGACCGGCATCTACATCAACCTGGAGATCGTCCCTTCGGCCAGCGCTCGAGCAACGCTCAAGGCGGAGATCGCGAACGGCGTTGGGCCCGATATCGTCGGCCCGGTGGGCGATGCCGACCGCATCGGATTCAGCGACGCGTTCATGGATCTCACTCCTCAGATCGCCAGCTCGGGCATGGACACGAGCCGATACTCGTCGGTCCTGATGAACTTCTTCGTCCAGCCGGGCGGTGCCCAGATTGGGCTTCCGTACCTGATCAACCCCGGCTTCATCTTCTACAACAAGGACATCTTCACCAGGGCCGGCTTGCCGGATCTGCCCACACGGGTCGGGGACCAGTGGAACGGCCAGGACTGGACCTGGGACACCCTTGCCACGGTCGCCGCCCAGCTCACTCTGGACAAGAACGGCAAGAAGTCGACCGATACCGGTTTCGATCCCGCCAACATCGTCCAGTACGGCCTGGATTTCCCATGGACCGACGCGCGCCGCATGGCTTCGTCCTGGGCGGCGGGGTCCCTGGTGGACCCCACCGGAGCGGCGGCGATCCCGGACGCCTGGACTGCCGCTTGGAGCTGGTACTACGACGCGATCTGGAAGAACCACATCGCTCCCAGCAGCAAGGTGTTCAACTCGGCTCTGCTCAACTACAGCTCCACCGTCTCGTCCGGCCGGGTGGCCATGGCCCTCTCCTGGCCGTGGGCCATTGGCACCTATGGCTCCCTGGACGCACAGGGCCATTCGACGGCCGCGTTCTCCAATTGGGACATGGCGGTCTTGCCCACCTACAACAGCCGGACTTCCTCGCCGATCGACGCCGACACCTTCGTCATCCTCAAAGGGACCGCCAACCCCGCGGCTGCCTTCACCGCCATGCTGGCCATCATGGCGAACAAGAACCTGCAGGCTGCCTACGGCGGCATGCCAGTTGCCACAGCCGACCAGGTCGCCTGGTTCGCCGGTATGGACAGCTCCATGGCCACGATCTTCCCGAACAACAAAGTCAGCTGGTCGGTCCTCCAGGAGATGGAGAACTACCCCTCCAACCCCGGTCCCGACGCCGAGCTTCCGAACGGAACGGACGCGAACCAGGTGCTGAGCACTTTCTTCGCCAGGCTTCAGGGCACGAGCGGGCTGGACATGGCCAATGAGATCTCGAACCTGCAAAGCCAGCTCAACCAGACGTTCACGCAGGCTTCCGCGAGCCCGGGGAACTAGATCGGTCTCCTGGCCGGGAGGTAACGTCAGGCCAGCGACCCGCTACGATTGACGCATGCCTGAGATCGAGTATGCCTTTCTCGCCGACGCGGCGGAGGTTCAGCCCGGCCAGAAGTTCCACGTCCTGGGGGGCGGAGTGACGCGCCTCAGCGGGCCAACGATGCCCCTCATGCATCCGCATCTGGCCCTCGTGGTAGGGCTTCGGCTGGCCGGCACGGAGAGGAACCGAGAGCACGAGCTCGAGTTCATCCTGACCGCGCCGGATGGGACAGCGGTCTCGTCCTCGACCGGCCGCGTCGTAGCCCACGGACCGGCCGATCCAAACGACGTCGTCCTGACCATTTCGATCGACCTCTGGAATCTCACCTTCGCCGCAGCCGGCGAGTACGCGGTCCGGATCATGATCGGGGGGTCGGAGCGCAAGCGGCTTGCGCTCACGGTCGCCCATTCGCGAGAGCCAGTGCCGGAGCAGCGGTACCTGGCGTGACGATCGTGGACGCTGTGCCGGCGCGTCACGAGCGGCCCATGATCGACGAGGCGGCTCTTGCGGCGGCACGAGACGCAGATCTGCTCCTGAGCGCCGCCCTGGCCCGGGGTTCGGTGCGCTGGGAGGAGTTCCTTTCGCCGCTACCGGGCCAGCTGCGCGACGTAGGGCTTCGAGATCTTCGGAAGGTGGCCATGCGGGCCAGAGCCGCCTACGGCCCCAAGGATTCGATCCGCGAGGCGCTCCCGCCGGAGCTGACCGAACCGTTCCTGATCGATCTGGACAGGCTTCTCAAGGCCATCGCCCGCGAAACGATGGAGGGCAGGCTGTGAGCGACACGCCGGGTCGTCCGGTCTCCTCGGCGGTGTCGCTGCCGCCCGGGCTGCGCATCGCCGGCATCGGCGTTCGGTTCGGGGCCTGGGTCCTCGACCTCTTCTTCTTTGGGCTGGTGAGCCTGATCCCGGCCAGTCTGGCCGTTATCACCGGTGCGGTTTCGTTCAACCCAGACGCCATTGCGCAGGTCCGAGACAACCCGAACGTGTCGCCGACGGTGCCGTACCTCTTCGTGGACATTGGCCCGCTGGTCGTCCTGGCCGCGATCTGGGTGGCGCTGGCCATCGCGTATGCAGCCCTCGGGTGGGCGCTTTACCGGGGCACGCCTGGCCAGCGAATCCTCTCCCTGCAGGTCGCGGACCCCGCAACCGGCCTCAACCTCTCGTTGGCGCGAGCGACCTGGCGCGCGGTGCTGGTGAGCGGCATTCCGGCCGCGGCGACCGCCGTCGTCTTCGTGGCCATGTGCAAACTCTTCTCCGTGCTCGTTCCGGCGGATTTCCAGGCGAGCGGCAGCGACCCGGCGTACCTGGACCGGGCCGGCATCGGCGGGGCCTGGAGCAGTTTCGTCTCGCTCTGCGCGGTCGTGGCCTGGTCCTGGTCTCTGGTGCTGCTCCTGACCTCGGCCTTTGCGAGAGACAAGCGAGGGATTCACGACCGGCTGTCGCATTCTGTGGTCGTCGGTCGCTCGACCGTACCTTGGGCCGCGGGCCACCCATCCGCCTACGCGCCGCCCCAGCCCTGGGCTCCGCCCCAGTCGCCTTCGGAGCCGCCTATCGCTGCGACTGGCCTGGCCTCAGGCTACCCTGTACATCCTCAGGCGCCCGCGGCGTGGGGCGATCGGCCGGAGACTTCCGGAGATGCCGGCCAGGAGGCCGACGAGCAGGAGCCGGGCTCGCCCGGCGCGCAGCCCCGGATCATGCCGCAGCGATGGGATTCAGGCCAGCCAACGATTAGCAACCAAACCCCGGGCTCGACCTCGCTCGACGGCGAGCCCCTAGACGCCGGCAGGCAGGGTCCGCTCGGGGCTAGGCTGTCGCAGGGGCTGCGCATCGCTGGGTTCAACAGGCGGGTCGTGGCGTACGCGATCGACAGCGGGATTCTCTTGCTGTGGTTCGCTCTTGTTGCGTCCGTCGTCGAGAGCGGCAATGCCGGGCCTCCGCCGGAACGGGAAGCCATGATCGCCGGGTTGGGCGGCGGGGTCATTCAGCTCGTGTACTTCGTCGCGACGTGGTCGCTGTGGCGCGGCTCGGTGGGGCAGAAGCTTGTTGGCCTCAAGACGGTCGCCGAATCCGGTGGGCGGCTGAGCGTGTTCGATGCGCTGGCACGCTGGGCGCTCCTGCAGGGCCCGTTCGCTCTCACGACCGCGGTGCCCTCGGGTCTGGGCGGGATCGTGCTCTTCGCGGCCATGATCTGGGCGGTCACGCTGGGTTGGAGGACCCGGGAGGATCCCGACGGGCAAGGGTTCCACGACCGGGTGTCTCACAGTCTCGTCGTGGAGGACAGCTGAGGAGCGGCCGGCGGACCGGTTACGGGCGGTCGCCCTCCAGGCTGAGTTCGGCCTGGTCGAAAGCCTCCAGCATGAACGGCGAGGGCGAGGCCGGGTCGTAGACCAGGGTCAACGAGCGGCGCGCGCGCGTCCAAGCGACGTAGGCGAGCCGCCGCTCCTCCTCGAGCGCGCGCTCGGGTTCGGCGGATTCCCGCAGTGAGCGAGCGGAGGGAAAGCGCCCTGCGTCGAGCCCGATGACGGCCACGTGGTCGAACTCCAGGCCCTTCGTGGAGTGTGCCGTGGCGAGCGTCAGCAGGGCGTCGTCGCGCCGCAGTTCCGCGATCCGAGCGCGGTGGAGGTCCAAAGCGGCGCCGAGATCCGCCAGAGAGCGGTACGGGGCGGCCCAGGAGACGACGGCCGCCAGCAGGTCGGCAGTTTCGATGGGCAGAGGCTCGTCGGCGTCGCGTTTGTCCGGCTGCGCGGCGGAGCGGAAGGCCGGCTCTGGGATCTCCACGCCGCGCCGCGCCAGCCCGACCAGCAACGGCAAGAGCGGGCGATCTGCGCCCCCGGCGGCGGCCACGTCGGTGGCATGAGCCCCCGCGGCGCATTCGTTCTCGGTCTTGAGGCGAGCAGCGGCCCGCAAGATCTCGTCGACTCGCCGATCTTCGGTGAGGAGCCGCAGTCCGGGGGCGCGGAACGGAAGCCCGAGTTCCACGGCCAGTGCGGCCGCCGGCAGCAGCTCGGCGTTGGTGCGAGCCAGGACTGCGCGCGTACCGCCGTCGTTCGGCCAGCTCGCGAAGACGTGCCGGATTCTCGTCGTCTCGTCGGCTCCGTCCGGAGCGAGGACCAGCCGGCCGGCCGCCTCTGGACCCGCCCGGATCGTCTTGACGAACCGCTCCCGGTTCCGAGCCACCAACCGCACCGCCCGCTCCACGACCGCCGCCGGGCAGCGGTAGTTGACGGTCAGGTCCATTCGCGTCAACCCCGGCAGCGACTCGGCCAGGGCGAGCACCCTCCGCACGTCGGCCAGGCGCCAGCCATAGATCGTCTGATCATCATCGCCGACAAATAGCACCTGGTTCCGCGGTGCGGCCAGTAGCAGTGCAAGCCGGAGTTGCGTTCGATCGACGTCCTGCACCTCGTCGACCAGCATGTGCTCACATTTGGCGCGCCATCGACGGAGGAGGGGAGTCCTCGCTTCGAGCAGACGAACCGCCCGGGCCACGAGGTCGTCGAAGTCGAGCCCGCCGGCGTCCTCGAGGGCCGACTCGTAGGCAAGGAACGCGCGGGCGACGGGCCCCGGCTCCGGATCCGTCGCGACCTCGGCCGCCGTGACTCCGATCTCGAGCTTGAGCCGGCTGAACGCGTCGTCGAGCCGGCGAACGGCGCCGCGAGTGATGTCGGGCCACATGTCTCGCAGGACTGCCTCGCGGTCGAGCAGGGGCTCCACGGACTCGCGGCCGTCGGCGAGTATCTCGCGCCCGAGGGCGTGAAACGTCTTCACGCGGACTGCACCCGGCGCCAGCCCCAGCGGCTCAAGCGCGGCGTCCACGCGGCTCGCCATCTCGTCGGCCGCTCGCTTATTGAAAGTGACCGCGGTGATGGACGTCGGATCCGCGCCCGTCGCCACCAGCCACGCGATCCGCGCGACGAGGGTCGTCGTCTTGCCGCTCCCAGCCGGAGCCACGCACAGCACCGGGCCGGGCGGCGCGGTCGCAGCCTGGCGCTGGTCGGGCGCGAGGCGGTGGAGTCGTTCGGAGACGGAGTAGGGGAGCATGCCGGAAGCGTCGCAGGCGCCGCTTCACCGTGGCTTATCTGGCGAGTGGGCGGGTGGAGTCCACATGGGACGTTTTCGCTTCGCCGCGCATCTATAGCATTAGAGGCGTCCAGTTTGGGGAAGGGCATAGGCGACATTGCAAGGCGACCCAACGGAGATCACGTTCCAGCCACTGACTTCGGCGGTCACTCACCGTCGGCGCGACTTCGATGCACCGCCATCGGCCAAGGAGATCGGCGACGGCGCATTCGAGGCGGTATTCGAGGCGCACTATCAGCGAGTTTGCTGGTACGCGTTGGCGATGCTCCATGACCTGGCAGAGGCGGAAGAAGCCGCGTCAGAGACGTTCGACCGGGCCTATCGAGCGTGGACCTCAGGGAAAGGCCCCAGAGAGCTGGTCTTGCCGTGGTTGCTGGTGATCTGTCGCAATCTCGTCCTGGCGCGACGCCGCCGATCACGCCTGATCGCCTGGCTTCCGCTGCCCGAGCACGACCGCGAGCCAGTGGATTTGGCCGGTGACATAGAAGCCGTGGAGTTTCAGGTCTGGCTTCGCCAGCTCGAAGGCGTTGTCTCGGGCCGTGAACGAGAGGCGCTCACGCTGCGTTACGTCGATGACCTCGGCGATTCCGGAGCGGCACTCGTACTTGGTATTTCGCCATCCGGCTTTCGCACACTCGTTTCGCGAGCCATAGCGAAGCTGCGGGCCCATCCGGAGGTCTGGAAATGACAAACAAGGTTTCGGACGACGAGATCTGGACCGGCCTCCGGAATCGGTTTGCCGTGGGCGAGAGGGTGGTCGAACGGCGAGGCCCGTGGCAGGCCCGGAATCCAGGGCGGAGTGGCGCGGTCGAGGGATCCGCGCGGCCCCGGAACGCCGGGGTCGGTTCGATCGTCGGCGTCGGAGCCGCGATCGTCCTGGTCGCCGTCCTATTGGGCTCCTGGTCGGCCCGACCGGAGACGGCACCCAAGTCGAGCGCAGTCCCGTCAGGTCCGCTGAGCGCATCGACTGCGAGGCCCGAAGCGAGCACCGCCGTGACCGCTTATCCAGCGCCTTCGAGCAGTCCGCAACCGCAGACAGCCGCAGGCCGGACCCGCCATACGGCGACGCTGCTCGAGGATGGGCGTGTCCTCTTGGCGGGTGGCCAGAGCGGGGCAGTACCGTACGCAGACGGCATCGGAGATTTGAAGATCCTGGCATCCGCGGTCCTATATGACCCAGGGACCGGCAAGCTCGCCGCCTCCGGGTCGATGACTACGTGGCGGTTTGGGGAAAGCGCGACGTTGCTGCCCGATGGCAAGGTGCTTGTTGCCGGTGGCCTCAACGGCACCGGTTTCCTGGGATCCGCAGAGCTGTATGACGCGGAGACCGGCAAGTTCGGCCGGACAGGGCAGATGACGGTCGCTCGGTACAATCACACGGCGACGCTTCTGCCGAGCGGGCAGGTCCTGTTGGTCGGCGGTGACATGCACGAACAACGTGCCTCCGCGGAGCTGTATGACCCTACGACCGGCCGGTTCACGCCGACCGGCACCATGACGGTCACGACACGGGTCGACACGGCCACATTGCTCGCGAACGGATCCGTCCTTTTCACGGGAATCTACTTCGTCTCGACCGACGACACGTATCGGCCATCGGCCGAAATCTACGATCCAAGAACAGGCAAGTTCGGGCTCGCGGGATCGATGTTCGTCGCCCGATCAGGCGGGACAGCGACCTTGCTCCTCAGCGGTAAGGTGCTCGTTGCCGGAGGCTATGACCAGTCCGGCTTTCCCTCAACCGGATCGGCTGATCCAGTCGGATCAGCCGAACTCTACGACCCCGCGAATGACTCGTTCACTCTTCTCGAGATGACCGTGCCACGGGCCGATTTCACCGCGACGAGGCTCTCCGATGGGCGTGTTCTGCTTGCCGGTGGCGACTCTGGATCCCAGCAAGACCCCTCCATTACGTCGACGGCCGAACTCTACGACCCTGCGACGGGCGCCTTCACGTCCACTGGGCAGATGACAATTGAGCGGGCAAGCCAGACGGCGACCCTGCTGGCGAACGACCGCGTCCTGATGGTCGGAGGCGAGGATCTCAGCGGGGGCATCCTGAGTTCGCTCTCCTCGACCGAGATCTACGACCCGACGACCGGCACTTTCACGGCCGCGGCATCGCTGACCGACGCTCCCTGACCACAGACTGGCGGGGTCCGCCTCACCACGGACAGTCGAACTGCCGGGCAAGCGTCGCCGTTTCACCCGGTTATGACCTGTCATACGTCTGATCATCATCGCCGACAAGAAGCACCTGGTTCCGCGGTGCGGCCAGTAGCAGTGCAAGCCGGAGTTGCGTTCGATCGACGTCCTGCACCTCGTCGACCAGCATGTGCTCACATTTGGCGCGCCATCGACGGAGGAGGGGAGTCCTCGCTTCGAGCAGACGACGAAGCAAGGGAGCGCGGGCGGAAGCGTCGCAGGCGCCGCTTCTCCGTGGCTTATCTGGCGAGGTCCATGCAATAACATCATCAGTCGGGCGTAGCTTGCGCGCCACAGGCGGCCTCCAGCCAAAGACAGGCTGAGGCGCGGACGCACGCTGAGGGATGACCAACTGTGACTACTGATCAGATCGAGCAAGTAGCGAGTCTCGTCCGTGAGACTCTTCCTGGAGCCGTTCTCGGCATCTATCTGCATGGCTCGTCAGTGTTCGGCAGCCTCAAGCCGGGGAGTGACCTTGACCTGTTCGCGGTGGCGAGCCGGCGAACCACCGATGCCGAGCGACAAAGGCTGATTGACCAACTGCTCCCGAT
Source organism: Chloroflexota bacterium (assembly GCA_003158675.1). Taxonomy (GTDB): domain Bacteria; phylum Chloroflexota; class Limnocylindria; order Limnocylindrales; family CSP1-4; genus Fen-1039. Next base: position 22,490 of record PMKN01000015.1, on the reverse strand, counting down.
CTCGGGGCCCGGCGATCCAACGGGCGAGTCGCGTCCGATCAACCTCGAAATCGTGGCGCAGTCGGACGTTCGTCCATGGCGATATCCACCTCGGCTGGACTTCCAGTTCGGTGACTGGTATCGCCCGGAGTTCGCAAAGGGCAACTTCGCGCCCTGGGATCCGGCCAACCCCGATCTCGCGATTCTGCTCGAGATGGTCCGCCAGGCCGACCGCCCTCTATTCGGCCCGCCGCCGGCTGAGGTGCTCGACCCGATCCCTTGGGCCGACATCCGCCAGGCGATG
>PMKN01000015.1:0-22162 GCA_003158675.1 Chloroflexota bacterium | reverse complement strand
CGACTGCGTGATCGGCGAAATCGAAACCGCGGCCGCCCACAATCCTCCGACGAGGTAGCGGAGGACCCTCTCGCATGCCCTACTTGGAGTGCTGCGAGCCGCCGTGGCCTCTGCGGTCCGCTATCTCAATTCCACGGAACGAGACACCCAGCTCGGGCAATAGCGGATCCGCACGCGTCGGTCTCGACCCGAGCCCCACCTGATACTCAGCTATGGGTGTAGATCGTGGCTCGCGAGTTGGCCCAGATCTGGCGGTAGCCCGCGGCGGCGATCGTGTCCGCCAGGCTGGAATCGAGGCCGTCCGGCTCGAGCACGACATAGCCGTAACCGGAAGCAAGCTCGTCTGCCAGGCGGTCGAAGCCGAGGAGTCGCCCGCCGTCGGTGTGGATGCTCAGCTCGGGCTGCAGCGATATCGATGTCTCCAGCGCGCCCATGAAGACCCCGATCGGGACCGAAGACCACTGCTGGAAGCTGGATGCCAGGTGGAGCACGCGCGTCGAGGGTCCGAGCCGGCCCGCGTTCACCTCTGCGCGCAATTCGTCGACGACCTGCTGCTCGGATTCGTCGACGATCCGGCGCGTGTCGGGATAACCGACCCAGTAGCCCTGCTGGGCCTCTCGGAGGGCGAGCCCGAGCGACTCGGCTCCGCGATGTTCGCCGATCTGGACATTGCTGGTCAGCGGACCGGGGATGGGCAGGATCGCCGCCAGCACGAAGACCGCCAGGGCGAGCGGCCGCAGGACGTCCAACCGCCGCAGCCGCCAGAACGCCGAGATGCCCGCCGCGGCGCCAATGGACAGCATCACCGGCAGCCAGTACTCGATCGTCTTGGGCACCTCGTAGTGGATCGCTTGCTGCGTGAGGGAGTTGAAGCCGACGAGGCCCGACGCCGCCCACGCTGCAAGACCGGCCGCGATCCCGGAACCGAGCACGACCCAGCCGTGGCTGGGTCGGCCGACTCCCAGCGCCGCGCCGACGAATGTCACGATCAGGAGACGCGGGAACCAGCCGTACAGCTCGGACATGGGGTCGTCCGGTGTGGGGATGTGCTCCCGGGCGAGGACCAGGCAGAACCCGATGACGGCCACGATGGCAATCACCTGGAACTGGCGTGGAACGGAGAACGCGGTAACGAGCCGGCCCGGGGCAAAGAGCCAGGCCAGGACGGGGGCGAGCGATACGGCGGCAACCAGGCACACAAAGCCACTCCACGCCGGAGCCGCGATGCCCAGCATCGTGACCGCCTGCGGCAGGGCGATGAGGGCGGCGGTACCCAGCGCCGGCATGAGCCGCGGACCCAGGCGTGCCGGATCCAGCGCGAGCATCCCGGTTGCCGCAGCCGCGGCCACGAGCCCAACGAGCGGGTGGAGGAGGATGGCCCCCCCGAGCGCGGCTGCCAGCGGGAGGTCGGCCCGTGAGACCGGCGGCGCGTCGCCGAGGTCCGAGGCAGACTTGCCCGCCCTTAACTCCTGCGCAATCGCGCCGAGGGCGTAGATCGCGAGCGGGAAGGCGGCCACGGTGCCGCGGGTGTCGCCCAGACGCATGAAAGTGAAAGTGAGCGGGAACGTCAGCAGGACCCAGAAGCCGGAGCTGCCACCGAACAGGCGCGACGTCGTCTGCCGCAGGGCAATCGCCATCAGGATCGAGAGCGGCAGGGCGAAGGCCGCGACCGCGAGTATGGCCTCGAGGTTGGCGATGGTCGTCAGATCGCCCAGCAGGCCAACGTATCCGAGCATCAAGCGGGACGGACCGTAGATCGGGGAGGGCGAGGTGGTCAGGGTGGCGAAGCTCCCGAAGACGCGGGCATGTTCGACAGGCGCCACGTGGTTGGGCAGCACGTCCAGGAAGGGTGCGGCTGGCGACGCGAGCTGGGCGATGAACGGCCCGGCCCAGACCGCTACCACCACGGGCCACCACGCGGCCGGGCGTCGGAGCCGCAGCCGTGGACGGGTGGCCAGGAGCGGCAGCGAGGCGCGCCTCGCCAGATAGGCGGCCAGGGCGCCAAGGTGGAGCAGTAGCAGTTCCGGCCAGCCGAAAAGCCCAAGACTGCCCAAGGCGAAGAGCGTGGCCGCGTCGAGCACGACGGCCGCCGCGAAGCCGCCCAGTATCAAGTCGGAGAGCGAGCGGAATGCCGGCGTGCCCAGAATTCGCAGCACAATGGCCCCCGCGAGGATGTTCGCGGCTGTGGCCGCCGCAATCAGCACCGCCGCAGGGCCGGTCGCGGGCAGCTGCGACAGCAGGCCGCTCGCGGCGCCCTCGAGGGTGAAGCCCCAATCGGCGGAGCCGCTCACCTGGCTCAAGCCGATCGCCAGTGCCGCGATCCCCATGAGCAGCACCACGCTGGCGGTTCTGACCTCGTAGCCGCGGCCGACAAGGCGGTCTAGCGGCGACGGACCAGCGGATGCGGGACCGATCGCTGGTGCGCCGATGGCGTCGGTTGGGCTCCTCACGGCGCCAATCTTCCCACAGCGGCCGCCACGACCTGCGCCACGAGCGGTGCCCGCCTCAAAGGCCAGCGGCCACTAGAGCCCAGGAACCTCGTCCATCTCGGCGCCGGTCAGGCGCCATTCGGCGGCGGCGACGTTCGCCCTGACCTGATCGGGCGAGCTTGCGCTGGCGATGACCGAGCCGACAATCGGCTGGCTGAGCAGCCATCCGAAGGCGAGGTCGAGCAGCTTGTGGCCTCGTTGGACCGCGAAGACTTCGAGCCGGTCGATGCGGTCGAAGTTGGCGGCGGTCATGATCTCGGTGGCGCGGGCGCTCTCGGACAATCGGCCCTTGCCTTCCCCGGTCGATCGATACTTCCCGGTCAGAAAGCCGGACTCCAGCGGGAAGTAGGGGATGACGCCCAGTCCGAATTTCAGGCAGGCAGGTAGGACCTCGGCCTGGATCCCTCGGGCCAGCAGGTTGTAGTGCATCTGGGCCGAGATCGGGCGCGACAGGTGGTTGGCGCGCGCGGTCCAGTCGGCGTCGGCGATCTGCCAGGCGGCGAAGTTGCTGTGGCCGATGAAGCGTACCTTGCCGCTTCGGACCAAGTCGTCCAGAGCACGCAGCGTTTCCTCGATCCGCGTGGCCGGGTCTGGCGCGTGGACCTGGTAGAGGTCGATGTAATCGGTTCGCAGGCGCCGCAGGCTCGCCTCCGCAGCACTCACGATCCAGCCTCGGGAAGCGCCCCGTTCGAACACGGACTCGCCCATCGGGTAGCCAAACTTGGTGGCCAGCACGAAGTGTTGACGGCGACCCGCGAGCAGGCGGCCGAGCTGGTTCTCCGAGGCGCCGGGTCCATCGGCGGAGCCGCGGCCGTAGACGTCGGCCGTGTCGAGGAAGGTGACTCCCAGCTCGAAGGCCTCGTCGAGAACTGCGCGCGCCGCGTCGTCGGCCAGCCGACCGGCGAAGTTGTTCGTCCCGAGCCCCACGGCCGAGACCAGCAGGCTAGAGTCGCCCAGTCTCCTGTACTCCACCTGCCACCTCCGGCTTCATCCGATCGGACCGCGGGGCGGTCCGCCGACCAAGCCTAGCGCGCCAGTCCAGTCGGACGCACCGGCCCAAGAATCGGCTTTCCGGCCGAGCGCACCTCCTGGGCATCCACGCCTCCGGGCGGTCCGTTCGGACGCGGGTCGGTCCAGGTCCGTAGAATGTCCGCCAACCAGACCGGAGTGGCGGAGGCGAGATGACGACAACGCAGACCGGACGGGCAGGCGCCGACGAGGTGGCGGCGGCGGACTTGAATCAGCCGCTGCTGGGGCTGACCTTCGACGACGTCCTCCTGATCCCGCATTACTCCGAGATCCTCCCTGGCGACGCCAGCGTCAAGAGCCGATTCTCGCGCCATGTCGACCTCAACACGCCGGTCGTCAGCGCGGCAATGGACACGGTCACCGAGGACCGGATGGCGATCGCCATGGCTCTCGAGGGCGGCATCGGCGTTGTCCATCGAAACCAGGCGCCGGAGCGCCAGGCCGAGCAGGTGGCGGCCGTCAAGGCTGCTACCGTACCCGCCGAATCGGTCCTCGCCAACATCGATGCCGGCGGGCGTCTGCGCGTGTCGGCTGCGGTCGGGATTGGCGCGGACTCCGTGGCTCGCGCGGAGGCACTCGTCCGCGCCGGAGTGGATGCACTGGTCGTCGACACGGCGCACGGCCACACCCGCAACGTGATCGACGCGCTGCGCCGCTACCGTGCCTCATACGGCGACGCGATCGATCTGCTGGCGGGGAACGTGGCCACTCCGGAGGGGACGCTTGCGCTGATCGAGGCCGGCGCCGACGGCGTGAAGGTGGGCATCGGCCCCGGCAGCATCTGCACCACGCGCATCGTGGCCGGCGTCGGTGTCCCGCAACTCACCGCAATCATGATGTGCGCCGCCGTAGCGCGAGTTCACGGAGTTCCGATCATCGCCGACGGGGGCATCCGCTATTCGGGCGACATCGTCAAGGCCCTCGCCGCGGGGGCGGATTCGGTCATGCTGGGGCGGCTGCTGGCAGTGGCGGAGGAGAGTCCTGGCGAGGCCGAGCGCGTCGGCGGACGAGTCGTCAAGGAGTACCGCGGCATGGGCTCGCTCGGCGCCATGTCTGCCGGCAGCGATCGGTATCCGCAGGTGGACCGCAAGAAGCTCGTGCCGGAGGGCGTGGAGGCGCGAGTCTCAGTCGAAGGGCCGCTCGCCGGAATCCTCTATCAGCTCATCGGCGGCGCCAAGGCGGGAATGACCTACTGCGGCGCCGAGTCCATCGCCGACCTGCGGCTCAAGGCCCGCTTCGTCCAGATTACGCACTCCGGCCAGATCGAGAGCCACCCCCACGATATCGAGCTGGCCCGCTCGGCGCCGAACTACCCGTAGCGGCCGCCCTCCGCGGCGACCGTTCAGGCCGGCTCGGCCGGAGCCGCAGGACCCGCATAGAATCGCCCCGTGACCCCGGAACTACAGGCGACCCTCAAGCGACTGCCCGAGAGGCCGGGCGTGTACCTGATGAAGGACGCGCGCGGCACTGTCATCTACGTCGGCAAGGCCCAAAGCCTGCGCAGCCGAGTTCGCAGCTACTGGCAGAAGCAGACCGGCGGCGGCGAAAGCCAGCTCATACGCAGCGTCATCGACAGGATCGCCGACCTCGAATACACGATGACCGACTCGGTCAGCGAGGCGCTGCTGCTGGAGATCAACCTCGTCAAGCGCTACCGGCCGCGCTACAACGTCCGGCTCAAGGACGACAAGAGTTACCCGTTCATCAAGGTCACCGGCGAGGAGTTCCCACGCATCGAGCGGACCCGCAAGCTACCGGCCGACGGGAGCCGCTATTTCGGTCCGTATGCGTCGGCGAGCAGCGTCGACGAGGCGATGAATCTCATCCGCCGCCTCTTCCCGTTCCGCACGTGCGCACTGGACATCCACGAGGGCCGCAAGGCCATCGAGCGGCCCTGCCTGCTGTACCACATCAAGCGCTGCCAGGCGCCGTGCGTCGGCTACATCTCGAAAGCCGACTATCGCGCCCAGATCGAGCAGATCGAGCTGTTCCTCGAAGGTCGCCAGGAGGTCGTCGCTCGTGAGTTGTCGAAGCAGATGGCGGCTGCTTCTGAGGCGACCGACTACGAGCGGGCTGCCGTACTCCGCGACAAGGTCCGCGCTATCGAACGGACGATGGAGAGCCAGAAGATGGCCGCGCATGCCACAACCGAGGAGGACGTGCTGGGGTTGGCACGCCAGGACAACCAGGCGGCGGTGCAGCTGTTCGCGGTTCGTGGCGGGAAGATGGTCGGGCGGGATGTCTTCCTCCTCGACGCCCCTCGCGAGTCGGACGACGCCACGGTGCTGGCGGGCTTCGTGCAGCAGTACTACAGCCGCGCGACCAGCGTCCCGCCGGTCGTGCTCGTGCCCGCTCTCCCCGACGACGCGGCGGATCTCGAGGGCATGCTCTCCGGACGACGGGGAGCTGCCGCCCGCCTCCACGTCCCGCGTCGGGGCTCCAAGAGAGAGCTGCTGGAACTGGCGGCCCGCAACGCCACGGAGACGCTCCAGCGCGAGCACGCCCGCTGGCTGGCCGACCAGGGCAAGACCCTGGCCGCACTTGATGAGCTCGCAGAAGCTCTGGATCTCGCCGCCGCGCCGCTGCGCATCGAGTGCTACGACATCAGCAACTTCCAGGGCGCGCAGTCCGTGGGCAGCATGGTCGTCTTCGAGGACGGCCGGCCCCGGACCGGCGAATATCGCCGCTTCCGCATCAAGACGGTCACGGGCGCGAACGACTACGCCAGCCATCAAGAGGTTCTGCGCCGCCGTTTCGTCCGGACCAGATCGGGCGATGAGGGCAGCGAGGAAGAGGTGCGCTGGCGGCTACCGGATCTGGTAGTCATCGACGGCGGCAAGGGGCAGTTGTCCGCGGCCAAAGAAGTGCTCGACGATTTGGGCTACCACGATCTGGCGGTGGTCGGGCTGGCCAAGGAGCGCGAGGAGATCTTCCTTCCGGACCGCGAGGCGCCGGTCCTGCTCGCGACGACCTCGCCTGCTCTCTACCTCATGCAGCGGCTCCGCGACGAAGCTCATCGCTTCGCGATCACGTACCACCGGGCGCTACGCGCGAAGGCAGCGACTCGCTCCGCCTTCGACGATCTGCCGGGCGTGGGACCAAAGCGCCGTGCCGCCCTGCTTCGCGTCTTCGGCTCAGCGAAGCGAGTTGCGGAGGCGCCGGTGGAGCAGGTTGCAGCCGTTCCCGGGATCGGACGAGCACTCGCCGCCAGGATCAAGGCCGGTCTGGAGGGGTAGGGAACCGGCGTTTGGGTGGCGCCGCCGCGCGCCGGAGGGGCCGCCCTGCTATCATCCCGCCTCGTGCGAAGATTTGTCCCGATCATCATTCTGATCATCGGCGCGCTGGCGCTGTATGTGGACCTTTTTCCCGGCGCCCGGTTCGCCGTACTGAGCAATATCGACGGCGGCCTCAACCAGCCCATGGACACCAAGTTGGGTCTGGATCTGAAGGGCGGTTACTCGGTTACGTATCAGGCCCAGCCGATCGTCGATTCGGCGACCGGAGCGGTCAGGTATCCGGACTCTGCCGCCATGTCGACCATCCGCGGCATCGTCGAGCAGCGCGTCAACAGCACGGGCGCGGTCGAGGCGATCATCGAGACCGAGGGTACCGACGAGATTCTGGTGCAGGTACCCGGCGCCTCGGACCCCACGGCAATCCAGAAACTCGTCGGCCACGCCGGATTGCTGACCTTCGTCCCGCTTGACCGCACCATCTACGGCTACCAGGACACCAGTAAGAATCCAGCGTCCGCAGTCTCCGGCACCAAGCCGCTGCCCGGGGCGGGAACCCCCGTTCCGAGCGATGCCGGCCAGGCACTGTTCTCGGGCGATCAGCTGGACGGCAGCGGGGTCAAGGCGTTCTACGACACCAACCAGACTCCGGCCAAATGGGCGGTCAACCTGACGCTCAAGAGCGCCGCCTCGACGACCTTCTCGACCTGGAGCAGCAGCAACGTCGGCAGCTACTTCGCGATCGTGCTGGACGGCAACATCGTGGAGACGCCGTTCATCGCGCAGGCGATCACCACAGGCACTGCTGAGATCAGCGGTGGCTTCACGTCCGATAGCGCGCACCAGCTGGCCACACTACTCCAGTACGGCGCCCTTCCGTTTCCGCTCTACAAGCTGACCGACTCCAACATACCGGCCACGCTGGGGCAGACCTTCCTGAACCAGACCCTGCTAGCGGGCGGGATCGGCATCGGGCTGGTCCTTCTCTTCATGGTTGTGTACTACCGCCTGCCGGGCCTAGTCGCGTGCATGGCACTGACCTACTACGGCCTCACCGTGCTGGCCGTGTTCCGGATAGTGCCGGTCACCCTCACCCTGGCAGGCATAGCGGGCTTCGTGCTCTCGGTAGGCATGGCGGTCGACGCCAACATCCTCATCTTCGAGAGGACCAAGGAGGAGCTCCGGGCGGGCAAGACGCTGGTCTCGGCCACGGAAGCGGGCTTCAACCGCGCTTGGAACTCGATCTTCGACTCCAACATGTCGAGCCTCATCACCGCCTCGATCCTGTATTTCGGGGGATCGGCCACGATCAAGGGCTTCGCGCTGGTCCTCATGATCGGCGTGGCCACATCGATGTTCACGGCCGTGACCGTCTCGCGCACTCTGTTGCGAGCGGTCGTCAAGCAGAGGTTCGCCCAGAAGGCCTGGCTCCACGGCGTCACCGATGAGGAGTTCCAGGCTCGAGCCGTCTCCGTCCGCTCGCGCAGAGAGGCCCGTACCCGTGTTTGACATCATCGGCAAGAGGAACTGGTTCTTCCTCTTCTCGGCCCTGATCGTCGTCCCCGGATTCATCTTCATCCTTCTCACGCCACTGACCAACGGCAAGGTCGGCCTTCAATTCTCGGTCGACTACACCGGCGGTACGGTCTGGGAGGTGCAGTTCAAGAACCCTGGCGTCACCACCGACCAGGTCAGGGCGGTCTTCGTTGCACACGACGTAGGTGACGCGGAAGTATCCGAAGACACCGCCAACTACTTCACGGTTCGCACGAAGCAGTTCAACCTGTTCCCGAACCCCACCCCGGTCCCGGTTACGCCGGCCCCGTCCGTCTCTCCGTCCGCCAGCCCGTCCCCATCGCCCACACCGAGTCCGAGCCCCAGTCCGGGACCAAGTGCGTCCGCCGGCTCGTCTCCGTCCGCCAGCCCGTCCCCATCGCCCACACCGAGTCCGAGCCCGTCCGCGTCCGCAACCCCCACGCCGACTCCCGCGCCGGCTCTGCTCGGCACAGATCAGACCGGCAAGGCGTGCCAGCTGCAGCTCCCTACCGAAGGCACACTCGCCGACATCGTCGCCTCCTTCAAAGCCGATTCCGCGACGTTCGGCGGAATCGCCTGCACACGTCAGGAGACGACTGTCGGGCCGATCGTCAGCGCCCAGCTGATCCAGCAGGCGGTGGTGCTGATCCTCATCGGTTCGCTCGGCATCCTGATCTGGATCGGCATCCGGTTCCACAGCATCAAGTTCGGCGCGACTGCCCTTGCGGCGCTGCTGCATGACATCATCGTGGTGGTCGGCCTGTTCGCCATCATGGGCACGTTGTTCGGCGTCCAGATCGACGCCTTATTCGTGACGGCCATGCTGACGGTCATCGGCTTCAGCGTGCACGACACCATCGTCGTGTACGACCGAATCCGCGAGAACAAAGCGCGCCACGCCGGCGAGCCGTTCGACCAGATCGTCAACCATTCGATCCTGCAGACGTTCGGACGGTCGATCAATACCAGCTTCACGGTGGTGCTGACGCTGACAGCGCTTCTCTTCTTCGCCGGCGCATCGATCCATTACTTCGTCCTGGCGCTCCTGATCGGCATCATCTCGGGCACGTACTCGTCGATCTTCAACGCGAGTCCGTTGCTCGTGGTCTGGCAGCTTTGGGACGACCGCCGCCGGGCTGAGGAGATAGCCTTGGCGCGCAGCGGGCGACGGTCGAAGGCCTGAGCCGCGCCCCGGTGGGGGCGCGCTTGATAAGCGGCGGATACGTCGGGAGTAAGCCCGGCATGGCATGCTCCACGTCATGATCGAGTCGCTCTTCCGATGGGTGGGTCCTTCTGCCGTCGTCGTGGATCCGGCCTGTCTTGCCGCGGCCCGCGACCTGGGCATCTCCGCCCGGTTGCTGCCGATGCTGGCCGCCCGGGGCGTCTCCACGGCCGCGGAGCTGCGCGCCTTCCTGGCCGCTCCGGAAGAGGCGCTGCACGATCCGCGGCTGCTCCCCGACGCCGAGGCCGCTCTCTCGCGGGTGACCCTGGCTCGGTCGCGCGGCGAGCGCGTGCTGGTCTACGGCGACTTCGATGCCGATGGCCTGACCGGTCTGGCGATCCTGGTCCTGACGCTGCGGCATCTGGGGCTGGACGCCGAGCCGTATGCGCCCGAACGGCTGGCCGACGGACACGGCCTGTCGCTCCGCGCCATCGACCGGGCCGAGGCCGAAGGAAGGACTCTGATCCTCACCGCCGACTGCGGCACCAGCAGCGGACCTGAGATCGAGGAGGCGGCCAGACGCGGGATCGACGTGCTGGTCACCGATCACCACCACGCCGCCACGTGGCCCGGCGCCGCCGTGGCGGTGGTCAACCCCCAGCGGGCCAACAGTTCGTACCCGGAGCGCCGCCTGACCGGCGCGGGCGTGGCCTGGAAGGTGGCCCAGTTACTTCTGGGCGAGCCTGGCAGGGCGGGCCTCTCCGATGCCGTCCGAGAGCTCACGGACCTGGCAACGATCGGTACCGTCGCGGATGTGGCGCCGGTCCTCGGCGAGAACCGGGCAATCGCCAGGCTCGGCCTGGAGCAGCTCCGGCGTGGCGGTCGCCCCGGGTTGGCGGCAATCCTGGCGCGCGCCGGAATCCCGCCCGAGAAGGTGACCCTCGACGACATCGGCTTCGCCGTGGCCCCTCGCCTGAACGCCGCCGGCAGGGTTGGGGAAGCGGCGCGCGCCGGCCGGCTGCTTTTGGCTTCGGATCGCGACGAAGCGGACGGGCTGGCGGCGGAGATCGAGGCCGCCAACCTGGAACGACGGGAACTCACCAGGACGGGTCTGGAGGAGGCCAGGCTGGCGCTCGGTCTGAGTGAAGCATCCGCTGCCGGACCGGTCCTGGGAGCGGCCGGGGCAGGGGAGGCGGCGCTTCTACCTGCGCTAATCGTCCGCGGGAACTGGTCCGTGGGCATTATCGGCCTGATTGCCGGCCGGCTGGCTGACGAGACGGGGCGCCCCACGGTCGTCGCCTCGCCCATCGATACCGACGGCGGACTGTGGCGGGCCTCGTGTCGCGGCTCTGCGGGCTGGCACCTGGCCGAGGCGCTCGTGCAGTGCGGCGACCTTCTGGTCCGACACGGGGGTCATGCAGCTGCCGCCGGCTTCGACATACAGGCCGATCGCTGGCCCGAATTCGAGCGCCGTTTCATCGAGTTGGCCCGGGCGGCGCCTCGTCGCTCGGGTCGTGGCGAGCTTCGGCTGGACCTCGTTCTGCCGTCCTCCGCCATCGACTACGAGTTCCTGCGGGAACTCGCACTGCTCGAGCCCACGGGGCCGGGCAATCCGGCGCCGGCGCTCGGCGTCGCGGGCTTCAAGGTGGTGCGGGCGCGCTCGGCGTCCGGCGGGCATACTCAGCTGGTTCTGGGTCGAGGCCGAGACGTGCTCGATGCGGTCGCCTTTCGCCGGCCGGACCTCGCGGCGTCGTTGCGGGAAGGCGACCTTATCGACATCGTCGCGAGGGTAGCCAGTCGCCGCTTCGGGGGCTTCGAATCCATTCAGCTCGAGGTGCTGGATGTGGCGGCAGCGGGCACGATCGGGGCTGTGGGCCAGTCGTTGGCCGGGTCGAGTGGGCCCGCGGCCGACGGCCGCGAGCGCGATCCAGCGTGAGTGACGGCGGCGACCATCAGGGCGAGCCGGTCGGCCGCAGACGGCTGGCGCGTCTTCGGGCGGTCAGATGGGCCCCGATGCTCGCTCTTGCCGGCTTGTTGGTCGCCGCCCTGCTGACCTTCGATGTGTATCGGACATGGACACCCGGGATCACCGCTGCGGAGCTCACGCCTTACTACACTTCCGCGCCGGCTGACACGCTTGCGCCGACCGAAAGCGGCCCGACGCCAACTCCGGCTCCGGTGCCATCGGCGACGATCGCCACCAACCCGGAGATAGCCGTGCCCGGCACGCTCGTCTATGTCCGCGATGGCAGCTTGTGGGTGCAGAGTGGGACGACCGCGCGCCAGATCACCGAGCCGGTGAAGGGCTCTCGCGCTTCGCAGCCCGCTTTCTCGCCGGACGGCCAGTGGATCTATTACATCGACACGCGTGTTACGACGGGCCGCTGGTACGATCCCAACGACCTTGGGGCGATCGCCAGATACACGCTCTACTACCCGGTCCTCTGCCGTATCCACCCCGATGGGACCGGCCAGAAAGACATCCTTCCGAGTCTCGTCCGGCAAGGAGCGCTGACGACCTTCTTCTGGATTCGTCAGCCGTCGGTCTCGGCGACAGGGTACTCAGCCGCTGTCGTCTCCGACGGGCCGACGTTTCCCGGGGTTCAGGATATGGGTATCCACTACGTCAGCCTCAGCACCGGCAAGATGGCAGATGCTTTGCCCCTCCGCGAGAATTCGCCGCTGGGTCTCTCGGATCCCAGGTTCTCGCCCGATGGCAACCTGCTTGCCTACACCATGGAGGGCCGGTCCGGAAGCAACGCCGCCCCGAGCATCTGGATCTACGACGCCAGGACGGGAGTGGCTCACAAGCTCGCCGGAGGCTACCGCGCCGCATCCTGGTCTCCGGACGGGAAGGACGTGGCTGCAACTGGAGTCAGCGGCAGCAAGCTCGACGTCGTCGTCCTCGATGCCACGTCGGGCAAACCGGTCGCTCAGGTGACATCCGATGGGGCGTCCTGGGGACCGGTTTGGTCGCCGGCCGGGGACCAGCTCGTCTACATGCACCTCACGGGCGCGGTCGTTGACCTGAACATGGTCTACATCTCCGGGTCCGGGGCGAATCTGGGATTCGAGATCGAGCCGCACCTGACCGAATACAGCGGTCTGGACGGAGGCTCGCCGGCCGCCTGGTACATTCCGGGGTATGGCGCGCCGCCGAGCCCAAGCCCGGTGGGCACTGCCGTAGCGCCCACGGCTCCGGCCGGCCCGTCTGCGACGCCCAGGTGATGGAGTCACCGAAGTCCGCTAACCTTTCGGCGATGAGCACATACCTGGCCCGACTTGGAGCACGGACACGGTCGGTTGGTTCCGTGCTCTGCGTCGGAATGGACCCCACCCCGGAGGCTCTGCCTGCTGGTTTCAGCCATGACCTGGCGGGCGTCGAGCGCTTCTGCGAGTTGCTGCTGGAGGCGACTCTGCCCTACGCCGCGGCCGTCAAGCCAAACCTGGCCTTCTTCGAGGCGTTCGGCTCGGCCGGGATTGCGACCCTGGAGCGGCTCCGGGCCCTAATCCCGACCGATGTCCCCTTCGTGGTCGATGCCAAGCGGGGCGACATCGGGTCGACGGCGGCGCGCCAGGCTGTGGCCCTGTTCGATTTCCTCGGCTGCGACGCCGTGACCGTCAATCCCTATCTCGGGTCCGAGGCCGTGGAGCCGCTCATCGCCCGCGGCGATAGATTCGCGTATCTCCTGTGCCGAACTTCCAATCCCGGGGCGGGAGAGTTGCAGTCGCTGTGGGTGGCGGGCGATCCCGATTCCGGCGCACCGGCGGAGCCGCTCTATGCCCGAGTCGCGCGCCGTGCCAGGAATTGGGGCCCCGGTGGCACGGTGGGCCTCGTGGTCGGGGCCACGGCCTCCCGGGAACTTGCCGAGATTAGGGCCATCGCGCCGGAGCTGGCGCTGCTCGTGCCTGGAGTGGGCGCGCAAGGCGGCGAGATCGAACCGGTTCTGCGCCACGGGCCCGCCAGCGCGCCGCCTGCCGGAGAGTGGCCGGGTGGGGGATTGCTCGTGAGCATCTCGCGCGGCATCTCCGGAGCCGTTTCGGATGCGGGCTCGACACCGGGCGTCCACGCTCCGGACGCCGGGGCGACGCTGGCAGCGGCAGCCTCCGACTGGTCGGTTCGACTCAGGCTGCCTTCCTGAGGCGGAGGTGTGCGTGGCGGACCGCTATAGACTTAGCCAATGAGCAGTGAGCCGGATCTCCTCAACGCGCCCGCCGAGTCTCCGGCGGCCGAGCCAGAGTTGCCGCTGGCGCGCCAGCTGCCGGCCCGCAAGTCGCCGGCCCGTGCTCGCCGCGTCTCGGTGGGCGCTGCCGACGACCCCGGCCGCGGCCTCGCCGCGAGCGCCAGCCGAGCCGCCACGGCCGCCGGCAAGGCGTTGCGTGACGACCAGAGACGGTCCGCGCGAACGGGTAATCGCGCCACCGCAACGGCGTCCCGCCAGAGCGAGAGCACCGGCAAGATCGCGGCGCGCTCGGTTGATGCCGAGCAACGGGTCGTGATCCTGTCCGGCCTCTCGGGCGCGGGCAAGACAGCCGCCACAAAGCTCTTCGAGGACCTCGGCTACACGTGCATGGATAACCTGCCCGGCGAACTGTTGCCCGCCCTGGCGGAACTCGTCTCCGAAGACCGGCGCCGTTTCGAGAAGGTGGCGATCGTGCTGGACGTTCGTGCCGGGGACGCTCCTCTCGCGCTGGCCGCGATGCGCGGCGCGCTGGAGGGTCGAGGCATCAAGCCGCGCATCATCTTCCTCGAGGCTCGGGACGACGTCCTGATCCGGCGCTTCTCCGAGACGCGTCACCGTCACCCGCTGGCGGGCAGGCGCGGCATCGCCGGTTCCATCGCCGAGGAGCGCCGTCTGCTCGATCCGGTTCGGGCCGAGTCGGACAGCGTCGTCGACACGTCCGACCTGTCGCTGCGGCAGCTCAAGGAGCGCATATTCGCCCATCTCGCGGACGACGTCTCCGACGCCGGGATCGTCTTCCAGCTGATCAGTTTCGGGTTCAAGTACGGCGTGCCGCTTGAGGCCGATCTGGTCTTCGACGTCCGGTTCATGGAGAACCCGTATTACGTGGACGAGTTGCGCCACCTCTCCGGCCTGACGCCGGCCGTGCGTGATTACGTCATGGGCCAGCCGATCGCACAGCAGTTCTTCGACTTCCTGGCTCGCTTCCTGGACCTCACCGTTCCGGGCTTCAAGAGCGAGGGCAAGACGCGCCTGACCGTGGCAATCGGTTGCACCGGCGGTTACCACCGCTCCATCGTCATCGCCGAACAGCTGCGCGGCTGGCTGGAACGACGCGGCTACGGTACGGTCGCGGTCTTCCATCGCGAGCTGGAGCGCGAATGAGGTTTCCGCGTCTGCGCGTCGCCTGGGGGATGAGGCGCTGGCTGAGGCCCGGGGTTGGTGTCAAGCGCTGGCTGCTGCTGGTATTCGTCGGTGAGGCGGGCCTCGCACTTGCCGGGGCACTGTGGCTGCGGCAGGTCTACCGCGACTTCGAGGTTACCGGGCCGTTCCAGTCGGTGGTGTCCGCGCTCACTCTGCAGTTCCTGCCGTACGGCATCCGGGCGGTGATCGTGGGAACTACGGGCGTCGCGCTCTTCGGTCTGGGCGCCTGGAAGATCGTCCGCGTGCTCGTCACTCCGTTCGTTCCGGTGGAGGGGGACCAGCCGCTCGTAGATGTCATCTACCAGAAGCGGTTTCTCGCCCGCGGCCCTCGAGTTGCGGTGTTGGGCGGAGGCACGGGCCTCTCCACGCTACTGCGCGGACTCAAGATGCACACCAGCAACATCACGGCCGTGGTCACGGTCGCCGACGACGGTGGATCCTCCGGCAGGCTCCGCGAATCGCTGGGCATTCCGGCCGTGGGCGACATCCGAAACTGCATCGTCGCCCTGGCGGACGCCGAGCCGCTCATGGGCGAACTGCTGCAGTACCGCTTCCCCGGTGACGACGCCGACGCGCTCGGGGGCCACACCATCGGCAATCTGCTGCTGGCCGCGATGTCGTCGGTCCAGGGCGACGATTTCGAGGAGGGCGTGCGGCAGATGAATCGCGTTCTCGCGGTCCGCGGCCAGGTGGTTCCCGCGACCGCGACTGCCGTGACTCTGCACGCGGCGCTGGTGGACGGCTCGGAGGTCGTCGGTCAATCCTCGATCGCGAAGAGCACGGGCATCGATAAAGTCTGGCTGACGCCCGAGGGAGTCGCCGCGAGCGAAGACGCCCGGCTCGCCATCGCCGAGGCGGAATTGATCGTAATCGGACCGGGCAGCCTATACACGAGTATCCTCCCGAGCTTGCTTTTGCCCGAAATCGACGACGCGATTCGCGCGTCCAACGCGGTACGGGTCTTCGTCTGCAACGTGGCCACGCAGCCTGGCGAAACCGCGGGCTACGATCTCGCGGACCACCTCTCCGCCATCGAGCGCCACACCGGTCCGCAGCTCCTCGATGTCGTCTTGGCCAACAATCAGTTCGGGGCGCGGCGCCCCGGCGGCTATTCGGCCGAGCCGGTGAGGCTGCGTTGGCCGCCGGCCTCGATGTGGCCCGTAGCCAACACGCCGAGTCTGGTCCTGGACGACGTCGTCAACCCCGAGAACTCGCACCACCACGATCCGGCGCGCCTGGCCGCCGCGATTATGAGCATCTACGAGCGCGAAACCTACGGCCGTCGTCGATCGCGGCCGGGGCGATCCTGGCGGCGGGCGCGGCCAGCCAAGACGGCCTGATCTTGCCGAGAGCGGCGCAGCCAGCAGTGCGTGCAGCGGCCGGGGCGGCATCGGAGGCCCGGGTTTGACCACCGCAGAGCGCGACCTCGCCGAAGCCCTGCGCGCCGAACTGGCGGCGATCGATCCACCGCGGCGGTGCTGCCGCAAGTCCGAAAGCGCCGGCCTGGCGGGCGCTTTCCAGCGGCGACGCAGATCGATCGCCCGGCTTGAGCTGCGTCTCCGTCGGAACAAGGCCGACGCCGAACTCGACGCATCGGCCGCGGCCCCTGCCGCTACCTCGTTCGACTGGCAGCGCTCGGCCGACCACTGCCGGGCGGCATACCTGCGTGGTCTGTTCCTGGCTCACGGTTCGATGAGTCTCGCATCCGGGCAAACCCACCTTGAGTTCGTCGTCCCGGCCCAGGAGGCGGAGTCCCTGGCCCGCTGGCTCGCGGACATGGATATGCCCGCCTCGTGGCGGATACGCCGGGGCCGCGGGGTCCTGACGTGGAAGAGCTCGGAAACTGTGGGTACCTTCCTGCGGCTCGTTGGCGGAGGAGCGGCACTGTTGGAGCTGGAGGCGCGCCAGGTCTCGCGCTCCGTCCGAGGCGACCTGAATCGGGTCATCAACGCCGAATCGGCGAATCTGCAGCGAGCAGTCTCCGCGGCTGCCCGCCAGCTCGAGGCCATCGACGCCATCGACGCCGACGGCCGGCTGGCCCACCAGTCGAACCTGGTGCGGGTGATCGCCGACGCGCGCCGCGAGGTTCCGGAGGCCACCCTGGGCGAGCTGGCCGAACGCCTGCACGTCCATCGCTCCGCCGTGCAGCGAGCTCTCGAGCGTATCGAGTGGCTCTCTCTCCACGCCGACGAGGGAGTGGGCAAGAGGAGTGCGGCGCGCCGGTAGTTAGTGCGAGGCTACGTACCGGGGTCGTCCGGGGCCAAGTGACACCCCCGCGCGGCCGTTCGGCCGCCGAGCGATGGGCCGAACCTCCCTCCGGACGGCCGCTCCGCTCTGTCATCATTGGCGCATGAGACCTGTGATTATCGCTGCCAACTGGAAGATGAACACCNNATCGCCGCCCGGACCGAGGAGCCGAGCGTAGTCCGAGTCATCTGCCCGCCCTACATTTGCCTGGCCGCGGTTCGGGACGCGCTGGCCGGCAAGGATGTCGCCGTCGGCGCCCAGAACGTTCACCACGAGCAGGGCGGTGCGTACACCGGCGAGATTTCCGCATCGATGCTGGCCGGGCTGGCCACATGGGTGATCCTGGGCCACTCGGAGCGTCGGCGCGACGAGTTCGAGAGCGACGAGTTGATCGGCAAGAAGCTGGCCCGGGCCGTGACGGCCGGGCTGCGCCCGATCCTATGCGTTGGCGAGGTGCTCGCGGAGCGCGAGACCGGCCGGGCCGTCGAGGTCGTGGCTACCCAGCTGCGCGGCGCCCTGGCGGGCAAGGACGTCGAGGTTCTTCTCTCCGCCGGGTTCGTCATCGCCTACGAGCCGGTCTGGGCCATCGGCACCGGCCGGACCGCCTCCGCAGCCGATGCCGCGGCCATGGCCGAGGCCATCCGCGCCACTCTGGCAGCGGACCTGGGCTGGGGCAAGGTGGCCGAGGACGTGCCCGTCCTGTACGGCGGCAGCGTGACGAGCGCCAACATCGGCGAGTTCCTGGCCGAGCATTCGATCGACGGCGGCCTCGTGGGTGGCGCCTCGCTCAAGCCCGACGAGATGGCCGGCATGGTGGCTCGCGCCGCTGTCACCGCCAAGGCTCGTGCCTCGGCAGGCAAGCCCGCATGACCGCGCCGGCCGGGCGGCCTCGCCCCATAGTCCTTGTTATCCTCGACGGATTCGGTATCGGCCACAGGCCGGATATCGACGCCATCGCCCAGGCCCACATGCCCAACTGGATCGAGTTCCTCGAGCGCTGGCCGCATAGTTCGCTGGAAGCGTCCGAGGAGTTCGTCGGGCTGCCCGTCGGTCAGATGGGCAACTCGGAAGTCGGCCACCTCAACCTGGGCACCGGGCAGCCGGTTCTCCAGGATCTGCCTCGTATCGATAAGTCGATCGAGTCGGGGCGATTCTTCGAGCGGCCGGTCCTCCTGGACCTGTGCAAACGGGCCAACGAAGGCGACCACACTCTCCATCTGATCAGTCTCGTCGGGCCCGGCGGCGTTCACGCCAACGACCGGCACCTGGTGGCGGTCGCCGAGCTGGCGGCCCGCGAAGGTGTGAAGCGAGTCCGCGTCCACGGGCTTCTCGACGGCCGCGACACGCCGCCCCGTTCTGCCATCGAGTTCGTGCCAGATCTAGAGAAGCGCCTGGCGGCCGTCCATCCGGATGTGAAGATCGCCACGATTGGCGGGCGCTACTACGCCATGGACCGCGACAAGCGCTGGGAGCGCACGAAGAAGGGCTACGACGCCATCGTCCACGGCGTCGCGGACTTCCACGCTCCTTCCGCAGTGGCGGCCGTCGAACAAGGCTACGCTCGCGGCGAGAATGACGAGTTCGTCATGCCGACCGTCATCGATGGCGTGGACCATGGCCGCATCGCCGACGGCGACGCCGTCCTGCACTGCAACTTCCGGGCCGACCGCGCCCGCCAGCTCTCCCACGCGCTGGCCGACTCCGATTTCTCGGGCTTCGATCGCGCGTCTGCGGACAGCGCGGCCAGGCCGGCGCCCAAGGGCATCCTGTATTCGACGATGACCGAGTACGAAGCCGATCTGCCCGTGCAGGTCGTCTTCGGGCCCGAGGTCGTCCCATCACTGGCCGAAGCCGTCTCCAAGGCCGGCTGGACACAGTTCCACGTTGCCGAAACGGAGAAGTACGCCCACGTGACCTACTTCTTCAACGGCGGCCGCGAGGAGCCCTGGCCGGGCGAGGATCGCCTTCTGATCCCCAGCCTCAAGATCGCGACGTACGACCTGCAGCCCGAGATGGCCGCTGAAGGCGTCTGCGACGCACTGGTCGGCGCAATCGATTCGGGTAAGTACGACCTTATCGTGGCCAACTTCGCTAATCCGGACATGGTCGGTCACACGGGCGTTTGGGACGCCACCATCAAGGCGTGCGAGACCGTGGACGTATGCCTGGGTCGCGTAGCGGACGCGATCCTGGCTGTGGACGCGGACGATCCCTCGGCCCCGGGCGCGGTCATGTTCATCACCGCGGACCACGGCNNCAACGCCGACGAGATGAAGGACGAAGCCGGCAACCCTGTCACCAAGCACTCCCTCAATCCCGTTCCGTTCCTGGGCATCGGGCGCTACATGGACGGGCGCAAGCTCGAGGATGGGCGTCTGGCCGACGTGACGCCGACGCTCCTCGAGATCGGCGGCCTGAAGCCCTGGCCGGAAGTGAGCGGTCATTCGCTGCTGGCGCCGCGCACCTGATCGGAGAACGTCGAACGCAGTCGCGGCCTTCGCGCCGGGAGGTCGCGGCTGTGTGCTACCATGCGCCGGTCCGCTTTCCGGGAAGTCACAACGAGGTCGCCGCAAACCGTGAACCCAATGCTGGCCATTGGCCAAGACGTGGTAGGCATCTTCCTGATGCTCGCCATCCTGCTCCAGTCGCGCGGCTCCGGACTGTCCGCCACCTTTGGCGGCGATTCCTCCGTGTATCGCAGCCGGCGCGGTGTGGAGCGCCGTCTCTGGCAGTTCACGATCCTTCTGGCGATCCTGTTCTGCGTCTTCTCCGAGGTGAGCTTCACTTCCCTCGGGAAGTAGCCCGGCCCGGCGGCTGCCCGTGAGGGCGAGGCGGGGTCCGACCAGATGACCGTTCGCGACCGGTTCGCCGTTGCGGCCCTCGCGGTCATGCTGGCGGTGGTGGGCGCGGCCATGTTCGCCATAGATGCGTCGCAGAGTCCGGAACCCACGCCCATTCTCATCACGCCGACCCCGGCGCTGACCTATCGCGAGGGCGTCGTCGGTCATCCGAGTTCGATCAACCCCCTGACGGCCCGAACTCAAGCCGACCGCGATCTGGTCGCCCTGGTCTTTCGGGGGCTCCTACGGGCCGGTCCGCAGGGCGCTATTCTGCCGGATCTCGCTGATTCCTGGACAGTCTCGACCGACGGTTTGACATACACCTTCAACCTGCGAAGCGACGCACGCTGGGAGGACGGCCAGCCTGTCACGGCCGCCGACGTGGCCTTCACCGTCGGGCTGGCGCAGGATCCGGACTACGTCGGGCCGATGGGGGCTTCGTGGCAGGGGATCAAGACAACGGTCGTGGATGCGACCGTGGTCCGGTTCACGCTTGCGATTCCGTCGGGCGGTTTCTTGCGGCAGGCGCTGCTGCCGATCCTGCCCCAGCATCTCCTGGCGGAGACTGCCATCGCGGATCTGGCCGATTCCGATTTCAGTGCCCGGCCGATGGGCGATGGGCCGTTTCGGATCGTCGAACTCGACAACGCCCACGCCCTGCTGACCCGCGTCGCCGGCTACGAGTCGGCCTCGGCGCCGGCGGCCCTTTCGCCGGCCGCGAGTTCGCCCACCGCCACCGCTGGCGCCGCTCTGCCCGCCTCAGCCTCTCAGTCCGCGTTCGGTCCTGGGCCCGGCTCCGCCTTGGGCTCTGCTTCGGCCGCATCGCCGGCCGACTCGCCGGCCGACTCGCCGGCCCCATCGCCGGCCGCGAGCCCAAGCGCCAACCCGCCGGGCAATCTCGAGACCATGGATCTCGTGTTCTTCGACGACCAGGCCTCGGCGGTGGCAAGTTTCCGGGCCGGCCAGCTCGACTCTCTGGGCGGTCTCGCGCCGGCAATGGCTGATGTCGCAGCCGCGAGTCCGGCCTCTCGTGTGGTGCTCTACCCGTCGCCGAGCATGCTCTCGGTGGTCCTGAACCAGCGAACGGCCCATCCGGAATTCGGCAACCTGAAGGTCCGCCGCGCGTTGCTGGAGGGAATAGATCGCCCAGCGATACTTGCCACCACGCTCGGTGAGCGCGGGACTGTGGCCGACGTTCCGCTGGCCAGCTGGTCCTCCGCATACGACCCTAGTGCTGTGGTCGCCACTCCTTTTGACGCGGCGGCCGCGCGGGCGGACCTCAACGCCGCGGGCTGGACCCAGGGCAGTTCGGGCTGGGTGCTGCCCAAAGCTACCGGCGGTTACGCGATCAACCTGCTCAGCCCGGATGCGGCTACAAATCCGGTGGCTTTCGAGATCGCCGGGACGGTCGTCAAGGAGTGGCAGGCGCTGGGACTGGGCGTAACGCTCGAGGCCGTGGATGCCGCGGATTACGGGCAGCGTCTGGCGAACGGCACCTTCGACGCCGCGATTGTGGACTACCAGCTCGGGCTTGACCCTGACGTCAGCCCGCTGCTGCTGTCCAGCCAGGCTGCCCCGACGGGCTCGAACCTGTCCGGCGTCTCGGACAAGACCCTGGACGGCCTATTGACCGGTGTCAGAACGACCAGCGATCCAACCGCGCGCCAGGCGGCCGTCTCGGCTCTGGAGACGTACGTCTCGACGAACGTTCTCATGCTTCCCATATGTTTCGAGGACTATGAATTCGTCGTGTCGGGGCGCGTCCTGGGGCCTGTGGCGAACCAAATCGGGGATCCTTCGGGGCGATATTGGGATGTGCTAGACTGGCGCCTCGCCGGCGACCGCTAGGCGGTTGTTGTGCGCGCCGAGGTGGCGGAATGGCAGACGCGCCGGCTTCAGGAGCCGGTGCCCGCAAGGGTGTAGGGGTTCAAATCCCCTCCTCGGCACCAGGGAATCTGCAGGCGGCGCGGAGGCGTCGCGACCGTGTTCGTGCCCAGGTGGCGGAATTGGTATACGCGTACGTTTGAGGGGCGTATGGAGCAATCCATCCGGGTTCAAGTCCCGGCCTGGGCACCACCTTCTTGGGAGATCTAGACACTCCGGCCGCCAGGCGGCCTGCGCGGCCCCCGTGGCTTCCCGGGCGGTTAGCTCAGTGGTTAGAGCGCCTCGTTTACACCGAGGAGGCCACAGGTTCGAATCCTGTATCGCCCACCACTCGGTAAATTTGCGGCCTTTGGCC
>PMKN01000054.1 GCA_003158675.1 Chloroflexota bacterium | reverse complement strand
TCCGTGGGCTGTGGAAGCGTCATTTAGCGGAGGTGCGATCCCGGGTAGCGTCGCGTAGCTGGGATCAAAGCCCGCAAGGGAACGTGACTGGATCGTTCGGCAGACTGCCGATGGCCGTCCGAGCGATCGACGACAAATCATCGGACACGCTCGTAGTGGTCTCCGGCGAAGGTTTCTGGACGGGGAGTTCGACTCTCCCCCATCTCCACCAATTCTTCGTCCTGCCCTCAGAGCCGCGGATGGGGAGCGGCCCGCCGCCGGATCACGCTTGGACGCCGAGCCATAGCAGGTAGAGCGCGATCAGCGACCCGATGACGACGAGCAGGGCGACACCCCCGTACTTCGCCACCGTGCCGATGAGGTTGGCCTGACGACTGTCGCCGCGGGAGGATCCGGATGACTCGTCGGAGATCGACCCACCCTCGCCGGTGGACGACCGCGGGGGTGAGGCCGGTTCGTCCGAGGATCGAGGCGGCACCATCCAGTCGCCCTCATCCTCTGCGAAGATCCTCGCCCCGCACCTGCTGCAGACGGCCGCGTTGGCATAGACCGGGATACCGCAGGAGGGACAAGCCTGGGTCTCCAAAGAAGCACTTCCTCAGTCTTCGCGTTCCCGTAACGTCGCCGCGGCCAGAAGCCCGCCGGCGGACCGCGGCCTGGGGCGTCCCGAGTATATGCGGCGGGCGGTCTGGCCTCTGGAGCCGGGATTCGTAGCATCCGAGCAAAGACTTGGCACCTTCGATTGGTCCCGCTACTACATGTGAATGACCTCTTTCCCGAGCCGCTCTGGTAGTCTTGGTAGACAGGAAAGTAGACCTGACTCGCATCTGGCGGAAGCAGTTATGGCCGCGACGCTGGCCCTGTCCACAGTCGATCACTACCGGGCATTCGGGCTCGACCCGTCTGCCGGTTTCGACGCCGTCCAGGGAGCGTATCGGATCCTCGTTCGCCATCTCCATCCGGACGTCAACCCGGCCGCGGGTGACGCAATGCGTCGAGCGAACGTCGCCTTCGAGGCACTTCGCGCAGTCCTGAGTCCAGCTCCCAATGCCGAGTTCACGCTCGATCCTACGCCGGTACTGCGCCGCGCCAAGTCGGGCTGGGATCCGTTGGCACGCTACCGCGAGGCCGCCTCGACATCGGTCAACCGGCCGGGGATGCTCATCGACGTATTTGCCTGACACCATGTCGACGGACGCCCAGACGGCCGGCCCGGCCGGACTGCAACCGGCCACCGTCCCCGATCTCCCCCCGCGCTGGGTCGGCTGGCTCGGGCTCTGTGCCACGAGCGCAATCCTGCTCGGGGCGCTGATCACGGCGATCGCGTACGTCGGGTACGCCGGCGAGAGCTACTCCCCGTTCAATCACTTCATCTCCGAGCTCGGCGAGACGTCACAGTCGCGCCTGGCCCCGGTCTTCAACGCCGGCGTCGTGATCGGCGGCATCGGGCTCGGACTGTTCCTGTTGATCCTCGCGCGGCACCTCACAAGCGGATACCGGCTCGCACTCGGGCTCGCGGCAATCGTGGCCGGCGCCTCCGGTTCGCTCGTCGGCGCCTTTCCGATGGATACCCACGCGGTTCATCGCGTCGTCTCCGGCGTCTTCTTCTGCACGGGCTGGATCGTAGCTGCGGTCTTCAGCGCCTGGCTGCTTCGGCATCCGCAGCCAGGCTTCCCGCGCTGGCTTGTATGGCCGGGCGCGCTCTCGATTGCCACATCCTTCGCCTTCGTGATCGTCTACTCGACCTACCGGCCGATTGATCCGGACGCTCAAATCTTGGGGCGCGCCGCACTGTGGACGGTGCCGATGCTCGAGTGGGCATCCCTGCTGACCCTCCTCCTGTGGTTCCTGTGCGTCTCACACGTCCTGGCGCGACGCGCCGACGGACCCACGCCCGAACGCTGAGCGCCTCGAGAACCGCCTCGGGCGTGCCGCGAGCCGTCTGTCGCCTATCCTTTCAGCCATGGCCCTGAAGGGTTCGACCCGCCGCCAACGACTTCGCGGCCTGCTCGTCGATCTCGAGCCGGTCAAGCGCGACCGCGACTTCCGCCTGCTCTGGCTTGGCCAGCTTGTCGGCGGTGTGGGTCGCCAGGTCACCGTCGTCGTCCTGCCGCTGGAGCTATGGCAGCTGACCCACAACCCGCTGGCCATCGGATTGCTGGCAATCGTGCAGCTCGTCCCGATCCTCATCTTCGCCCTTGGCGGCGGAGCCGTAGCCGACGCCGTGGACCGCCGCAAGCTCCTGCTCGTCACGCAGATCTGCCTGGCCTCGACCAGCGCCGCTCTGGCCTGCCTCGCGTTCATGCCCGCCCCGCCGCTCGTGGGCTTCTACGGCGTGGCCTTCGTGGCGGCCGGGATCGGCGCCGTGGACCAGCCGACGCGCTCGTCGGCTATCCCGCGGCTCGTCCCCAGAGAGCGGCTAAAGGCGGCGATCGCCGTCAACTGGCTCAGCTTCCAGACCGTGGCCGTGGTCGGACCGGTTCTCGGCGGCGTCCTTGCCGCGGTCGCGGGCGTGGCCTGGGCCTTCGTCTTCGACGTCGCCACGTTCACGGCCTCGATCGCGGCGGCTCTACTCATTTCGCCCATCCCGCCCCACCCGGATGCAGCCCGGCCGAGCTTCCGGTCCGTTGGAGAGGGCCTTCGTTTTGCGCGCGCAAAGCAAATCGTCCTGGCCACATTTGTGATCGACCTGGACGCGATGATCTTCGGCATGCCCAGCTCGCTCTTCCCGCAACTGGCGCTGACCGTCTTCAACGTCGGGACCGCCGGATACGGGCTGCTGAATGCGGCGCCGGCGTTCGGCGCACTCGTCGGTTCGGCGCTGACCGGTTGGACGAGCCATGTCCGCCGTCCGGGTAGGGGAGTGGCTGTGGCAGTGGCCGGCTGGGGAGCAGCCATCGTCGCATTCGGCCTGCTGGCCGACAGCTTCCCCCTCGCACTGCTGTGCCTGGCCGTCGCGGGCGGAGCGGACGTTATCAGCGCAGTGCTGCGCGCCACGATCACTCAGACAGAAACGCCCGACCGTCTCCAGGGCCGTGTGATGTCGATTCACACGCTCGTGGTCACGAGCGGACCCCGACTTGGCGACGCGGAGGCCGCGGCCGTGTCCGCCATCGCGGGGCCGCAATTCTCGGTGATCTCCGGCGGGGTGCTATGTCTGGTGGGACTGGCGGCGGCATTGCGGCTCTTCCCCCAAGTGATGAGCTACGAGGTTCCGAGCCGCGAACAGGCCTCAGAACCCGCGGACACGATCGCGACGCCTGAGACCGTTCCTCACTGAAGAGCCGGCACCACGGGCGCCGGCTCTCTCGGTTTCCGAACCATCGCCGCCCGCTGCGGCTGAGCCCCTTAGGCAGGCGGGGCGGTTGACGCCGCCGGAGCAGGCGTGGCGGCTGGCGGAGCCGCGGTTGGCGCCGGCGCGGTTGGTACCGGCGTGGCTGGGCCCGGCGTGGCGGCTGGCGGGACTGGTGTAGCCGGTCCGGGAGTGGGCGTGGGCGTATGCGACGGCCCCGGCGTTCCGGCGATCTGCAGGATGCCGTCGACCTTGGTGTAGTGGGAGTAGAACTCGTCGTAGTGGACCACAGCACCGGTCGGGTCCGTCACGGTGCGGGTCACGAAGGCGTTGAAGCCGTCCGTGGCGTATTCCTTGTTGTATGTCTTCTGGCCGGCCGGCAGGGAAGGAACGTATTGCGTACCCTTCGTCGCCTTGACCTGGTCCGTGACGACTGCGGTCGAGAAGACCGTCTTGCGGCCGTTCGGCTTGCTCCAAAGCTCAACGTGGATGGTCCGCACCTTGCTGCTCCCGGCCGTCCAGGACCGGATCACGACCGGATAGGGCGTGTCGTTCGTCCAGCGCATGTCCCAGGTTGTCGTACCGTTGGAGTAGACGGTGGCATCGAGCCCAACCGTCTTGTTCAGCGTATAGCGGTCAATCCAGTAGAAGTGCGCGTGCCTCTCGGTGATCTGTAGCCCGGCCAGAGCAGCGGCCTGGAACATCGTCGTGGATGCGGAGCAGATACCGCCGCCCATGGCGCCGGTGTGATTGCTGACGCCCCCGATGATGACGCCGCCGAGCTTCCAGCCGTGGGCTGCGTCGATTGGGCCGACTCGCTGCAACATGCTGAACTGGTCTCCAGGCGCCACGACCTGGCCGTTCATCAGTTGCGCCGGCAGTGAGATGTTCGTGCCGTTGCCGTTGGACTCACCAGGGAAGTAGGTGGTGACGACCGAGCCGATGACGACGAAGCCATCGAGCCCGGGGTCGGTGACTTTCGGTTGAACGTCGGTCGTGACCAGCGCGACGCCTGCACTCGGAGTTGCGCCACCGGACCCGAGGCCGTCTACGTACGTCTCGATGGCCTGGGCCGTCGCGTTTACGTCAAGCGCAACGCCAGGCTTGCTGTCCGACAGGCCTGTCGGCTTGCCGGCCGTGTAGGTCACACGCGGCTCGACGGCGGTGACGTTGACGGCTTTGGTCAAGGTCGCGACCCAGGTGGCAACCGGCTGGGGATCCACCACTGGACCATACGTGCCATCTGTCCGGGGGCCGAAGAGGATCCATGAGCGCACTGTTTTCGCGTCTATCTTCCAGCTCGTGTCGCCGGACGTCAGGTTGACGTCCACGGCCATCTTCCCGGCACTCTCGATGGCCGCCTGGGCTTGCGCGTCGGTGACGTTGGGCTGGACCGTTACGAAATCGCCGCCGACCGAGAGGTTGTTCGGGGCGTCGACCTGGAACAGTTGATCGATGATCTCCGTCTGGATGGCGACCTCGTCCAGACCGCGCCCGGGAGCGCCAGGCACGACGGCGAAATCGGTGCCCTTGGTGGTGACGGCGGCGTCCTTGGGGGGCTCCAGGCTCGACTGGGTCAGGCCGTGGATGACTGTGGCAATGGCGGTGGGATCGATCTTGATCATGACCGGGACCTGCGCGCCGTCGGTGAAGGTGCGGATCGTGGCGGCGGCGGTTGACAGCGGGTCGCCGCCATGGCCGATCGCGATCGCGGCATCTGCCATCGCGGCGGAATCGATCGCGCGACCTGCCTGCGCGTAGGTCATCTTCTCGGTACCGGCCGGGATCTTGATGGCGATGGTGCCCTGGCCCACGGATGTGTATGCGGTGTCGATCGCGGCGGCGGCCTGATCGCGGGTCAGGCCGGAAAGGTCGACCGTTCCGGCGTGAACGCCCGGGAGGATCTTGCCGTCGTACGACCCCGACAGGGCGAGGACGGCGGCGGCGGCGAGCAGAAGAGCGGCGAGCGTGCCGACGACGAAGCCGACCACGAGCTTCGCTAAGGTGAAGTTGCTTCGCGGACGGGGCCTGCTGACGGGGCGTGCCCCAGCGGCACGCGTGGCCGCAAGAGCGCCATCGGTCCGGGAACCCGACCTCCCGCTGGTCGATCCCTTGGCAGGGCCGCCGACACTGACGGACGAGGGCCTGCGGACCGAATTGGAGTCAGTCGACCGAACGGAGGAGACAGGCTTGTCGGCCGTCTTGTTCCCGTCGCTCCACCAGCCCGGGCCATCCCAGCCGTTGGGCGCCGAAGGGTTCGGCTTGGCTTGGCTACGTGGCTCTCGCGTGTCCCAGGTCATTCTCGTTCCTTATTGTCGCACCGCACGTCAGCGGATACGGCGCTTGACGGAAAGGGCATGTACCGGGAGTCACACCCGGACGCCCTTGGACGCGCGACCTCGACGTCCCGTGACGCCACCGTACAGGTTAATTGTTGAGCAGCTTGCTACTTCTTGTCATCCCAAAGGTCGACCCAGTGCCACCTTTGGGACAAGGCATCGGAATTGTCTCACCGAAGGGCGCTATAGCTCTCTCGGCAGGACCACGACTCGCCGGTTGGGCTCCTCACCGATCGACTGCGTCGCCACTTTGTCGTGGTCGCGTAGTGCGAGATGGATCCAGCGCCTCTCGAGAGCTGGCATTGGCTCGAGCTGGAGCATCTTGCCCGTTTCGAGCACGCGCTCAGCAGCGCGGTTGGCCAGGTCGCGTAGCTGATTCTCGCGGCGGCCGCGGTAATCCTCGACATCGACCAGAATTCGCGTCCACTCACCAACCTTCTTGGAGAGCAAGAGGTTGACCAGGTGCTGGAGAGCCGAGAGCCGCTCGCCCTTGCGCCCGATCAGAGCGCCTAGCGATTCCTTCTCGCTGCCCTCGCCAACCACGTTGAGACGGTTCGTCTCGCCGGCTTTGATCTCCACGCGCACCTGGAAATCGAGCATCGTCATCAGCTGCTCGAGGATCTCCTTGGCAGCCGCCATGGCTTCGGGGGTGACCTCTGTGGATTCGGGTCGCTCGACATGAGGCGCGACGCGGGCGGCAGCGACCTCCGCGAGCTCCTTGGCCGTCAGCGCGACCTGGGGAGCGGGCCTCGCATCGTGGCGCGGTCCCCTGTCACCGCTTTCGGGACGCCGACCGCCCTCGCGAGGGCCGCGGTCACGGTCGAGACGACCGCCGGCGGGGCGGGGAGTGGCGGCGCGCATCCCCTGCCCTTCGGGCCGGGCCGGCCTCGGGCCGCCCGCGCTCGGGCCGCGATCACGGTCGCGGTCGAAGCCACGGTCGTCGCGCCAGCCCGGCCTCGGGCCGCGGTCCCGGTCCCGGTCGAAGCCACGGTCGTCGCGACCGCGGTCCGGGCGGGGCCGATCCTCGCGGTCGCGCGGGGGCGGGGGCGGCAGCGGAACCTGGGCCGCGGCTTCGCGCTTGGGAGTGGAGCCGCCGAGTGCAGATCGTGGTGCGGCCAGGACCCGGGCGGGCTCGGCGCCCATGCCCAGGACGCCCCGGCTGCCGGGCGTGAGGATCTCGAAGTCGAGTTCGTCGAGGCCCACTCCGAACTCGTCGCGGGCCGCTCGGAGAGCCTCCTCCGGAGTCTTGCCTGTGAACTCGCGGTATGCGTCGCGCAAGCTGCTCATGTCAGCGTCGTCTCCCTCGCCGGCCCGCTCGTCGATGCGTATTGGGCCGAACCGTTGAGGCCGCCGAAGCCCATCGCTCTTCCGGCTTGTACCGGGTAGCCGCCAGCGACTTTCCTGCTTCCGCTGGCTCGGGCATCGTGACCGGGAACCTGGGGGTGTAGTTGCGAGCGAAGCCGGGGCTCCAGCCGAAGATCGGGAACATAGAGCCCCAACCGATGATCAGGAACTGTTGGACGATCGAGAACAGGGCGTTGGCGATCCAGTAGATGAAGAGCCCGGCGGGCAGCAGACCGCCGTATACGACCGAGATCAAGGGCATGAAGATCATCATGCTTCGTGCAGTGCTGGCGGAAGGGTCGTTCTCGGCCGATGGTGGCATCATCATCCGGCTCTGGATGACCTGCAAACCTGCCGCGATGAGGGCCAGGGCGCTCACGCCGAGGGTGAAGAAGCCCAGGGGCAGGTTGAAGAGGACCCACTCCTTGCCCATGTCCAGGCCCATGACGACGGTGTTGATGCACGGCTGGGTCTTGTCCAGGACGCCGCCGACGTAGTGGGCAGGGTTCGGACAGGTCAGAGGCACAACCTGCACATCGAAGACACGCAGCATGGCTGTGGGGTTGAAGTTGGTCAGGCCGATTCGGATGACCGAATACATGGGGATGAGCATTCCCATTTGCAGCAGGCTCGGGAGGCAGCCGGACGTGGGGCTCACTCCGCGTTCCTTGTAGAACTCCTGTTGCGCCTGGTAGACGGCCTGGCGATCGCCCTTGGAGCGGTGCTGCAGTTCCTTTTGCAGAGCCTTGAGTTCCGGCTGCAGACGCTGCATGCGTTGCTGCGAAACGAGTTGACGGGCCGACAACTTGACCGTCAGAAGCCGGATGAGCAGCGTCAGGAGCACGATCGCGATCAGGACGTTGCCGGTGAGCGCATAGAGCTCAGCCAGGACGATGAAAAGGGCCTGGAACATCGGCGTGAAGACGAAGCTGATCAGGCTGATCGGGTCTGCGCCGGGCTGCGTGGCCGTGAGCGGCGCCGGCGTTGACGTGGCCTTCGGTGTCGTGGTAGCTGCCGGCGAGCCGCTGGCGACCAAGGTGGCAGCTACCGTCTCGACGGCGCTGGCGGAAGGCCCGGGGGTTGGGCTCGCGGTGCCCACGGTGCCACAAGCGACGACGGCGAGAGCCATCAGGGCGACGACGAGCCCAACCGCGATCCAGCGCGGTCGAGGGATAGCCATGCGGTTGCGAGAACTCCAGCTAGCGAACAGGGTCGTAGCCTCCGGGACTCCATGGGTGGCAGCGAGCGATCCGACGCATTCCCATCCAGCTCCCTCGCAGCAGGCCGTACTTGGCGATTGCCTGCTCGGTGTAGACCGAACAGGTCGGTTCATATCGGCAGACCGACTGGCGCCAGGAGAATAGGCGGCGGTAGAGCTTGATGAGCCCAATGCCGACCGTTTTCACCTGAGGGGCCGCCCTCCGAAGATCCCTCCTCGGCGGAGAAGGCTGTGCAGCGCCGTCGTCAGCGCTTCGTGATCTGCTGCGATGACAGGCGGTCGGGCGATGATCAGGACGTCCCAGCCGGGCTGGAACGAGGGCGCCATCACCCTGATTAGTTCACGGATCCGTCTGCGAACCCTGTTCCGAACTACCGCTCCGCCGAGCTTGCGTCCGGTCGAGAGTCCGAAGCGCGTCTCCTCGAGGTCGGTCCGGTAGATTCGGACCACGAGCAGGGGGTTGGACCTGACGGTCCCTTGACCCTGCAGCGCGGCAAAATCCTTCGGGCTGGAGAGCATCACCAGACGCGACGAGTTGTGGCCGCGGTCTGCCGTCAGACGGTTAGCTTCTTGCGGCCGTGAGCGCGGCGGGCAGCGAGCACTCGACGTCCTCCGCTGGTCTTCATCCTGGCGCGGAAGCCGTGCTCTTTTGCACGATGGCGCTTCTTGGGCTGGTAGGTTGGCTTCATCTGACGGCGGGTATCTCTCCATACGGCCTCGGGGTCAGGATACCCCGAAAGGCACGCGAACGCGCCGGGGCGCCACACGAGCGCTTCAGCGCGTCTGCCGGCGGATTATAGGAACGCGAAGTGGGGGGTGTCAAACGGCGCGCCTTGCGCCGTGGCGCCCCAGACTCCGATTATGCGGCCGGGAATCCTTCGATACTCCCGGGGAGTATGCGATTAGGATCGGCTCCAAACCTTGCCGGGGCCGCCGGGGCGGTGCTATTCTTCGTCGGCCCGCAGCGCCAGACACCTCAGGGCTACGGCTCGGAGAACCGGGAGGACCGGCAGACTGCCCCGGAGGAGAGCCTGTTCGGTTGACCTCGCGGCACCGAAGGGGTGAATGCGAAATCGGGCGTCCGTCACCAAATCTGGCTATCCATACCCTCCGCTCAGGGGCTAAGCCTGCCTCGATGGACGCGAAACAAGTCTGGCGCGCAGCACTCGGCGAACTCCAGGTTTCCCTGTCTCCGGCCAACTATGAAACCTGGCTCCGCGACACGTTGCTCGTCGACGTGGACGACAACAAGTTCAAGATCGCGGTCCCGAACGGCTTCGCCAAGGATTGGCTGGAGACTCGCTACCGCTCGCTGATCTCCCAGACTCTGGCCCGCATCGTGGGCTACAGCGTCCAGGTCGAGTTCTTCGTTCGGCCGGCAGGCGAAACCGCTCCGACCGCCAAGGTCAACGGCACAGCCGGGCATCCCGGCCCGCAGCCGGTTCGGGTCGAGGCCGCGCGTGTCGGCGCCCCCGACGGCGCCTCCACTAACATCAACGCCCGCTACACCTTCTCGAACTTCATCGTCGGCTCGGCCAACCGCCTGGCCCACGCCGCCAGCCTCTCGGTCGCGGAACGGCCCGGCCACGCCTACAACCCGCTCTTCCTATACGGCGGTGTGGGCCTGGGCAAGACGCACTTGATGCATGCCATCGGCAACGCGGTCATCTCCCGCTTCCCGCGCAAGCGCGTCGTGTACGCGACCAGCGAGAAGTTCACCAACGAGTTCNNCGTGCTGTCGTCGGATCGGCCGCCCAAGGCGATCCTGACCCTGGAAGAGCGGCTTCGGAGTCGCTTCGAGTGGGGCCTGATCGCGGACCTGACGGCACCGGACCTGGAGACCCGTATCGCCATCCTGCGCGCCAAGGCGGAGGAGCAGGCCGTCCCGGTGAGTTCGGACGTGCTCGAGTTCATCGCC
>PMKN01000030.1 GCA_003158675.1 Chloroflexota bacterium | reverse complement strand
GCCGCTGTTCATGGCCAGTCCCACATCGGCCTGAGCCACGGCCGGGGCGTCGTTGGTGCCGTCGCCTGTCATGGCCACGAGATGACCGTCGGCCTGTTCGGCCCGGATGCGGGCGATCTTGTCCTCGGGCTTGGCCTGCGCCATGAAGTCGTCCACGCCGGCCTCGGCGGCGATCGTCTTGGCCGTCAGCGGGTTGTCGCCGGTGACCATGACCGTCCGAATGCCCATCCGGCGCAGCTCGTCGAAGCGCTCCTTGAGGCCCGGCTTGACGGTGTCCTTGAGCTCGATGATCCCGAGCGGCCGGCCGTTGCGGCGGATCGCCAGGGGAGTGGCGCCGAGCGACGAGATCTCGTCGGCGAGGGTCGTCAGCTCGGTCGGCGCCTCGCCGTCCAGGGCCGCCACGATCGCGTCGACGGCGCCCTTGAGGATGACGGTGCCGTCGTTGAGGATCACGCCGCTGGTCCGCGATTCGGCGCTGAACGGGACGACGGTGGCGATGTCCGGCGAGTCGGGGGCGAGGGCGGCGCCAGGGCCGTCCGACCCGATGGCCTCCAGTCGCTTGCGGGCCAGTTCCACGACCGACCGCCCTTCGGGCGTCTCGTCCTCGAGCGAGGTGAGCAGAGCAGCTTCGAGGGTCTCGCGCTCGGTTGCGCCGGGCAGTGCCACGATCCGCGATGCGAGCCGGTTGCCGAAAGTGATCGTGCCGGTCTTGTCGAGNNGTCGAGCAGGATCACGTCGACGTCGCCGGCCGCCTCCACGGCCCGGCCGCTCATGGCCAGGACGTTGAAGCGGGCCACCCGGTCCATGCCGGCGATGCCGATCGCCGAGAGCAAGCCACCGATCGTGGTCGGGATCAGGCACACCAGCAGGGCCACCAGAACCACGATCCCGAGTGGCGCTCCGGCGTACAGACCGAACGGCCGCAGGGTCGCCGTCGCCAGCAGGAAGACGATGGTCAGGCCCGAAAGGAGGATGGAGAGGGCGATCTCATTGGGGGTTCGCTGGCGTTTGGCGCCTTCCACGAGGGCGATCATGCGGTCGAGGAATGTCTCGCCGGGGTTGGCGGTGATGGAGATCGTGAGCGTGTCGCTGGTGACCGTGGTGCCGCCCGTGACGCTGCTCCGGATGTCCGTGCCGGGCTCCTTGAGAACGGCTGCCGACTCGCCCGTGATCACTGCCTCGTTGACGTAGGCCACGCCCTCGATGACGTCGCCGTCGCCGGGGATCGTCTCGCCCTCCCGCACGACGACGATGTCGCCGCAGCGGAGCGCTGAAGAACCGACTTCGTCGAATGTCCCGTCCTCGCAGCGACGGTGCGCCTTCGTCTCGGAGCGGGTCTTGCGCAGCGTGGCCGCCTGGGCCTTGCCGCGAGCCTCGGCCAGCGCCTCGGCGTACGTGGCGAAGTAGACGGTGAACCACAGCCAGACCGCGATCTGGAGTTCGAAGCCGGTGCCCCGGCCCACTTCGCCCGGAGCGGCCTTGCTCAGACCGATGAAGTCGGCAACGAGGACGACCGTGACCAGGGCCGCCGTCACTTCGACCACGAACATGACCGGGTTCTTCGCAAGTTCGCGCGGGTTCATCTTCCGCAGTGCAGGGCCAAGGGCGCCGCGGAGCGCGCTGGGGTCGAAGATGCCGCGGTTCCGCGGGCCGCCGCCGGCCTCGGACTGGCGAGCTTCTCGGGCCAGGCGGCGGGTACCGCGGGCGGTGTCGATCACTGACAGTGAGAGGCGGCGGAAGCCGCCTGCGACTTCGAAGGCCATCAGAACAGCCTCCCGGCGTTGTTGAGGAGCTGGTCGACTATCGGGCCGAGCGCCAGGGCGGGGAAGAACGTGAGTGCGCCGACGATGATGATCACGCCGATCAGCAGCCCAACCCAAATCGGGCCGGTCGTCGGGAACGTGCCCAGCGACGGAGCGACGCGCCGTTTTGCCGCCATGGATCCGGCAATGGCCAGGATCGGCACGGTCATGGCGTACCGCCCGAGCATCATCGCGAAGGCGCCTGTGATGTTGTAGAAGAGGGTGTTTCCGGTCAGGCCCGCGAAAGCGGAGCCGTTGTTACCGGTCTGGCTCGAGAAGGCGTACAGGATCTCGCTGAAGCCGTGGGGGCCGCTGTTGAGCGGCCCGGCTTTGCCCGCCGTGGTCGCCGTCGCCAGTGCCGTGAAGAAGAGGATGCTGAAGGCAAGGAAGAGGACCACGAGCATGGCCATCTTCATTTCGTAGGCCTCGATCTTCTTGCCCAGGAACTCCGGCGTTCGACCCACCATCAGCCCGGCTATGAAGACGGCGATGATCGCGAAGACCAGGATTCCGTAGAGTCCGGCGCCCACGCCCCCCGGAGTGATCTCGCCGAGCTCGATGTTGAAGAGCGGGACCAGCCCGCCGACCGGCAGGAAGCTGTCGTGCATCGAATCGACCGCGCCAGTGCTCGTGCCTGTCGTGACCGTGGCGAACAGTCCGCTCGTGTCCGGCCCGAAGCGCGTCTCCTTGCCCTCCATGTTCCCGGCCGATTGGTTCACCTCCGATGCGACCGCGGTCGGAATGGACGGGTTCGAGCGCTCCTCGCTGGCCATGGCCACGAAGGATCCGACGCTCACGACGATGACCATGACCGCGAGCAGGGCCCAGCCCTGGCGGGCGTTGCCGGCCATGCGGCCGAACGTATTGGTCAGGGCAAACGGGATGATCAGGATCAGCAGCATTTCGACCCAGTTCGAGATCGTCGTGGGGTTTTCGAACGGGTGGGCCGAGTTGGCGTTGAAGAAGCCGCCGCCGTTGTTGCCCAACTCCTTGATGGCCTCCTGGGAGGCGACGGGGCCGAGCGCGATCGTCTGCACGGCGCCCTGCAAGGTGTGGACGGTGATCGAGCTGGCGAACGTCTGGATCACGCCCTGGGAGACAAGGAAGAGCGCAGCAACGAACGAGATGGGCAGCAGGATGTAGAGCGTGCTGCGGGTCAGGTCGACCCAGAAGTTGCCGATCGTGGGCGCCGACCGCCGTACCAGGCCACGCGTCAGCGCGATCGCGACGGCGATGCCGGACGCGGCCGAGGTGAAGTTGCGGACAGCGAGCCCGGCCATCTGGGTGAGGTACGTCATCGTGTTCTCGCCCAGGTAGTTCTGCCAGTTCGTGTTGGTGTCGAAGCTAACGGACGTGTTGTAGGCCATGTCGGGCGCCACCGGTCCGATGCCAGCCGTGCCGCCCTGGCTCAGCGGCAACGCCCCCTGGAAGCGCTCTTGAAGGTAGAGGGCCAGGATGCAGACGAAGGAGAAGAGGATCACCGAGACGGCATAGGCGGTCCAGCGCTGCTCCGCCTTCTCGTCGATCCCGAGGATCTTGTAGACACCGCGCTCGACCGGCCTGATGACCGGCGAGAGGAAGACCCGCTCGCCTTCCATCGCTGCGCGGATGTAGCCGCCGAGCGGCCGGGCCAGAAGGATGGCGATGGCGAACAGGCTGAAGGCCTGGAGCAGGCCAGGCAACGAGGGGATCATCTAGAACCTCTCGGCTCGCAGCAGGGTGTAGAGCAGGTAGGCTCCTAGAAAGAGGACGATCACGCCGCCCAAGACGTCCTGGCCGTTCATCGGGCGAGCCTGTCGCACAGCCAGATCAGGCCGACGAAGAAGAGCAGGCCGGCTGCCATCAGGGCGACCATGGACAGGTCAAAGAGCATCGAATCCTCCCTGGTTGGCGGAGTCTTCAGAGCCGTCCGCCTCGCTGTGGTGGCGCTCCACGATCTCGACCAGCGTCGGAACGGCGAACGGCTTGGGCAGGAAGCCCGCGATGCCGAACTCGCGCAATCGAGCCGGCGGTACGTTCGTGGCGCTCACCACGTAGACGGGCGGCGATCCGGCCGCCCGCAGGCTTTCGCCGCGGAGCAGGTCCCAGCCCGAGGCGCCTGGAAGATTGATGTCGAGCAGGACCACGGTCGGGCGGAAGCCGGACCGCAGGAGATCCACGGCTTCCTCGGCCGAGGGAACGGCGCGGGCGTCGTGACCGCGGGCGCGCAGATGCCGGACCACGATCGCGGCCAGGCCGCCATCGTCCTCCACGAACAGAACCCGGGCCGCGTCGGTCATCGGCGGCCTCCGCTGCCTGTGTCCTCGCTCGCGTCTGCCCCGCCGAGCTGGCTGATCCGCAGATCGCCTAGGTCGTCTTCGGGCCAGAACGAGGCCTCGAGGTGGACGCCCTCGCTTGCGGCCGCGGCGCGCAGGCTGTCCGCCAGTCGCTGGGCGAAGCGCAGGCCGGTCAGCGTGATCTCCGTCGCCACGCCCGAACGGACCAGAGCAATTGCGGCGTCGACGTCGGCGACCTCGCTCGCGAGCCGCGCCGCCGCGGGATCCGGGGCGGGAGTCTTTGTGGTTTCCATGACAACAGCATCGCGGCGGCCCCAAGAGGCGAGGGCGGGGTCGGGAGCCGGAATCCCTAAACGCGATCTAAACGTGTGGGGGAACCGCGGGCACATCTGGGGAACGCGCGGAAAGGTTCGTCGGGGGCTCAGAGTCGTTGACTAGATCCTATTGATCTAGTATAAGTAGCTCATGCTGTTCGAAATCGACACCCTCAGTCCCGCGCCCATCTACGGACAGATCGCGGCCTGTGTACGGCGCGGAATTGCCAGCGGGGTGCTCAAGCCGGGGTCGAAGCTTCCACCCTCGCGCGATCTTGCTCGGGAGCTCGACGTGAACATGCACACGGTTCAGCGAGCGTATTGCCAGCTCCGGGATGAGGGCCTCTTGGAGCTGCGTCAGGGGAGAGGGGCGATCGTCGCCAGCGGCCGTGTAGCACCTTCCGCTCGCCTCAACTCCCTTATCCACGATCTGCTCCATGAGGCGGATGCGCAGGGCCTCACGACGACAGAACTCGCCCGATTGATGGAGGCGATGCGATGAGCATTTGGACGTCCGCTCGCCGGGCCCGCACCGCCCTGGCTGCCAACCCGGTTCTGCCGGTCTTCATCGCGATCTACGTGTCGATCGTGGCTCTGTCGGTGGCGGCGGTGCGGACTACGGAGTCCCGACTCCCGGTCGAGGCGGGCAATCTCACGTCGTACTGGCTGGAGTCCGAAGTCATCGCCATCGCCATGTATCTCGCCTGGGTCGCTCTGCCCCGGCCGCACCGCATGCGCTACGCGCTCGAAACGGTCCTGCCGATCGGGCTCTGCCTCTACGGAGTCGATGCCGCCGGGCTGACTGCGACGCTGTGGTTGAACCTCAATGCAAAGACGCTCCAGATGCCCTTCGGCTCGCTCACAGGCATCGGTCTGATTCTCGGCGGCTCCTTCGCCGGTTGGTTTTTGGGGCGTTACCTCGGCGGTCTCGCCGCCGCCAGCCGGCTGCGCCGCGAGGCTGCCTCGAGCCTACGCTCGGCGTGGTTTTCCGAGACGTCCCCGGACGGATCGTGGCGAAGGGCCACGGGCATCACGACCGGACTCATGATGTTCGCGCTGATTCTTCTGGCGCAAGCGACGTCCCCGGCCTATGCCCCCGGCTCGCCCCTGCCGATCCAGCTGCTGGCCGCCGGGGTCTGGGCATTCACGATCGTCGTCGGCGATCACGCCACGATCTCGATCACCGATGCCGCGATCAAGGTACGCACACGCTTGCTGAGCAACAACATGGGGTGGAGCGTCTCGCTGTCGGAGATCGAGAGCGCGCGCGCGATCACCGCGCGGCCTGAGCCGTTGAGGTTCGACCGGAGCAAATGCGTGCTCCGCACGGGCCCGGCACTCGAGATCAGGACGGTGACCGGCGGCCGCTACTCGGTGAGCATGGACGATGCGGCCGAAGCGGTCTCCGTCGTCCGGGCGCTTCGTCCAGGAGTTTGGCCGCAAACACGTCAAGCGGGCGATACTTAGGTCTGCCCCACGCGCGCCTTCTCCAGCTCAGGTGGATGGGGCGATCTCCGGCGGCGCCATTTCGCGCAATGCCTCGGCGTCGGCGACGCGGTAGCCGATGCCGGGCTCGGTTGCAAAGAGCCCCTCGGCAACCGGGCCGGCCCCCGCCTCGGATAACTTGCGGCGCAGGCGACTCACGTAGACGTGCACGTACTGGCTCGCGTCGGCGTAGGCCAGTCCCCATACCGAGCGCAGGATCCGTTCGCGAGTCACCACCCGGCCCTGGTTGCTGAGCAGGACCTTGAGCAGCTCGTATTCATGCGGGGTGAGTCGAACCGGGTTGCCGGTGACTCGAACCTCGCGCCGGACCGGGTCCAGCTCGACCGGACCCAGACACAGCCGACCGTCGGGTTGGGCATCCTGTCCGCCCACTCGGCGTAGCACGGCCCGGATCCTGGCATTCAGCTCGTCAACGCCGAAAGGCTTGGCCAGGTAGTCGTCCGCGCCGGCCTCGAGTCCTGCGATCCGGTCGCGCTCGTCGCCGCGAGCCGAGAGGATGATGATCGGCGTGGCTGCCTCCCGGCGCACCCGGCGAATGACCTCGACCCCGTCCAGGTCGGGCAACCCAAGGTCTAGCAGGATCAGGTCCGGTCGTTGCGAATCCCAGGCGCGAAAGGCCTCGGCAGCGGAGGCCGCCACGTCGACTCGATACTCGCGCCGTCGAAGGTAGGCGGCGACGGAGCGGCGAGTCGGCTCCTCATCCTCGACGAGCAGAAGGCGCGGTCCCTCGGCGGTCACTGGCTCGCCTCAGCTCGTTGCGCCCCGGGCCCCGGAGCGAGTTCGCCGGAGCGCCCTTCAGCGTCGACAGGTATTTCGACCGTGGGTATCGTCACGATGACCGCCAGGCCGCCCAGGGCGCTTCGGCCGGCCCTCACTGAGCCGCCCATTGCCTGGGCCAGGCCGGCCACGACCGTCAGGCCGATGCCCATCCCGCGCCGTGCGGTCCCAGCCGCCCGGGGCACCTGGTAGAACTTCTCGAAGAGGCGCATCCGCGAGCCTTCGGGAACTCCTTCGCCGTCGTCCTCGACGCTGAGCTCGACGGTTCCGGCTTCGGGCAGTGCCCGAGCGCGCACCTCGATCCTAGCCCCGCCGTAGCGAACGGCATTCTCGAGCAGGTTGGCGAGCACCTGGCCCAGGAAGACCTCGTCTACGAGGACGGAGGGAAGATTCTCGGGGATCTCGACCGAGACACTCCTGCCTCCCGCGTTCAACCGCTTAACCGCCTGGAGCGCGATCTCGCGAGCGTCGCCGGCCTCCAGCTCGGGCTTGATGGCGCCGCCTTCGATTCGACTCAAATCCAGCAGGTTGCGCACGAGACGGCCCATCCGCTCGGCCTCCGAGTCGATCACTTCGAACGCATCGCGCTGCTCCTGGGCCGACCAATGGACCGTCAGATCGAGCATGCTTCCGGCCTCAGCCCGAATGGTTGCCAGCGGCGTCCGCAGGTCGTGGGAAACCGAATCGAGCAGGGCGCTCTTGAGGGCCTCGCTCTGGCGGGCGATCTCGGCGCTGGTCGCCTCCTGGGCCAATCGGTCTCGAACGACCGCCTGGCCGAGCTGGTCGGCTGCCGCGGACAGGATCCTCGTCTCGGCCCGATCGGGCTCGAGTTCGTTACGCGCCCGGAGCGCCCACAGCGAACCAAGCGTCTCGCCGGCGACTTCGATGCGAACTCGATGCAGCGCCGCGCGGGGTGCGCGCCGACCACCTCCGCCAGCTACGTGAGTCCGAACCCAGCGCATCTGCCCCTCCGGCCGGCGCTGCAGGACGACCTGCCAGCCCGGCACCGGCAGGGGCTCGGTTGGCGCCGTGTCGGCGAGGCTGCGCTCCTCGGCCGGCGTCGCCCCGAGGCTGACCCAGACCCGATCCATCGCGGTGATCTCGCACAGCCGGCGCACCACGACCGGAGCCGCTTCGGACACTGTCCGTGTAGCGGCTAGCACGCCTGTCATCTCGTGCAGGGATTCGGCCTCGCGGGCCCTGTCCGCGGCTTCTCGCGCCCGCGCGGCCTGGAGGGCCGCCAGTCTGCCGATGACCACGGCTACGGCCAGCAGCAGGAGAAGGTTCAACCACTCGTCGGGGCTGTTGACGGTGAGGGTGTAAAGCGGCTCGACGAACAGAAAGTCGTATAGAAGGAATGCCGCGACCGAGGTCAGCATGGCCGGGACCGTGCCGTACCTGGTGCCGACGGCGAGTACGGCCAGCAGATAGACGGGCGCGGGGTAGGTGACATGGATGCCGACTCGCAGGAGGGCGATCGTCACCGTCGAAGCGCCGAGGGCGGCGCACGCCAGCGCACCCACGCCGACGAGGTCGGCGCGCCTGGGAAGTCTGGCCTGCCAGAGACTCATCGTCGCGATGCTAATCCATCGGTGGGCGGATGCGCCCCCTTCGGGCGGCCCTGTTGAGCGGTTGTTGAGCGCAGGCCCCGAACACGAGCCATCTTCTCTCGTGGGCCTCGGGTCTACTTTGGGGCCATGACATTCGGTGAAGGAGTTCTTCGGCTGGTTCGGTCGGGAGCCCGGGTCGACTCAGAAAGTGATGCGGCGCCGTCGTCGCCGGTCGCCGAGCCCATGCCGGCACTCGCGGTCGAGCCCGCAACAACAGTCCAGCCCACGGAAGACTCGTTCGCCGTCCGGCTGTTCTCCGAAGGTGACCTGCCCAGCGGCCAGACGGCCGCGCTGTCCCGACTGGAGCCCGGCTTCTCGGATATAGAGGCCGCGGTGGCGCTTATCGAAGCGGGATTGGCGACCCGGGTCGTGCTCGCCGGGTTCCCGTCCTGGCCCGGCCTTCTGTGGCAGGCTTACCAGCTCGCCGAAGCGGCCGATGTCCTGATTCTGCCCACAGTCACCCGACCGGGCGGCCGGGTGGACATCGTGATTGCGAGGGACAGCCGCACAGATGGCTGAACAACAGACCCTGCGGGGTCGAAAGCTTGGCGACCGGCGTGTCGTCGTCGACCGGCCGCACGCCCGTTACTTCCGTTACCTGGGCCCAGGCGTTCTGGAAGCCAAGCTCGAAGCCCAGGCACCGCGGACGGCCCAGCAGCGGCGCATGGCCACTCTGCGCGCCATCCTCTTCGGTCGCCCCCTTTCATCTGCCGCCGACCTGACCGAGCGGCTGCCGATCTGGAAGGCCTTGCCGGTCTTCTCGTCGGACGTGATGTCGTCCGTGGCCTACGCGACCGGGGCCATGATGCTCATCCTCGTCGGCGCCGGGCAGGTCCAATTCCAGTACGTCCTCGGGCTTTCGGTCGTCGTCGTTGCGTTGCTCGTGATCGTTACCTTCAGCTACCGCCAGACGATCCGGGCCTACCCCAACGGCGGGGGCAGCTACATCGTGGCCCACGCCAATCTCGGCGTGATTGCTGGGCTGGTGGCCGCGGGTTCCCTCCTGACGGACTACATACTCACGGTCTCGGTGAGTGTCTCGGCCGGCGTCCAGGCGATCTATTCGGCCATCCCAGGCCTCTATGAATGGCGCGTGCACCTGATCGCCCTGTCGATCCTGCTGGTGATGGTCATCAACTTGCGCGGGCTCCGTGAGAGCGGGACGCTCTTCGCGAGCCCCACTTATATCTTCATCGGCTCGATGCTGCTCCTGATCGGCGCAGGCATCTTCCGATCCCTGACCGGTGGCCTACCTCAGGTCACGGGCGTCGAACCGCTCTCCGGCGTTGCCGCGGAGAACATGGGCGTCTTCCTTCTGTGCAAGGCGTTCGCCGACGGTTGCTCGGCCATGACGGGAACCGAGGCCGTGGCCAACGGCGTCCCGGCCTTCCAGCCCGTGGAATGGAAGAACGCGCAGAAGACCATGATCATCATGGCCACCCTGCTGGGAGTCATGTTCCTGGGCACGAGCTACCTGGCCATCAACGTCGGCGCGCATCCGGCGGGGGTCGGCGGCGCGGGGGAGAGCGTCCTGTCGCAGGTTGGGCGGACCATATTCGGCGGCCCCGGGGTGATGTACTACCTCCTCCAGTTCTCGACCATGGGCATCCTCATCCTGGCCGCCAATACGAGCTTCGCCGACT
Organism: Chloroflexota bacterium; assembly: GCA_003158675.1. Lineage (GTDB taxonomy): Bacteria > Chloroflexota > Limnocylindria > Limnocylindrales > CSP1-4 > Fen-1039. Next base: position 79,641 of record PMKN01000030.1, on the reverse strand, counting down.
TCCCGCGTCTGTCTTCCATCCTCGCCCGCGACGGCTTCTTCCCGCGCCAGTTCGCGCTCCGAGGGGAGCGTCTGGCGTTCAACTCGGGGATCGTCGCCCTGGCCCTCATCTCGATCGCTCTTTGCGTGGCCTTCCAGGGGTCGACAGACCGCCTCATTGGGCTGTACGCCATCGGCGTCTTCACCTCGTTCACGCTGTCGCAGCTGGGCATGGTCCGCCACTGGTTCAGCGGGAAGGGATCGGGTTGGCGGCGGAGCGCGCTGATCAATGGCGTCGGCGGCGTGGTGACGGCGGTCGTGGTGGTGGTCATCGCCATCTCGAAGTTCGACCAGGGCGTCTGGNNCGTCTGGATGATCATCATCGTGGTGCCGATCCTGGTGGCTCTGATGCTGTTCATCAAGCACGAATACTCGATCGAAGGGTTGGGTCTGGAGGTCGAGCCCGATGTGGTTTTCGGCCCTCCGCATCGCCGCCAGAGAGTCGTAGTGGCGGCTCAGGCGATGAGCCGGGCCGTGGTCCAGGCCGTCAAGGTCGGCGAGACGATGGGCGAAGAGGTCCAGCTGGTCCACGTGACCCTGGACCCTGCCGAGGGCGAACGCTTCCGGGAACGCGTGGAGCGGCAGCTACCCGGCGTTCGCGTTGTCCTGGTGGAGTCGCCGTATCGGGCTCTGGTCCGGCCGTTCGTGCGCTACCTGGAAGTCTCGCAGGCCGAGGACCCGAGCCGGGTCACGATCGTTCTGCTGCCCGAGCACCTGCCCCGCCACTGGTGGGACCGCGTGCTCTACAACCAGAACGTGCACCGCATCCGGGCGGCGCTGGTCGGGCGAAAGGACTTCGTCGTGCTCGACACGCCTTACCGGCGAGGGGCATAGCGGGCCTGCGGCCATCCGACCGATTCACCGATCAGGCCTCGAACACGCTCCCGGGAGTGGCTACTTCGATCGCGCCGTGGAAGGCCTGAGCCGCCCGCTCGACCGCCTCTTCGGGTAAGAGGCCGGGAGCCAGGTGAGTCAGGACCAACCGCGCCACGCCGGCGTGTTGGGCGGTAAGGCCCGCGTCCTCAGGCGATAGGTGTACCGAGGGGATCTCGATCACGTCCGTTCCGACCTCGGCGACGAGGACTCTGGCGCCCTTGGCGAGCGTGACCAGGTTGTCGCACGGGCCGCTGTCGCCGCTGTAGGCCAGCCGGTGATCTCCGAGGCGGGCAGCCAGTCCGAAGGCCGGCACCCCGTGCTCGACGCACCGGGCCTGGATTCGGAGGTCGCCGATCTCGGCGATGCCTCGGTCCTTGAGCTCGACCACCTGGAAGACGCTGCTCATGTGGTGATCGACCGCGCTCTTGACGAAGTCCTCGACGCGCGCGGCCCAGCCCGGAGGCGCCAGCACGGGGATCTTGCGCATCGGCCGCTCGGAGTAGGCGAAGGCGTAATAGAGCAGGGGCATGTCCGCGAAGTGATCGGCGTGCAGGTGACTGACCCACACGGCGTGCAGGTCTTCCAGGGCGATCAGGCGCTGGAGCGGGCCCAGCGTTCCACCACCGACGTCGACCAGGACGTTGGCGCCGCCACCCTGCAGGAGGTATCCCGAACAGGCTTCATCGGCCGTTGGGTAGGGGGCGCTGCCCAGAGTTGTCCATTGGATTGGACCGTCGACCTTCTTGCCCCTGACAGCCACGCTCGTCTCCCTCGGGGTGCCGCGATGCCTTGAGTAAGGAGGATCGTAGTGCGCCGGCGGACTATCCGCCAGGTCCGCTGTCGGGGGGGCCCGAACCGCGAGAAGGTCGGGCTGCACATCCTCCTGCGGCACTACGCCGGCATCGTTCATTCGGATGACGCGCAGCTATTAGCTATTACTCATACTATTTGCCAATGAGCGAAGTATCTCCCAGGCAAGTCACGCTTCAGGCCGTCATCGGCGCCCTCGGCAACCTCCTGGACAAGGGCGCGACGGACGTTCCCGATTGGGTTGCGCAGGAGCTGACCTTCAGCCAGATGCGCCTCCTTTTCCTGTTGAGCAAGAATGGCCCCTCGTCCATGAGCCGGATCGCGGACTGGATCGGCGTGGGACTGCCCGCCGCCAGCGGCATCGTCGAGCGAGTGGAGCGGCATGGGCTGGTGGCACGCCAGCATCGCCTCGACGACCGGCGCGTGGTGGAGTGCAGTCTGACGGACGAGGGACGCCGCCTCATCGACGAGGTCTCCGGCATGCGTCTGGAGATGATGCGTCAGGTCCTCGGCGTGCTCACAGATGAAGAACTGAGCGACATGGCGCGCTTGGTGACGGCCATGGTCGAACGAATGAGGACGATGTCCGGATGAACGAAACCTTGCTTCACGGAGTCCATTCACCGACTGGCTGAGATCCCAATTCTGCTGCCCGAGCCTTTGAACCGAGGAGTGCCCTGGTGATTCGTCTGACACAGCTGGCCGTCGCCAAGCGCAGCGTGACCGTTTTGATCACGCTGGGTCTTCTGCTGGGCGGCATCGTCTCCTGGTCCCAGCTCAAACAGGAGCTGTTGCCGGATATCCAGTTCCCGTTCGTTGTGGTGGTGACGCCGCTGCCGGGCGCCAGCGCCCAGGATGTCTCCACTCAGGTGACCCAGCCGATCGAAAGATCGATCGGGAGCGCGCCGCGGTTGAGCCATGTCAATTCCAGTTCGGTCAACAGCCTGTCGATCGTCGTCGCGTCGTTCTCTTACGGCACGAACATCAAGGACACGATCTCGGCCATCGACACGAGCGTCAAGGCGCTCGGTCTGACCTCCGTGTCGACCATTCAGTCGTTCGACATAAACGCCTTCCCGTCGCTGATCGTGGCCATTCGCGCCACCGGGTCGACGACGGCCGATCAGCTCAACGTCCTGGCAACGTCAACGATTGTTCCCTCGCTACAGAGCCTGGACGGCGTCAGCAAGATCGACCTTAGCGGCGTTACCCAGTACCAGCTCGTGGTCAAGCTCGATCCGGCGAAGCTGGCGGCCAGCCGCATCACCATGGCCCAGATCCAGGGCGTACTGTCCGCCAACAACCTGATCCTGCCGGCGGGCTCGCTGCCGATCACGAATCCCGACGGCACTACCGTCTCGATTCCGGTCTCGGCCCAGCACCAGCTGCTCCTGCAGAACCCGAACGACCTCCTTTCGCTCGCCGTCGGCGTGAAGATGCCCAGCGCGGCATCGGCCGCCGCTGCGGCCTCTCCGGCTGCCGCGGCAGCGCCCGCAACCGCCGCTGCCCCTACTCCGATCACGCTCGGCGACCTCGGAACGGTCGACCGCGTCCCCGTCAACCCGACCGGCTATGCCGAGCTGAACAAGGATCCTCAGCACGGCGACGCCGGAGCCGCTCTGGTCATCAGCGTCACCAAGAGCTCGGATGCGAACACGGTCAACGTGGTCCAGGCCGTCCAGGCCAAGCTCGATCAGCTCAATACGCAGACCGGCGGCAGCTTCGAGATCGACACGGTCTCCGATTCGTCGAGCTTCATCATCGAGTCGCGCGATAGCCTGGTCCGCGAAGGTGGCCTGGGCGCGCTCTTCGCGATCATCACCATCTTCGTCTTCCTGCTCAGCCTGCGGTCTACGCTCGTGGCCGCCATCAGCATCCCAGTCTCGATCATGACGGCCCTGGTGCTGATGCTCGTGGCCGGTGTCACGATCAACATCATGACCCTGGGCGGTCTGGCGATAGCCGTCGGCCGGGTCGTGGACGACGCCATCGTCGTCCTGGAGAACATCTACCGCCACCGCGGTCGCGGCGACCCAATGCGTGAAGCATGCATCTCCGGCACCCGGGAAGTCGCCAGCGCCATCACCAGCTCCACCATGACCACGGTCGCGGTCTTCCTGCCGCTCGGCTTCGTTGGGGGGATCGTCAGTCAGTTCTTCCTCCCCTTCGCCCTGACCGTCACCTTCGCCCTCCTGGCATCGCTCGTCTGCGCGCTCACGGTTGTGCCGGTCATGGCCAGCTTGTTCATCGACCGCATCAAGCTCAACCCCGATGAAGGCATCGAGCACCACGACACGCTCGTCCAGAAGATCTACACCCCGCTCCTCAAGGCCGCCCTTCACAGCCGCCGCAGCCGCTGGGGCGTGATCGGGATCGCCGCGGTCCTGGTGCTCGGCGCTGGCATGCTCGTTCCGCACATCCCCACGCAGTTCCTCAACGCCGGATCGCAGAAGCAGCTCTCGATCACCGTGGCTCCGCCGTCCGGCACGCCATCGTCGGCGGTTCTCGCGCAGGCCCGGAAGGTTCAGGCCACGCTGCGTGGCTACCCGGAGGTCAAGCTCATCGAGACGACCGTCCCGAGCGAAGCCGACACCGGCCTGTCCGCTCTTTCGGCCGCGTTCACTGGCGGAGCCTCAAATGCCGCGACCATCGTCGTCGGCCTCGACAACGACACCAACCTCGACACCGAACAGCAGAAGCTATCCGACGGTCTCGGCTCGCTCCAGCTCGCCGGCTGGCAGATCCAGGTCGCTCAGGAAAGCATGACCGGCAGCAGTTCGATCAGCGTCGTGGTCAGCGGTGCCAATCCGACCGACGTGGCCAATGCCACCACGGCGGTCATGGCCCAGCTCAAGACCATGGGCGACCTGCTCAACGTCAAGAGCGACCTCGCGACCACGACCACGCAGTACGACATCGACGTCGATCCCAACAAGGCCCTTCTCGACGGGACCAGCACCTACGGCGTCCAGACCGAAGTCCACAACGCGCTCGTCGGCACGAAAGCCGGGACCGTGAGTTTGGGCAGCGCACCCATCGACGTCTATCTCAAGGTCGATACCGCGCTCGGGTCGATCGACGCCCTGGCCAAGATGCCGGTTGGCGCGGGCATGCCGCTCGGCACGATCGCGACCGTGAAGCCGACCGACAACCAGGCTCGCATCAGTCGCGTGGATCTGTCGCCCGCCTCGACGGTCTCGGCCGACACCACGAGCAAGGACACCGGCGGCGTCTCGATGGAGATTCAGAAAGCCATCGACAAGCTCCAGGCTGACGGCAAGCTCAGCGGTGTAACCGTCGCTCTCGGCGGCGTAACCCAGGAGATGAACGAAGCCTTCAGCGGCCTGTTCATCTCGATGGCCGTCGCGGTCCTGCTCGTCTATCTCGTGATGGTTCTGGTCTTCGATTCCCTTATTGACCCGCTGGTAATCATGTTCAGCCTGCCGCTGGCCACGATCGGTGCGTTTCCGGCGCTCTTCCTGACCCAGCGGCCCATCGGCATAAGCGCTTTGATCGGCTTCTTGATGCTGATCGGGATCGTCGTCACCAACGCCATCGTCCTCCTGGACCTCGTGGAGCAGCACCGGCGCCGCGGAATGCCGATGTACGACGCGCTGATGCAGGGCGGGCGGACGCGGGTCCGGCCCATCCTGATGACGGCCATCGCCACGATCCTGGCCCTCATACCGCTAGGGCTCGGTCTCTCCGAAGGCGAGATAATCGCCTCGGAACTGGCTACGGTCGTGATCGGCGGACTCTTCACCTCGACATTCCTGACGCTGATCGTGGTCCCAGTCGTGTACTCGCTCGTCGAGGACGCGAAGGCGATCTCGCGGCGAAAGCTCGGCCTCACGGCGGAACACGCGCCGGTGGAGCAGGTTCAGGCCTAGGCAAACGCGGGTAGCAACCGCCGGCTAGCGCCGGCCATCGCGCACGAAAGCCGGAGACCGGGCGAGAGCCCGGTTTCCGGCTAAGTGGCGGACGAGGCTCCGGCCGAGGCCGCTGACTGCGAGTCAGGGCGTGGAATGAGCAGGAACCCCAGCAGCGCCGCGGCCACGTTCGCGACCACCCCGAGGACGATCGCCGCCTCAACCGACGAGGCCACCATGACCCCCGCGATGGCGGCTCCGATCGGGAAGCCGGCAAAGTTGAGGTTCATCGAGACCGTGAATGCGCGGCCCATCCAGGCTGGATCGGTGCATCGCTGGCGGAGCGTGAACATTGCGATGTCGAGCGGGCCGTTGACCAGGCCGGAGATCGCCATGCATAACACGATTGGGAGAAGGCCGGCCGGCCACAACAGAATGGCCGTCGTGCCGATGAAACAGGCGGCCGGCAGGAGGATCATCTGGCGCTCCCGTCCCTCCGTGGTCAGGCGTCCGAAGGCGAAGGCGGAGACAACCCCGAACGCGCCCATCAGGCCGAACATGTAGCCCACCGTGTCCTGGCCCATTCCGAGACGCTTGAGGACCAGGACCGGGACGACGATCTCGAGGATGCCGCCGGACAGGTTCATCGTCGAGAGGGAGACGGCCAGAGCTCGCAGTGTGGCGTTGTGCCAGGTGTAGACCAGACCAAGCCACGCGTCCCGGAAGAGGTTGCCCGTGGACTCGACTGCCGTGCGCGGATCTGGGGCGCCGAACATAACGGCCGCCGCCAGGACGTAGCCCGCCGCAATTATGGCCAGTGCGGCTTCGAATCCGAGCACCTGGGCAAAGACCGCGCCAAATGGGGCGCCGACAACCGTGGCCAGGACCCAGCCGTTCGAATCGACGGCATTGACCCGTTCCCACAGCGGCTTGGGCACCATGATCGGAAACAGGCTGCGAAGACCGCTGCTGCTCAGGGGACCCGTGAGAGACGAGACCGTGGTGATGGCGACGAGCAGCCATGCGGGGAGCCGACCCATATCGGAAAGCGCCGCCACCAGAGCCAGCGACGTCGCGGCCACGGCGAAGTCGAGGATGATGAGCCGCACGCGGCCGTGGCGGTCGAGCAGCGCTCCCGCGATCGGGCTCACAAGCATGCCGGGGGCGATGCTGGCGAAGGCCACGATCCCTGCCAGGGGCGCGGAATCGTACCGCTGCAGGGCGAAAAGGATCACGACGATGCTGACCATCGACTGAGCGATCCTGCTGATTTGCATTCCGAGCAGTACCCGCCCCAGCGATGGTACGGCCAGGAGCGCCCGGTATGAAGGCGCCGGAGAGAGGGGTTCGGACACGGCCCTACGTCGCAGATTCGGAATGATGGGTCCAGCGTGCCACAGATTCGACGTGGCCGCCGCCGCGGGCTACTGGATCGGCTGAGGCTGCCACAGCCATTCCCGCAAGGTGAGTCCGGAGGAGGCGATCTGGCTCGTGAGCAGGTTATCAGGCCGATCTACCCCACAGTGGATCGACCACCATGGGTGCGCTGCCGGTGGAAGCCTGATCGAGGAGAGCCTGGCTGGCCTGTGCCGCCGCAGCCGCGGAGGGGCTCCCGGGCGATGCCTGCGAGGTACCGCTCGCCTTGCCCGGCGTTGGCGTCTGAATCCCGATCAGCGCCAGAGCCTGTTCGGCGTTGGCGGGCGAAATCGAGCGGAGCAACGGCAGGAGGTTGTCGCTGGCGAAGAGGCCCGCCGCTGCGCCGGCCCCGCCGTACAGGCCGCTCACCGACGCCGGGTCGATGCCCCACTCGCTCGAGACCAACGCAGCGTTGAGCGTGTTGGCCGAGGCGGCTTGCGCCAGGCCGACTGGCGGCAAACCCAACTTCGCGCCGTTCGATTGATCCGGCGTGACGTTGCCCGCTTCGGCATTGGCCTGGCTGGCCTGCGCCGCAGCAGGCGCTTGCGACGCGGCGGAGCCGACGGAACCGATCTGACTCATACCGGAACAGTCGGCAGGAGGCCGTATGGCATGAGGGATCTCCCTTAGATGCGGTGGCAGCAGGCAACGCCAACAAGGCGGTACCGGCGGACAGGCGTGACAGGCGAGCTGTCATCGATGGGCGCTATGGTGGGGTCATGCAGCTCATTGATGGGCAGCCTGTCTTTGCAGCAACCGACTTGGTCGGATTCCTGGCCTGCGAGCATCTGGTCGGGCTGGAGCTGGCTGCCCTGGCCGGGCTCGTCGCGAAGCCAGAACGCCTCGACCCCGAGATGGATCTGATCGCGAAGCGGGGAGATGAACACGAGAAGCGCTACCTAGCCGGCCTGGAGGAAGCAGGCCGTCGAGTGACCCGGATCGTGGAGGATTCCACGCTGCCGGACCGGCGAACTCGCCTCGAAGTCGCCGCGAAGGAGACCCGGGACGCGATAGAGCGGGGCGACGAAGTGATCTACCAGGCCACATTCTTCGACGGCAGGTGGCTCGGGCTGGCGGACTTCCTGGTGAGAGTGGAGAACCCGAGCCGCCTGGGCCCGTGGAGCTACGAAGTCGTCGACACGAAGCTCGCTCGCCACGTGAAAGCCTCCGCATTGCTTCAGATCTGTTCCTACGTGGAACAGCTGACCGCGATCCAGGGTTTCGAGCCGGAGCGTATGTCCGTCGCCCTGGGCGGGAGCGCCCGGACGATCGAGAGCCATCGGGTCGCCGACTACATCGCCTACTACAGAATGGTCAAAGCGGCCTTCGAGGATCGCGTCGGGGCCGGTGGCGGGTTCGCCGCTGCCGCCTATCCGCCGCTAGGAACCTATCCCGAGCCGGTGGAGCACTGCGACGTCTGTCGCTGGAGCCGGGTCTGCGCCGCGCGCCGCCGTGCCGACGACGACCTCTCGCTCGTGGCCGGAGCATCGAACCGGGTGCGGCGAGCCTTGAAAGGCAGGGGAGTGGCGACGAGGCGCGGCCTGGCGGGTCTAGATCTGCCGCTCGCGGAGCCGCTGGCAGAGGTTGGCGCGGGCGTCCTGCGCACGAGCCGCGACCAGGCCGCCATCCAAGTCCGAGGCCAGGACTTGGGCCGCACGATCTACGAGTTGCTGCCGCCACACCGGCTGCCCGACGGCAGCCTCGAGCCGAACCGCGGCCTGACGAGCCTTCCGCCGGCACGGCCGGGAGACCTCTTCTTCGACATAGAGGGCGACCCTTTCGCGCTGGACGACGGGGTCGAATACCTCTTCGGCATCCTGGAGCCGGGCTCGGTCGGGCCGGATGGCGAGCCACTCTTCCACGCATTCTGGGCGGTGGACGAGCGCGGCCAGGTGACGCGCGATTCGGAGAAGCGGGCCTTCGAGCAGGCCGTCGACCTCATGATGGATCGCCTCGCCCGAGACCCCGAGATCCACGTGTACCACTACGCGCCGTACGAGCCGACGGCGGCCGGGCGTCTGATGGGCCGCCATGCCACTCGCGAGGAGGAGGTGGACAAACTCCTGCGCGGCAAGGTCTTCGTGGACTTGTTCCGCGCCGTTCGCCAGGGCCTGCGCGCATCCGTCGAGAGCTACTCCATCAAGAAGCTGGAGCCGCTCTACGGGCTCGCGCGCGAGGAAAGCCTGCGCGACGCCGGTTCGAGCATCGTGGCGTTCGAGAGTTGGCTGGCCGAGACGGAAGATGGCGGCTCGCCCGAGACCGGCAGCGCGGCCCTGGGCCGCTCGCCGTGGACCGACGCGACGCTGCGCAGCATCGAGGCCTACAACCGCGACGATTGCGTTTCGAACTGGCGGCTGCGCGATTGGCTGGAGGGGTGTCGCGACGAGCTTGCCGCCCGTACCGGCGAACCACTGCCGCGCCCCTCACCGGCCCAGCCCGACGCGGGGCAGGAGCTGTCGGAGCGACTTGCCCACCTCTCGGAGGTGGCGGACGTCTTGCGCTCGGGCGTTCCCGAGGTGGAGACGGATCGCACGCCCGAACAGCACGCCCGCTGGCTGCTGGCTCAGCTGCTGAACTGGCATCGACGCGAGGAGAAGGCGTTCTGGTGGCGATTCTTCTACCTCATGAACGACCTGACTGACGAGGAACGAATAGCCGAGCGCGAGCCGATCGGCGGGCTGACGCTGGTCGAGCCGGTCGGCCAGGCAGCGCGCTCAACCGTGTATCGGTATCGCTACCCCGAGCAGGAGCACGCCATCGAGGTTGGCACTGAGGTCTGCGACCCCGTCACCGGACGGTCGCCGGGGAGCGTGGTGGCGCTGGATCTCGGGGCGGGCACGCTCGATCTGAAGCGCGGGCCAAAGACGGACGGCCCGCACCTCACGTCCCTGGTGCCGAGCGGGCATGTGCCTACGACTTCACTCCGCGACAGCCTGATGCGCGTCGGCGAGTGGGTCGCCCAACACGGCATCCATGGGACGGGCGAGTATGCCGCGGCCCGCCGGCTGCTTCTGCGCGCGGGGCCAGCTGCGGCCGGAGAACCCCTCTGCCGGCCTGAGGAAGACTCGTCGTCCGCAGCCGCGCGGCTCGCCGAGAGGCTGGACGGGAGCTTCCTGGCCGTTCAGGGGCCGCCCGGCTCCGGCAAGACCCACCTCGGCGCCACGACGATCGTCGAGCTGGTGCGGCGAGGGCGACGGGTCGGGGTCACGGCCAACAGCCACCAGGTGATCGGCAACCTTCTGGATTCGGTGGCGGCGCGTGCACGGGAGCGCGGCCTCACGGTTAGGATCGGCCAGAAGACCGATCAAGCCGGTGACTGCAGCTCTGGCGCCGCCGTCCCGTATCGAACCAACGTCGCGCTGCTCGGCGCGATTGACGCCGGCGAACTCGACGTGGTCGGTGGAACGGCCTGGGTCTGGTCGCGGCTCGACTTCGCCGGACGAATGGACGTCCTCGTCGTGGACGAGGCTGGCCAGTTCTCTCTCGCAAACGCGGTGGCTGTCGCTCCCGCTGCCAGCGGCCTGGTCCTCCTGGGCGACCCGGCTCAGCTGGATCAGCCGCTCCAGGGAACCCATCCGCCAGGCGCGGAGGCATCCGCGCTCGGCCACGTGCTGGGCGACGAGTCCACGATGCCCCCGGACCGCGGCCTCTTCCTGGAGCGGACCAGGCGCCTCCATCCGGATCTGTGCCGCTTCACTTCGGAGACGTTCTACGAAGGCCGTCTCTCGTCCCTGCCAGGTTTGAAGAATCAGTACCTCAAGTCTTCTGGCACTCTCTCTGGCACGGGCGTCCGCTTCGTTCCGGTAACTCACGGCGGAAACACCAGCCAGTCGCCCGAGGAGGCAGAGGTTGTCGCGCGGGTCGCCCACGAGCTTGCGGGGGGCGGCGCCGCGTGGACGGACGCCGACGGAGAGTCACGCCCGGTGACCTGGGCGGATGTGCTGCTCGTCGCCCCGTACAACGCCCAGGTTGCCGAGATCGGGCGGCGGGTGCCTGAGGCGCGGGTGGGTACCGTCGACAAGTTCCAGGGCCAGGAGGCTCCGGTCTCCATCTACTCGATGGCGACGTCCGGGCCGGAGGATGCACCTCGCGGAATGGAGTTCCTCTACAGCCTGAACCGGCTCAACGTTGCCACCTCACGCGCCCGCTGTCTGGCCGCGGTGGTCGCGAGCCCGGCGCTCATCCGAGTCCGCGCCCGCACTCCCCGCCAGATGCGGCTTGCCAATGCCCTCTGCCGGTTCATCGAGCTGGCCGCCGAACCCCGCCCTTAGCGAGACGGTGCGGATTCTGTTGCCGGCACTCTGTGGAGTTCCGCGCCAGACCGGCCGATACCACCAAGGCATCTCCCTGCTTGCGGGGAGCCGAGCCGATCGGCGCCGGCCGCGGCGATCGGAACAAGGCCAAGGACCCGGATAGGTTTGCGTCCACCAAGGAACAGCATGCCACGCCGAAACTCAGCTCTAAGCCTCTCCGAACTTCGTCTCGTGCTTGTCAGCCGCGGGATCTTCGCGGGTCTGGGACTGGCACTCGCGTGTATGGCCGCGGGCACCCTGGCCGCGATCGCAGGCCTACCCGTGGGCTCCGCCGCGACCGTCCTGGGATTGGGTGTGGCACTAGGGTGGGGCATTACCTGGACGATGTATCTGTTCACCGTGGCGCGCCCGCTGGGGCGACTCACTCAGGTCACAGTCGCCCTGGCCGAGACGCAGACGGAGGCATTGTCTGATGCGCTGGCCGCGGTTGCCGAAGGGGACCTGACCCGCAAGCTCGAGCCACAGGTCAGCTCGGTCTCGATTGCGGCTACGGCCGAGGTCACACGGCTGGGCAGGCGAATCGGAAATATCGGCGCCCGGCTCGGCGACAGCGCGATGCAGCTCAACCGCGTCACGGACGAGGCCTGCCGGCGCCTGTTCTTCGTCGGGCCGGACGGCTATCTGCAGGGCCGAACCGGCGGCGACGCTATGGGGCGAGCGCTCAATGGCAAGGGTCAGGTCCTCGTCATGACCGCGTCGTTCCATCACCTCGGCCTGGAGATTCGTCGCAAGGGCTTCGAAGGGATGCTGCACGAACGGTACCCGGGCGTGGAGATCGTGGCCGCGGTCGAAAGCCCATACGACCTGGCCGGCATGCGCGCCGTGACGGCCGAGGCCATCAAGCGCCATCCGCGACTGACCGGTATCTACGTCACCGTCGGGGCCGCGGGGGCGGCTCAAGCCGTGGCCGACGCCGGCCTGGTCGGCAAGGTGACCATCATCAGCCACGACATCATGGACGAGGCGATGCCCTACGTCGCCAAGGGCATGATCACGGCCACGATCGGGCAGGACCCGTACGCCCAGGGCCACGATCCGGTGATCCACCTGTTCAACCACCTGGTCGCCGGCTGGCAGCCGCCCAGGTCGCGATTGCTGACCGAGAGCGACCTGGTCACCCCGGCCAATATCGACCAGTTCTGGCAGGCCGGCCATGGCTCGATCGAATCGGCGGCGATGGCGGAACGACGCCCCCGGCCGATGAGGGCCGCCACCAGCCGCATCCGCATCGCGGTCCTGGGGTTGGAGGACGCGCCGTTCTGGGAGTCCGTCCGCGACGGCGTGGTCGCAGCCGCCCAGGAGCTTCGATCGTTCAACGCCGAGGCCGAATGGATCGTCCCCGAGCCCAGCGGTTCTTTCGACCTGGCCATCCGCGCGGCAGCAATCGAGCGGCTCGCGCACGACGGTTACGACGCAATCTCCACCATGATCCTGGACACGGGCCTCGTCGCCAGCCTCAACCGCGTCGTCGCCGAGGGAGTGCCGGTTGCGACCTTCAACTCCGAGTCGTCGAGTCTGCGCGGCCTGATGGATCAGCTCTCGCATCGGGCCCAGAAGCTCCTGGAAGTGAGCGACGGCCTGGCGAGTTCCGCCCAATCCTCCGGGGCCGCAACCCACCAGATCGCGGCGAACATCTCGCAGATAGCCGAGTCGGCAACGACCGAAGCCGCGGCGATGACGCGCGCCAATGCCAGCATCGAACGGATCGCCAAATCGGTGGATGCGATTGCGACGGGCGCCCGCGACCAGGCACAGGCCGCCGAGCGGCTGTCTCAGGCTGCGGCGCATATCTCGGACGCCGTCGAGGTTGCAGGCTCGAGTTCCGAAACCGTGGTCGCCTCCACGGTTCAGGCCGTGGCGACGGCCGAGCGCGGGTCCGACGCGATCCGCCAGACGTTGGAACAGATGAAGTCGATCGAGCACGCGGTCGACTCCTCGGCAGCCACCATTCAGGAGACCAACGCCCGGGCGCAGCAGATCGGCGAGATCTTGAGTGCGATCGAGGACATCGCCGCCCAAACTAACCTGCTCGCTCTGAACGCTGCGATCGAGGCAGCCCGAGCCGGTGACCAGGGTAGGGGCTTCGCCGTGGTTGCGAGTGAGGTCCGCAAGCTGGCCGAGAAGTCGGCCGCGGCGACCAAGGAGATCGGCGCCATCATCACCACCGTCCAGGCGACGGCCCGGCGGGCCGCCGAGGCGATGGACGTCGCGATGCAGAAGGTGCACGACGGCTCATCCCTGGCCCAGCACTCCGGCCAGGCCCTCGACGAGCTGCTCGAATCGGCCAAGACGACCCATCGGCAGACCGGCGAGATGGCCAGCGCCAACCAGGCCGTGGCCAGTGTGATGGGCGATCTGACTTCGGCGATCGAGCGCGTTTCGGACGTCATCACGGCCAACATGCACAGGTCCGAGATGGCGGCCGGCGGTATCCGCGAGACCCTCGAGAGCGTAGAGAGTGTGGCCGCTCTCTCTCAGGAGAACGCTGCGTCGGCAGAGCGGGTGGCCTCGTCAACCAACCTGGTTTCGCGGCAGGTGCAGGAAGTGACCGACGCGGCCCACGATCTGACCGTCATCGCGCGGGAACTCGAAGGTGCGACGGCTCGGTTCAGACTCACCAGCGACGATGCCGAGGCCAGTCTCGACTCGTCTGGTTCGGATGAGGCCGAGCCTGCGGCAGTCGCAGCTCGCGGCCGACGGTCCAGCAAGGCCGCCTGAAGGCTTGGACGGATCTGCCCGCCAGTCGGCCGGCTCCGTATCCACGTCCTGCTGCGCGTGGGGTGATCCTTGCGGGCCATATACAACCGGACTTTCGTCTGGAATCATCGATGATCCAGTTCAGAGCCCGCCAGGCGGGCGGGCCGGCACCAGAGTGCCGCGTGGCTTGGCCGAGTCTCGCCCGCGACGCCAGGAGCAACTCGGATGAGGGTCCGGTTGAAGTGAAGGTTCCGCCCGCGTCGCAGCCACCGGCTCGCACCCCCACGTTCGGCGTAATGGTCGACTGGCTCGAAGATGAGGAACTCCGCGTCGGGGGTGTGGTCGAGGCCGCCCGCGAGCGCGGCGTCAATCTTGTGTGTTTCGTGGGAGCCTCGCTACATGCGCCGACGCGCTTCGGCGAACAACGCAACGCGGTGTACCAACTTGCCGGCAGCAAGGGCATCGATGCGCTCATAGTCGTGGCCACGGTTGGCAACTACCGTGGCCTGGACGACCAGGCTCGCTATTGCGAGCGCTTCCGTCCGCTGCCGATGGCCAGCCTGGCCGCTGAAGTCAAGTGGATGAACAGCGTCCTGATCGACGGCGCCCCGGCCCTTCGAGAAGCGATCAGGCATCTGGTCGAGGATCACGGCTATCGACGCATCGCGTTCGTCGGCGGGCCAGAAGGCAATATCGAAGCGCGCATTCGCTTACGCATATACCGCGAGGAGCTGGCCAGTCGCGGGCTCCCCAGGTCCGATTCGTTGGTCGTGACCGGGGATTTCAAGTACGAGAGCGGGGTTGATGCGGTCCGCCTCCTGCTCGACGAGCGGGGTGAGTCTTTCGACGCGATCATCGCTGCCAACGATCGGATGGCATTCGGCGCGATCGACGCGTTACGTGCCCGCGACATCCGTGTGCCGCGGGACGTGGCGATCATCGGATTCGACGACATCCCAGAGGCTCGCAACTCCACACCGCCCCTGACGACGATCCGCCAGCCGCTCAAGAGGCAGGGCGCCATTGCCGTCGAGACCCTCGTGCGGCGGCTTCGCGGCGAGCCGGTGGACGACATCGTGGTCCTCCCCACCGAGCTGGTCATTCGCCGCAGCTGCGGCTGCAATCCGGACGCACGCAATGTTGCCCTGGCGAGCAGCTTGCCGCCGGCGTCGACCGACGTTGGGTCGGAGATCACCGTCGACAAGGCCCTACGGCTCCGCCGTTCCCGAATGCTCGAGGCCATGCGAGCGTCTGTCAGCGGTCTGCTGGCGGGGATCCCGGAGGGCTGGGAGGAAGGCCTGCTCGATGCCTTGATTGCTGAACTCCGGGGTGCGCCCCACCGCTTCACCGAACGGGTCAACGCGCTTCTGGAGGACGTAGCGCACGCTGGTGGATCGGGCACTGCCTGGCAGCCGGCACTGTCCGCGCTGAGGCGCGAGCTGATGCCCTGCCTCGCAGCTGACCCATCGATGCGTTCGCGCGCCGAGGACCTCCTTCAAGAGGTACGGCTCACCATCGGCGACGCCGTCGATCACACGCAGGCTCAGCATCGTCTGATCGTCGAACGCCGGACTCGGGCGCTCTCCGAGACGGCCGAGACGCTGAGCGCGGCTTTCGATCTCGAGTCCCTCGGCGAAGCCCTCCGCGAGTGCCTGCCGCGACTCGGCATTCCGAGCGCCTACCTCGTACTCGACAACGGGCATGCCTCCGGTCCCCGGGTGGACTTCGCGTACGATCCTGGCCGAGACCCGGGCACTCTCGAGCGACTCCACAGCCACACCGCCGATGCCTTCGCGCCGGATGGACTGATGCCCACGGACCGGACCTACGCCATGGTGGTGCAGCCGCTCTTCTTCAAGGACGAGAGCTTCGGCCACGCGATCTTCGAGATGGGGCCCCTGGACGGGCTGACCTATGAGGCCTTACGCGAACAGATCAGCGGCGCCCTCAAGGTCTCCCGGTTGATCGAGGAACTTCAGGTCCGGGCCGGCCAGCTTCGCCAGTCGCAGAAGATGGAAACGCTGGGTCAGCTGTCGGGTGGCATCGCTCACGACTTCAACAACCTGCTGCAGGCTATCCACGGCTACGCTGAACTGGCCAAGGCGGCGCAACCAGGCACCTCCGAACAGGCCACCGATCTCGAGGAGATCGTCAGGGCTGCCGACCGGGCAGCCGAACTGACGCGGCAGTTGTTGACGTTCAGCCAGCCCACCCGGGCAAATGCTCGAATGGTGGACCTCAATGGGAGCATCGGCCGCGCGATCCCGATGATCAGGCACCTGCTCGGTCCCACGATCCAGCTGGCAACGGTTCTTCGGCCCGAGGCAGGCTGCATCCTTATCGACCCAACTCAACTCGAGCAGGTGCTCGTGAATCTGTGCGTGAACAGCCGAGACGCGATGCCCGACGGCGGCTCTGTGACAATCGAGACGGGTCGACGATCGGATGGGGCGGGGACTCCGGTCCCCGCATCCACCCAACTGTCGGAACCGTTCAGTCGGGATACGAACGCGCCTGAAGCGCTGGCCTTCGTGGCCGTGACCGACACGGGAGTCGGGATGCCGGCCGACGTAAGGGGTCGCATCTTCGAGCCGTTCTTCACGACGAAGGAGATCGGCAGAGGAACCGGGCTCGGGCTTTCGATCGTATATGGGATCGTCCGCAACGCGTCCGGTGACATCGCCGTCGAGTCTGAGCCCGGCCAAGGCACCCGGTTCTGGCTCACCTTTCCAGCCTCCGAGGACTCCGAAGAAGCACCTGCGATTGCGGTCGGGCAGCCTGTCCCCGGCACCGAGACGGTGCTTCTGGTCGAGGACGAGCCAGCCATCCGCAACCTGGCGAAACGAGTCCTGACCGACCGAGGTTACCTCGTCCTCTGCGCTGCAAACGTCGTCGAAGCGCGGACGCTGTGGGCGGCCAACCAGGCCAACGTGGACCTGCTTCTGTCCGACGTCACGATGCCGGGGATGTCGGGTGTGGCCTTCGCGGCGGAGCTGGCCGCCAGCGTGACACCGCCTCGAACGCTCTTCATCTCGGGCTATCTTGCAGGTCAGGGTGATGGGCCCGCCCTCCCCGCTGACGCCCGATTCCTGCCCAAGCCATTCAGCGTTGCAGCCCTGCTGGATGCGGTCCGCGCGACCTTGGATTCCACGCCTTTCGTCTCGCACGACGGCACCGAAACCTAGGGGCTTGCCCAGCGGACCGTCCGGCGTCCGTCGATCGCCATCGCCGGGCCTGCGCTAACGTAGCCGCACGAATGGCGTGTCCCGGAGTCGGCCCGCCAGAGGAGAGGAGACCACACCCATGCAATACCGCAGGTTGGGCAAGACTGGGCGCGAAGTGAGCGCGATCGGCTTCGGCGCGTGGGCGATCGGCGCCGACTGGGGCAACGTCGACGACGCCGAGAGCCTCCGGGCCCTCCATGCCGCCGCCGACGCAGGAGTGACCCTCATCGACACTGCCGACGTGTACGGCGACGGCCGCAGCGAGCAGGTGATCGGCCGGTTCCTACGCGAGCGCAGCGGAGAACGGTTCTTCGTCGCGACCAAGATGGGCAGGCGCGTCGCCCTGGACCCGGCCGAATACACACCCCACGCCTTTCGGGCGTGGGTGGACAGAAGCCGGCGCAATCTGGGCGTCGACCGCCTGGACCTGGTCCAACTCCATTGTCTGCCGACGAGCGTCTACTACGACCCGGAGATCTTCGCCGCTCTCGAAGACCTGGTTGCCGCCGGCGCGATCGCCAACTACGGCGTGAGCGTCGAGCGCGTCGAAGAAGGCCTCAAAGCGATCGAGTTCCCGGGCGTAGCCACTGTCCAGATCATCTTCAACATGCTTCGCCAGCGACCCGCCGACCGCTTCCTGGCCGAGGCCAAGCGTCGCGACGTCGGCGTTCTTGCCCGAGTGCCGATGGCCTCAGGGCTGCTCACCGGCAAGATGACCAGCCACACCGCCTTCGACGCCTCGGACCACCGCTCGTACAACCGTCACGGAGAGTCGTTCGACGTGGGCGAGACGTTCGCCGGCGTGGACTACGAGGCGGGTCTGGAGTTCGTCGAGGAGCTGCGCGGGCTCGTCCCGGCCGAAGCCACGATGGCGCAGATGGCACTGCGCTGGATCCTTATGTTCGACGGCGTCACGGCTGCCATCCCCGGCGCGAAGTCACCGGCCCAGGCGACGGCGAATGCGGCAGCCGCGGACCTGGCGGAGATCTCGCCGGCCACGCTCGATCGCGTCCGCGCCCTGTACGAGGAGCGGATCAAGCCGCTCGTCCACCAGCGTTGGTAGTGGACGCGCTGCTCGGCGGCGACGCAATGTCTTCGCGGGCGACTGTCAGCTTCTCGGCAGACGCCCGTACAGCTCGCGATACGTTGCCGAGATCCCGGCGTACAAGCTGACGTTGGCCGGATCGGGCTGCATCAGGCGAGTGTCGGCGGGCAGTGGCGGAACACCCTTGCCGGTGGATGGGATCATGCCGGCGGCGACGGCGCCGAGCAGGGCCGCGCCCCTGGCCGATCCATGCTCCGTGGCGCCGAGCGCGACTGGGATGTTCAGTACGTCGGCGATTATCTGCTGCCACAGGCGATTGACGCCGCCGCCAGCGACCACTCCCGACTTGGGCTCGACGCCGATGCCGCGCATCAGGTCCAAGCCCTCCGCCATGGCGAAGGCCACTCCCTCGAGAACAGCCCGGGTCAGCTCAGGGGCTCCGTGGCTGATTCGCATCCCGATCATCGCTCCCCGCGCCGCGGGATCGAAATGGGGGGTCCTCTCACCGCGCAGGTAGGGCAGGAAGATCAGGCCGTCGCTCCCGGCCGGTACCTTGGTGGCGGCGGCCAGCAACTCGCGGCTGCCGTTTGGATCGTCGGGGCGGAGCAGGCGAACGACCCAGTCCAGCGAAGCCGCCGCCGAGAGGATGGCGGCCATGACGCACCACTGGCCGGGCACTACGTGGCACAGGCCGTGGAGGCGGCCGTCCGGATCGACCCGCGGATCCGTCACGGGCGCGAGGACCTGGCCGCCCGTACCCAACGAGATGAGAACCGTGCCTTTCGCGTCTTCCTCGCGGGCCAGACCCAGGCCCAGCGCCGCCGCGGGGGCATCCGCGCCACCGACGGCCACGGCGATGCCGACCGGCAAGCCCAGTGCCCGCGCTGCGTCCTCGCGAAGTTCCCCCGCCAGACTTTCGGATTCGAAGAGCGGAGGGAGCAGCCGCGCGTCGATCCCCAGCTTCTCGCATATGTCGGTCGCCCAGGTGCGCGCCTTGAGATCGAAGAGCAGCGTCGCCGAGGCGTCCGAGACGTCGCCCGCAACCTTGCCCGTCAGTCGAGCGCGGATGGCGTCCTTGGGTTGAACGATCCAGCGCGTCCGGGCGAAGACCTCGGGCTCGTGGGCAGCGACCCACATGATCTTCGGCGCCGTGAAGCTGACATTGGAGCGGTTACCGGTCCTAGCCACCAGTTCGCTGCGGGAGATGCGCTTCTCGATCTCTTTGGTCTCGGCTTCCGCGCGCCCGTCCGACCACATCAGGGCCGGCCGAACCGGCACACCGGCCGCGTCCAGGAAGACGGCACTGTGCATCTGTCCGGACAGCCCCAGCGCCGCCACATCCGCGCCGCGCAGGGCCGGCCTCGACAGCATCTCCGACATCGCCAGTCGCAGCGCGTCCCACCATCGGTCCGGGTTCTGTTCGGCATAGCCGGGCTGACGCGAATCCGTCGCGTAAGAGGCCATGGTCATGCCGAGGACGTTGCCCTCTTCGTCCAGGGCGAGCAACTTGACCCGCGACGATCCCAGGTCGATCCCAATGGAGACGCGCACCGATACCTCCGAAGTCGCCCCCTTGGCGATTGGTTGTCGGCTGCTAGGTTAGCGCCTGACGCACGACCGACAAGTCAATGGAAGGTATCGGAACGGTACGATCCGGCCCGGGAGCCGCCGGGCCGCGCCCTATGAGCGCTGGAAGTAGGCGGCGACTTCCCAGGTCGTGACCTGGCGCCGGTATGCCTCCCATTCGAGACCCTTGGCCGACCGGAAGAGTTCGAGCAGCTCGCTCCCGAGCGCAGACATGATCACGTCGTCGTCTTCGAGCGCCGCCAGGGCCTCGCCCAGCGATGCCGGGAGCGGCCTGGTAAGGCTGTGCCCGCCGCTGAACCCGTGCTCCACCTCTTCGAGAGGCGGTCCGAGTTCGCAGCCTCGGTCCAGTCCGTCGAGGCCCGCTGCGAGCATAGCGGTGAAGGCCAGGTAGGGGTTGCAGCTCGGGTCCGGTAGCCGCAGCTCCAGGCGCGTCTCGAAGACATCGACGGCGGGATCGTCCTGGCGGACCTGGGCGGGCACGCGGATCAGAGCCGAACGGCTGTGGCGTCCCCAGCTCCCGGCTACCGGCGCCTCGTAGCCCGGCACCAGGCGCTTATATGAGTTGACCAGCGGGGCGACCAGGGCGCACAGCCCCGGGGCGTGCTCAAGCTGGCCCGCCGCGAAGGCCCGGGCCACGGCCGAGAGCCCGTAATCCGCCGCCGGGTCGTCGAAGACGCTGCGTCCTGCACGATCAACCAGGACCTGGTGAGTGTGCATCCCTGAGCCCGCGGCTGTGGCCAGGGGCTTTGGCATGAACGTGGCCTGCATCCCGCGTACCCGAGCCAGTTCCTTGACCGCGGACTTGAGCGTGGTGACGGTGTCGGCCGAAACGAGTGCGGGAAGCATCGGCAGATCCAGCTCGAACTGGCCGCTGGCGACCTCGTGATGGCTGGATTCGACACGGATCCCGATCGCCTCCAGGCCCGCCACGATCTCCAACTCGACCTGGCGCGACTGACCGCGGGCCCGCTCGAAGTAGCTGCTCGGGTCGTCAGGCAACGGTTCTACAACGTCGCCAAGTGGGAAGAGGAAGAACTCGATTTCGGGCGCCACCAGGTAATTGAGCCCGGCCGACTCCGCTTGGGCCAGCAGACCGCGCAAGACGGCGCGGCCGTCGCCCGGATATGGCTCGCCGGTCGGCGTCACGACCTCGCAGATCAGCCTCGCGCAGGGCACTCCGCCCGCCTGCTCCATGATCGCGAAGGTGGTTGCGTCCGGCTTCAGGTACATGTCGGACTCGACCTCGCGGGCGAGCCCTTCCACGGCCGAGCCGTCGAACCACTCTCCCGCGGCCAGGACATGGGGCAGGCGCCTCGCCGGCACGGCTACGGTCTTCACCGCCCCGGTAACGTCTGTGAACTGGAGCTCGACCTGCTGGATGCCGGCTTCGCGCGCCGCGGCGATGACCCTTTCCGCCGCCCGACGGTCCAGATCCAGGCCGCCGAGGGCGTCGTCGGACGGGCCGGGTCCGCCGCCACCTCCTCCGTTGGAGCGACGGGCAGAGGGCGTTTCCTCGGATGATGTGAGTCCTGTCTTGTCGGACATTTCGTTCCTCCCGCACGGCCGTGGGCCGTTCGCGCGGCTATGCGTGGGCGTGGACGAGAAGGTATGCGATTAGGACGAATAGGATGGCGGCGGCCAGGAAGCCGGCGCTAATCCCGACGATGAGCAGGACGAGCTTCTGGTCGGAGGCGCGGCTCGCCACGGGCGCCTCGTCGCCGAAGATGAACTGGGACAGTGGCAGATCCCGCCAGCGCTCGAGGTCGCTCTCCAGCGAGGCTGCGTCCTCGTAGCGCTCGTCCGGGATCTTGCGCAGGCACTTGCGAACGATTCCCTCGATCGGCGGTGGTACCGCCGGGTTGATCTCGTGGAGCGCCGGTACGGGCGCGTTCAGGTGCTGGCTCATGACCGAGAGAGCGTTGTCGCCCTCCCAGGGCACGCGTCCGGCCAGCATCTCGAAGAGCATGACGCCGATGGCGTAGACATCGGTTCTGGCATCGCCTCGCTTGCCCTGGATCTGCTCGGGCGACATGTAGTCGGGTGTGCCCAGGGCAGTCGAGAACCAGCGCCAGGTGAGCCGACGGGCGCCGGCCATGAAGGCCACCCCGAAGTCGGTGACGACCAGCTGGCCCTCCGTGTTCACGAGCACGTTCTCGGGCTTGAGATCGCGGTGGAAGACGCCTTGAGAATGGGCATAGGCCATTGCCGCCGCCAGCTGCCGCCCGAAGTCGACCGCCTGATCGACGGACAGGCGCTTCTCGCGAGTCATGTAGGCACGCAGTGTCTCGCCGTCGACGTACTCCATGACCATGTATGGCCGGCTGCGGTCCATCGTGAACTCGAGCGAACGCTGGATGCCCGGGTGGTGGAGATGGCGTGAGATCTCCAGCTCGCGCCGGAATCGATCGAAGGTCGAAACGTCGCCCATGATCGATTCGTGCGGACACTTGAGGACGACTTGAGCGCCACTCGAGTCCTGGGCCAGGAAGACGTCGCTGAACGCCCCCGAGCCGATCGCCTTGACGATCGTGAACTGGTCGATCTTCGCGCCCGGAGTCAGCTCAGTCGAGGTCACGAGAACAACCTCCGCCATCCCTGCGGCGCCTCGGGCCGCTGCCCGGCCTCGCGCACGCGGATGACCATGGCTGTCGCATTATCGTCGCCGCCCCGCTCCAGGGCGAGCCTGACCAGCCGGTCGCAGGCTTCCGCGGGAGCGTGGGCCAGCGCTTCGACGATTTCGCTTGCTGTCACGTTGCTCCAGAGCCCGTCGGAGCAGAGGAGAAACGCGTCGTCCGACTCGATTCCTTCGGTGCGTATGTCAACTCGGACTGTGATATCGCCGCCGACTGATCTGGTGAGCGCATAACGCGCCGGATGGTCGACCGCCTGCTCGGGCGTGATGATGTGGAGGCGGAGCAACTCCATGACCTGGCTGTGGTCGGTGGTCAGGATTTCCAGGTCGCCGTGATGACGCCGGTAGACGCGGCTGTCGCCTACGTGGGCAAGGTGAGCCTCGCCCGGAGTGATCGCCAGCGCACTCAGGGTGGATTGCATCTTGCGGCTGCCGCTGCCTCCGAGCGCGGCGTCGAAAATGGCCTGATTGGCCGTGTTGAAGGCAGCGCGCAGGATTCCCGAGAGCCGACCGCCTCCGCCCGATACGTCTTGCCGGGTGCGGTTCAGGCACGCCGCGACGGCCAGCCCCGCGGCAATCTCTCCGCCGCCGTAGCCTCCAAGACCGTCGGCGACGGCAAAGACCAGACCCTGGCCCGATGTGGCCACGGCTTGTTCAAGGGTGAAATCCTCGGCCGGCATCACGAACGCTGAGTCGCCGTCGAGGGCGGTCCAGCCAAGACGGTCTTCGTTGTGGTCTCGTACGCAACCCGAGACCGACAAACCCGCGTACTCGACTGCCAGCGTCGCGGTCACGGCTTGCATCTATCGGGTCGCGAAACGGACATTGGGTCGGCTTCCTGCTGAGTATTGGGGAGACCGCGCCCGGCAGGGGAGATCTGCCAGACGCGGTCTCGGGCGTGCGGACGGAGACCGTTACCTCTCCGGAACGACAGTCGGGGGTTTGACCAGGAGACTCTTGTTCGTCGCGGCCGAGTTGACGATGAGCCAGACGGCCCCGACCGCGATCCAGACGACAACGACACCGAGGGCTATCAGGGTATCGGTCTGGGTCGATCCGCCGGCGGAGACACTCATGATCACGACGGCCGCGAGCATCCCGATGTTGGCCAGGAGGCCCGCGACCGGAATGACCACGTGCTTGAGGATGTTCCGGCGGTGCCGCCCGCCGAAGGCAACCAGAACCAGCGCGTTGGTCATGCCGTAGACCAGGAAGGTGCCTGTATTCGACGCGAGTGTGATCTGGAGCAGGTTGTCGGCCGAGAGAACGGCGTAGCCGCCGAGAACGGCGGAGATGAGCGCCAGGGCGATGACGCCGTAGTGCGGGGTCGCATGACGGAAATGGAGCATGCCAAGCAGGCCCGGGACTTCCTTGTCGCGGCCCATCACGTAGGTGATCCGAACGCCGGTGTTGAGGCACGCCAGAGTGGTACCGATGAGGGCGATCAGGACGCTGACGGCCAGGACCAGAACCAGGGCCACGCCGGTTCCGCCCAGCATCTGGTCGCCGATAAAGCGGACCATGTCGCCGATCGGGGCCGACGAGGCAGCCGCCGCGGCGTAGCCGCCCACGCTCTTGCCGGTCGCGTCCGTCGCGACGATGCTGTTGTTGACGAGGAAGTTGGCCGCGACGTACTCGATGACGTACGCGACGGCCCCCTGGATGGCCAGGGACAGTAGAACGGCTCGCCGAACGTCGCGCTTGGGGTTCTTCGCTTCGGCGCCGAGGGCAGTCACCGACTCGAACCCGACCAGCAGCAGGATTGCGATGGTGCCCTGGAACAGGACGTTGGTGAAGTTGTGCGGCAGGACCACCGAGGCGATGCTCGAGTGAGCATAGCCAAGGTCGGGATGTGTGAGCCGGAACGCGATGGCGAGGATGGAGAACCCGACGAGAGCGGTCAGCTGAATGGCGTTGATGACGACGGCCGTCATCGTCGAGCCCGAAATGCCGCGATAGGCGATCAATCCGACAAGCGCCGAGAAGACGAACGCAGCGCCAACCTCGGCCGGCTGATTCAAGGTCACGCCGAACAGGCTCAGGATGTAGACGCATAGGATCGCCGTGAAACCGACCATGATGCCCGGGTAGATCCAGTAGTAGAGGTGCGAGACCCAACCCAGGATGAACTTTGCCAGCCGGGCGAACTTGTAATGTACGGCCTCCTCTTTCTCGAGAAAGGCAGCTTCGGCGAAGTAGTAGGAGGATCCGGCTCCGGCTTCCGGGTAGATGTTCGATAGCTCGGCGTATGAGTACGCCGTGAGGAACGCGAGAATCAGAACGAATAGCAGTCCCGGAACCATGTCCGTGGCGGTGGTGATTCCGCCGTTCTGCTGAACCACCTGGGCCTGGAACGTGGTCCAGAGAAACGCGCCGGGCGCGATCAGCGCCATGGCGTTGATCGTCAGCCCGGTCATCGTCAGGGTGCGCTTCATTTCGGTCCCTGGCGCGGCGGCCATGTTGCAGCTCCTGTTCGCGCGCGGTTGATGCCCGTACTCGGCCGTATGTGACCGGGGTTGCCGTGCGTGGTTGAAGCATCGGAGACTCGCCGGCCGAAATCAGTAGTGGCGGCGATACGGTTTCGCTGCAGCCGGGTTGCCGAAGATGCCCTGCCGGGTTGTGCGACGGTTGCGACACGACGTCGGAAGCGCACCACCCGTGCGTGCACCGCCGGGAACTGCTTGCGCTACGACTCCGGTCGGACTTCGGCCGCAGCCGACGTGGCGGGCCGATTGCGGCGCGCTCGAGTCAGCCAGCTGAGCAAACCGCCGGGCCGGCTGGGGAATGAGTCCTCGTGACGGATCCCCGTCGTGGTCCGCTCCCGAGCATCCTTCAGGCACGCCTCCGCGACCTTTGCGTCGGCAGTTCCAGGTTCGCATGCCCGCAACGCGATCAAGAATCGCTCGGCCGCTTCCGAAGGGTTCCCCAGATTGAGGGCCATCTCCCCGGCATTCTGGTTTGGCGCGAACCGCTTGGGTGCCATCGCGAGGGCTTTCTCCGAGTCGGCACGGGCGGTTTCGATTTCTCCCAACTTCCAACGGACGCCGCTCAGGTAGGCAAGGGCGTCGATCGCCAGAACGTTGCCTGATGCGAGGCTCTCCGGCGAGGCCGCCGCCAGGAGGCTGGCGCGGGCAGCCTCGAGGTGTCCGTGCGCCATCGCTCGCAAGCCGACCCGCAGCAGCTCGCGAACGGGCTGTCCGGCTTGCCGGGCAGGCGCGGTCGGCGCTGACACCTGTGACCTGGAGCGGGAAGCTCCGGGTTTACTCGGCTTCAAGCTGTATGGGTCGGGTCTGGCCAGCGGCGCAGTCACGGTCTCTCCTCGGATTGCGGGGTCACTGGCAGCGGCCCGGCGCACGAACGTCGTCGCCTGATCGGCGCTGGCTCGGAAAGCAGAGGCGGCGCGTCGAGTTGAGCGGCTGCCGCAGCCGCCTCGCCCAGGATGGGCGCAACGACGAGCACGAAGTCCTCATTGCATCCCTCCTGTTCTGAGTAACCGTCTGACCGACTAGCGACGCATGGAGGCTACCCCTAGATCCACGCAAAGTCGGTTGTCGTCGCATGTCGTTTTGGGGTCGACGGGGCTCCAAGCGGTTGCCACTGAGGCGCAATCGATACATTTGTCGCAACCAGGGCCTATGGAGCCGCAACTCGCGACGTCCGGCGCGGCTCGACGGAGGGCCGCCCAGCCCGCCCCGGCGCGCCGGGCCCTATCGCGCGAACGTGGCGAAGGCCAAGGCCGAACTCGGTCCGGACAGGGCGATCACGGCGCCGCTGTCGTTGGCGGCGACCTGGCCGTCCGTGACCTTCAGCGAGGCCAGCTCCGGCGGCAAGGTCGCCAGCGACATCCCGGGCTGCGTGTCCGACACGGTGCCGAGCCACGCCTGACCCCCGGCGTCTGCCCCCAGGACGACGGCGCCATCGCCCACGGCCGCAATCGAGAAGACGCTGCCCGGCCGGATCGAGCTCGGCGGCGCGGAAAGCGGGTACCACCACAGGCCCGCCTTTGAGCCCAGCAGGACGCCTTTCGAGGTCGCGGCGGCGGCCGTCGGCGCGTCTGCCGGCCCGGGTCCGGTGCGCCTCCAGGTCGAGCCGTCGTCGAGGGATTCCAGGAGTGTCCCGGGCGTCCAGCCCACGAGGCGTCCGGTCGAATCGAAACCGATAGGTGTCGCGGCCGTGCGGCCGCTTGCCCACGTTGCCCCCGAATTGGAACTGACATACAGCGCGCCGCCCTCGAAGGCGAGGATGCTTCCGGCGTGGGCGGGATCGAAAGCCAGCCAGGAAGGGCTCTCGGCCGCCCCCGTGGGTAGCGGTCCGGGCGACCACGAGAGGCCGTCATCGGCGCTCGAGTAGCGGCCCAACTGGCAATACTGCCCAGGTCCGGCGGCGTATACGCTCGCTGATGAGGGGTCGCCGGCAATGGCTTGAATGTGGCCTGCTCTCTGGCCGAGCCACTGTGGCGCGCCACCTGGGTCGAGCGCGCCGATGACATCGGCCAGGCATTCCTGCGGCGACACGTGCCAATTGGCCGAGGCCTCGAAGGCCGCCACGAAGCGGGTCTGGGTGGCGGCCACGTGCACGTTCGAGCCGTCGATGCCGCCCTGGACGACCGAGACGCCGGCGATGGTGAGAGGCACGGAGGGGTCGCCCATCGGGTCGGCGCTGGCAGCCGGGCTACTCCGCAGATCGACGACGCTTGCGACGGCCACGACCATCGCCAGGACCACGACCGCGAGGAACAGGTTGAAGACGAAGCCCCAGCCGGCCGCCCGAGCCGACACCTCCTTCTCGGTCGACGCCGCCTCGGCCTCGAACAGGCTGCGCTGAAGCCGGAGCCGCAACTGGAGCGGGACCTCCGCGCCGGGGTCGCGGGCCGCGTACAGCTCGCGCAACCTCTGGACGAGCGGAAGTCCGACGTCGGCCGGCTCGATCGGGAGAGATCGCAGAATTCGGGCGACGCGCTTGTCCGCAGCGCCGCGGCCCACCGCCCAGCGGCCCGCAAGCCCATGTCCGGCAGATTCGGGCGGCGACGCGAGTCCCAGCTCACGCGCTAGCAGGAGCCGATCCCTCGGGGGAAGCTCCAGCACGGCAGCCGCGAGCGGTTCGTGCCCGGAGTCCAGCGCGTCTCGGGCACCAAGGCGCATTGCCTTGACGCATTCGGCCGAGAATCGTCTCTCGAAGGCCGCGTCGAGAGCGCCCGCCGACCAGCCGGGCCCCGCCACCCAGACGGACAGCGCGGCGTCGTGGACGACATTCTGCGCGGTAACGGGGTCGCCCAGGGCCATGGCCGCCAGGCGGTACGCCCCGGTCAGGTTCCGAGCCAGGTAGCCGGCAAAGTTCCCGGCCCGAGACTTGCCCTCGACCGGTTCGGCCGCCTGCCCGACGTGCATTTCGCTCCGGCCTCCGTCTTCGCCGGCCATCGCCCGCCGCGATCAACCGCGATCCGCCGCGACCCGCCGCTGCGGGAATACTAAGCGAGTGACTACTCTATCGCGTAGGGCGTTGTTCCGCCACTCGACGCCATCCGGTGCGCAAGGCAGACGTCGCGACGCTAGGCGGCCAGATCTCGTCTTTCGAAGGCCACGACCGCGATGACCAGGAAGACCGCCGCCACCGCGGCCAGGACGGCCGCGTCGGCGAAGTTCAGGCCGGCGCGGAGCGGATCGTCGCCCATGTAGTAACGGAACAGCGAGAGCGGTCGGATAACGCCCAGACCGTCGACGATCGCGGAAAGCGCGTCGACCAGATACATGACCACGAGCAGCGCAACAGTGAGTCCGATGGAGGCGCCACGATTGCCGGTCGCGGCCGAAATGGCGAGGGCGATGGCGCCGAAGGCCAGACCGAGCAGCACCAGCATGACGAGGGCGGCCGCGAGACGATCGCCGGGCAGGACGCTGGCGCTGATCGCGGCGCCGATGATCGCGAACACCCACAGGACGACGGCGGCGACAACGCAGGCCAACGACAATGCCAGCCACTTCTCGAGGACGATCCTCCGACGTGAGATCGGGTACGAGAGGAGAATGTCGATCGTGCCCCGCGACTCCTCGCCGGCCGTGAATCCGCTGGCGACGCCGGCCGCGAATGCGGCGATCGCCGCGGGCAGGATCATGGAGAACAACTCAATGTGCAGGAAGCCGACCAGAGTGCTCGCGTCGCCCATACTTGCGCCCAGGAGTTTCGCCGCTGGTCCCATCTTCTCCAGGAGCGAGTTGAGGTCGATGAGCTTGGAATAGGTGGGAAACAGAATCGCAAAGTAGGCAGTCATGGCGCCGCATCCGAGGCTTACCCAGAAGGTTGGCCAGCGCAGGTCTCGAACGGTCTTCGTGAAGACGTTACGCAGCAACATGCCCGGCCTCTCCGGCGACGCCAGCCTCGATCCCTTCGCCCGACCCGTAATAGGCCATGAATATCTCTTCCAGGCTCGTCTCGACGGTGTGGAGATTTCGGACCTCGAAGCGGGCGGCCGCCTTGATCAGGGCATCCAGGCTGCCCATAACGGTGCACCTCAAGGTCCCGTCGTTCACGACCAGATCACGCACCCCTGGCAACCCGGCGAAGACATCGGCGCTGACAGGCTCGCCAAAATCGATTTCGAGCCGGCGCAACGCTCGGTCCTTGAGATCGGCGATCGCTTCGACCGCCAGCAGACGCCCCTCCCGGATGATTCCGACGCGATCGCACAGGTGCTCGACTTCGGGCAGCTGATGCGACGAGATGAATACGGTCCGGCCCTCGTTCCGCGCCTCTTCGCAGAGGTGCTCGAATTCGAGCTGGACGAAGGGATCCAGGCCTGCCGTCGGCTCGTCGAGGATGATCAGCTCCGGCCTGATCATGAATGCGGCCACCAGGCCGACTTTCTGCTTGTTACCGCGTGACAGGCTCTTGATTCGCTTGGTCGGATCTAGTTCGAGCCGGTCCACGAGACCGTCGCGGAACGCAGCGTCGACGTGGCCCTGCAGGTTGCCGAGGTAGTCGAGGAGCTGGCGCCCTGTCAGCTCGCTGTATAGCGCCAGTTCTCCCGGCACGTAGCTGGTGCGGCGGTCGATGGCGAGCCGATCGCGGTGGACGTCCAGCCCAAAAACCCGGGCCTTGCCGCTCGTGGGCCGGATCAGGTCCAACAGCAGTCTGATCGTAGTCGATTTGCCTGCCCCGTTCGGCCCGAGGAAACCGAAGATCTGGCCGCCTTCCACGACAAGATCGACCTCGATGATTCCACGTGCGCGACCGTAGCTCTTGGTGAGGCCTTCGGTCTCGATTGCGGGCGCCATCTAGGGCGCCTTCTTTCGAGCGACCGAGCGCTCCGATTCCCAGCGATCGAACAACCGGGGTAGCTCCCGTTCAAGAAACGCGTACATATCTCGCACCTCTTCGAGCGGCTCTGGGTTCCCGTTCGGGCCGAGCAATCCGAGGCCATCCGCGGCGAGTTCCTGCAGGCGCTGCAGCAGCTCGATACGCCACAGCATCATGCGCGCCCAGGCCCCCGATCTGACGATGAACCGGTCCCGCCGATCGCCGCCCCGAACCGTTCTCTCGATAAAGCGGTAGTGGGTCAGGAGCTGGGTCATGCCGCTGATCGAGCCCTTGCTCGCCTGCAGCGTCTCGACCAGCTCGGAGGCGGTCATCCCGTCCGCGGGTCCGATCAGGATCGCTCCAAGCACCCGGCCGGCCATGCGCGGCAGGTGCAACGAGTCGAAGACCAGCCCGATCTCCTCGACGAACCGAGCGGCCGAGATGCGCGAACCGCGTCTGTCCCCGTTTCGATCCAAGAGCTCGTCCAGCATGTGGCACCGGCCTCCAGGTCGCGCGGCTCACCCGGCGGTGGGAGTGGGGGTTTGGATTTGCGCTTGCAGCGAGTATAGGACGTCGATGACAGTTCAGTAGATACTGAACGCGCTCGAACGAAGCGACGTCAGGGCGAACCCCTAGTGCACGGCGGCCCGTCCGTGCCGGCGGCACCCCCCGGGCGCCCCAGGACCCTACTGCGAACTGCCGACTACCTAGGTCACTCCCCGAGTTCCCTCCCCGAACGGCCGGCTCAACCCGGGAGTTCACCTACGCGCTGTCCCTGCCGAATGCTTCGGGCCAGATCGGTGGACGACTTCCGGGTCGCACTTCCAGACGGATCGTCCCGCCGGCCAGCAGGTAGTCCAAGGATTGGCCGAAATGTCGATCGCCAGCTTTCCGGTCCGGGACAATCGGGGAGGCCGGCCCGCAGCGTCGTTGCCGCGGCCAGCACGAGCCGCGACCCACGCCCTGATCATCCACCAGGCCGAGATAGTCCGCCTCGGCGTGTCGACCATGCTTGCCAGCGGCTCGGCCTGCGAGGTTGCGAGCGCGGCGTCTGTCTATGAAGCCTTCCGACTGGCCTCGGACGTTCACCCGCAGCTGGTCCTGTTCGACTTCGCGCCAGCGGAAGGGCCCGAGGTGTGCCGCCTCTTGGCCGCGCTCTGGCCCAAGCCGCGGCTCGTAGCCCTGGTTACTCGCGGCCGTGAAGTCTCGCCGCGCGATTGCCTCAGGGTCGGCGCGGACGCGGCCATGCTGATCGACCACGTCAATCGCGACACCTTCCTGACGCTCATCCGGCGGGTAATGGACGGCCTCGGCCCGATCGTGGCGGGTTTCCCGACAGTGGGGGAGCACCTCGAAGCCGCTCTCGTGGACGAGGGCCCGGTTTCGCTCCTCACCCCGCGCGAGCGCGAGATGCTGTTTCTCATCGGCCAGGGCCTCTCCAACCGCGAGATAGCGGAATCTCTGGTCCTGTCCGTGAAGACGGTTGAGGCTCACCGGGCCAATCTCAGTCGCAAGCTGAACGTGCGATCGCGGGCCGGCTTGATGCGACTGGCGCTGACCGGCAGCCTGGCCTGAGCCATGATCCCGCTGACGCGAACCGACGGTACGGCACTGCTGGTCAACCCCGATCGCATAGAGATCGTCGAGGAGACCCCCGACACCGTCATCACGCTTGCCGACGGCAAGAAGATTCTGGTCCGCGAGACGGCCACCGAGATTGCGACGCGCTTCCACTACTACCAGCGCTCGCTCCACGTCGACGCCAGGTTCGGCGGTCGGCGGGCTTACGACCCGCCCACCGAGCACGACCCGTCGCTCTACGAGCACCCCAACCGCGGACGGCTTCGCGCCTACGGCGAAGCACCGAAGGGCTAGGCCCAAGAGATGGACGGCGCCCTCGGAATCATGATCTGCCTCGGGGCGATGATGGTCGCCGACGTCCTCGACGGCGGGTCCCCGGCCGCGTTCATCAACCCCTCAGCGATCCTGCTGATCTTCGGTGCCACGTTCGGGGCGACGATCGCTTCCACCTCGATGAAGCAGTTCATGACCTTCCCGAAGCTGATCGGGATGAGCATGAAGCCGCGGGTTAGCGACATCGACTCCATCCGCGAGACTCTTATCAAGTTCGCGGAACGGGCCCGGCGCGAGGGGTTGCTGGCGCTCGAAGCCGACGTCGAGGCGGTCGAGGATCCGTTCATCCGGCGCGGACTCCAGATGGTCATAGACGGTCTCGAACCGGACACGGTCGAGGAGATCCTCGAGATCGAGACCGAGTCGATGCAGGCGCGCCACATGAAGGGCATCGACATGTTCGCGAAGATGGGCGGCTATTCGCCCACCTTTGGAGTGCTCGGGACGGTCATGGGCCTGGTCAGTGTCCTCTCGAATCTGTCCGATCCGTCCGGTCTGGGCGAGTCGATCGCGACCGCCTTCATCGCCACTCTATTCGGCGTAGGTGCCGCCAACATTCTGTGGTTGCCGATCTCGGCCAACCTCAAAGGCAAGGACCAGTCCGAGGTCAAGGAGCGACGTCTCGCCCTGGCCGCGATCCTGGCGATCCAGGCCGGCGACAACCCGCGCATCGTCGCTCAGAAGCTGCGAGCGCACGCCGGCCCGGAGCCTGAAGTAGTCGAGTCACCCGAGAAGGCCGCCGCGGGCGCGGCGATCCCCGAGGCGGCTTGATGGCACGACGCAGGCGAGCCAACGTCGAATCGCCGCATGACAACGACGAGCGCTGGCTGCTGACCTACTCCGACCTGATCACGCTCCTGTTCGTGCTGTTCGTGGTCATGTACGCGATCAGCACCACCGACGTCCGCAAGTTCATCGCCCTGGCCCAGTCGGTCTCGGCCGCTTTCAACGCCGACGTGATGCAGGGCCAGGCGGCCGTTTCGATCATGGACGGCCAGGAGACGACCGTTGAGGACCAGACCTACGACAGCGGTGCCACGTCCGTGGAAACCGACATGCGCGCCATCAAAGCCGCGCTGGAGGATTACGCCATCGGCCAGGGTCTCGGCGGCGAGGTCGAAGTCGGCATCGCGCCCCAGGGCATCGTCATCCGCCTCAGCGACGCGGTCCTCTTTACGTCTGGTCGCGCCCACCTGGACGATCACGCGGTGCTGCTGATCGGCAAGCTCGTCGGCATCGTCAAGCCACTTCCCAACTCGATCCGGATCGAGGGCAACACCGACGACCTCCCGCCCGAGGGCGGTCTGTATGCCGACAACTGGGAACTCTCGAGCGCGCGCGCCTTGGCTGTGCTCCAGGTCATGGCGCAGCAGGGCATGCCGCCCGAGCGAATGTGCGCCCAGGGCAATGCCAGCTACAACCCCATCGTCGCCAACACCGACGAACCGTCGCGAGCCAAGAACCGACGAGTGGACGTCGTGGTCCTCTACCCCCCGCAGGTGGACAGCGTCCCGAGCCCCGTGACGCCGCCTTCGTTCCCATGAGTCGAGAGTGCTGTCGATGAAGCTCCCAATCCCGCACGGTCGCCGCGCCATCCTCATCCTGGGCGTGCCCCTCGGGCTCGCCGCTGCCGGCGGATTCCTCTTCATGTCGATGTCCGCCAAGAGCGGTCCGCCGCCGGCCGTCCCCGATCCGAGCCCGGGCCAGCATGGGCCGATGCTCGCCCTGGACAGCCGCGTCATCAACCTGACGACCAGCACGACGCCGGGCCTCTACAAGTACGCGAAGATCGCCGTCACGATCGAGCTGCGGCCCACCTCCGCGGGCTTCTACGCAATGAGTAGCGATGCGCGGGCGAAGGAGGAGAAGGCCGAGACCGACAAGGTCAGCGACGATGTGCCCCTCCTACTCGATGCGCTTGGAACAGTCGTGTCCGGGCACGATTCCACGTCGATCAACTCTCCGGACGGTCACGCCCAGCTCAAGAGCGAGCTGTTGGCCGCGATGCGCAAGGTCCTCGGGGACAGCGAGGTCCTCAACGTCTACTTCACCGATCTAGTGATGCAGTAGGCGGCCATCAGATGTTGTCGCAGGCAGAGATCGATGCGCTCCTCGGGGCGGTGGCCGATGGCTCCCTCCCGCCCGAGGATCAGCCGCCGTCGTTGAGCGCGGATGGCCGGATCGTCAAGACGTACGACTTCCGCCGTCCGGCCAAGTTCTCCAACGAGCAGCTGCGCACCCTTCAGGCGATCCACGAGAACGTCGGCCGAGTCGCCGCGGCGCGCCTGTCGTCCTTCCTGCGCGGTTCCGTCGTGATCCAGCTGGCGGGCACCGATCAACTCGTCTTCGACGACTACCTCGGGCAGCTCGCCCTCCCGACCGAACTGGTCGTGATGACCAGTCCCGGCCTGGGCGGCCCCTTCCTGGCGGACCTCGATCTGGGCTTCGCATTCGCAGCCGTCGACCGCTTGCTCGGCGGACCCGGTCGGATGCCGGCGGAGCGCACCGAACCGACCCCCATCGAGGCGGATCTCATCGCCCGCGTCGTCGCCCACCTGCCGCATGCCCTCAACGAGGGCTGGGCGCATCTCCAGACCCTGGACGTGGCCGTCACGGAGACGGCGCTCTCGCCGATCCTGCTGCGTCTGGCGGCACCCACCGAGGTGGTGGCGGTTCTCACCTACGAGGTTCGGTTCGCGGGGCAGACCGCGCCGATGACCATCTGCTATCCCTTCGCGGCACTCGAACCGCTTCTCCCGCGCCTGGCGGCCACGATGTGGTACGCCCAGAGACGCCAGACCGTCGGCGACGCCACCGTTCGCGAGACCCTCGAGGCGGAGGTCAGGTCGGTCGAAATCCCCGTGTCGGCCAGCTTCCGGGCGGTCGATATTCCGGTCGAGGCGCTCACGGAACTCCAGCCCGGCGACGTCATCCGGTTCGACGAGCACTTCGGCGAGCCGGTCCTCATCACAGTGTCCGACCAGGCCCAGGCCTGGGCGATCCCAGGTCGGGTCGGGGATCGCATTGCCCTGCGTCTGGTGACGCCCCTTGTGCCCACGGAGGCCTGACAAATGAGCTGGGAATCGATGGACTGGAAGACTGCCGACGCTCAATCGCTCGGTGCGGGAGCCTCGATCCTGCCGCTCTGGCCGATGCTCCGCTCGGCCATCGCCGAGGGCATTTCTGGCGACGCCCTCTGCCCCGTCACTTGCGGTGAGCTCGCGGTGGCGAGCGGCACGCCGGAAGGGGCGGCCACTCCACTGGAGGGCGCGTCCTCATTCGAACTTCTGGGAACGGATCGCCGAGGGTCTTGGGCTGCGCTCGATTCGAGCAAGGGCAACAAGATCGGTGGCAAGGAATACAGCGCCGCTCGTCTCCAGGAACTGGTCATGGAGGCCGCCAGCACGGCCTTCGAATCGATCCTTGGGGAGGGCCTGGGTTTGGGTGCCCCGATTCCGGTCGGGTCGCCGCAGGCGCCGCTGATTCTCCTGCGACTGCCGCTTACGTCGGTCGACAACGAAGAGGTCGTACTGGTCTCGGCCTACGACGCTGCCGTCGCCGGCGAGCTCGCGGCCCACGTCGTGGCCTTGCAGGCGCTGACCTCCGACGCGTCCGCTACGACGGCGGCGCAACCGGTCGCGGCTCAGCGCAGCCAGGAGTTCAAGGCCGCGCCCGCACCGCAGCGACCCGCGGCCCCGGCCGGCGGCAATGGCTATGGCAATGGCAACGGCAACGGCAACGGCGGGGCCGCCGTTTCCGCCTCCAACGTGCGGCCAGTGTCACTTTCCGAATTGACCGCCGCTCCGTCGGGGCAGCCCGCCTACAACATCGACCTTCTGCTCGGCGTGAACCTCCAGGTGGCCGTCGAGATCGGGCGGACGACCCTCGCCATACGCGACGTTCTGGCCCTCACGCCGGGTTCAATCGTGGAACTCGACAAGCTCGCGGGCGAGAAGGTCGACGTTCTCATCAACGGTCGGCCGATCGCCTCGGGTGAGGTCGTGGTCGTCGACGAGAACTTCGGCGTTCGAATCACGGACGTTGTCTCGCGCCAGCAGCGCCTCGTTCCACAAGGCCGCTGACGATGCCGGTCGCCCGCCACCAGTCCGCCTCGCACCGCGGGGCTGAGCTGCGCGGCAGCCTGCTCGTAGCGCAGCCCGAGGCTGGGGAGCGGAACGTAGGCCGCCTGACCGCTGGCGGGGCGGCCCTCTTCGGCGCAGTACGGCGCCGGGTTTCTCCCACCCGCCTGGCCGTTGTGGGAGTGGTCGCGGTGCTCGCGGCGGTCACAGGCGTCGGCGCGCTGAGCGCGGCTCCCGTGGCCGGCGGAGCCGGATCCCGCCCGTCGCCCGTCCCCGCGTCGGCGGCGGCCGCCTCGCAGGTCGGCGCCGCATGGTCCGGCGCCGGCGGACTGGACATCCTCGATCTCGTCACGAAGGGCGGGCTTGTCCTGATCCTGTTGTTCGTCACGCTCCGGGTGCTCAGCCGCCTCCAGGCCGCCGGCCCCGCGCGAGGCAGCCGCCTGAACGTACTCGAGTCGCGGACGCTCGCACCCAAGGCATCGCTGCACCTGGTGGCCGTCGGCGACCGCCGTTTGATCGTCGGCCTGACGCCCGGCGGCATGGTGGCCCTGGCCGAGTTGGATGCCTCCGAGATCGAGAATACTCAGCTCGACCGCAATCCTGCCGAGGTCGAATCGGCTGCGGTCGGCGATCCTCGGCCGGCCGGCCCACGACCCTCCCGTTCCGGCCAGCCGAGTCCGGCATTTGCCGCGACCCTCAACTCGGTCATGGCGCCGATAGACGGCTTGACCGACCGGCTGGCCGGCTTCATCGGCGGAGGGCGCGGTCGATGACCCGACGGATTCGCCGGCTCCGTCCGATTCTGCTGCTGGGGCTGGCTGCGCTGCTCGTCGCCGGCTGCAGTTCGACCGGCTCATCCGACATTGCGGTCAAGATCGGCGACGGTCAGGCCTCCAGCGGGAATGGCCAGTTCGCCGTCTCGCTCGAGCTCCTGGTGGCGGTAACGGTCTTGTCCCTCGTGCCGGCGATCCTAATGCTCGCGACGAGCTTCACGCGGATCGTGGTCGTCCTGTCGCTCTTGCGAAGTGCGATCGGTATCCCGAACCTGCCGCCCAATCAGGTCCTCACGGGGCTCGCGCTCTTCTTGACTCTCTTTGTCATGGGGCCCGTCTTCGCCGAGGCGAACAGCGAGGCGTTGCAGCCGTACCTGAACAACACGATCACCCAGGACGAGGCCATCGACAAAGGGATCCAGCCATTCCGGGAGTTCATGCTCCGCCAGACCCGGGCTGAGGACCTGCAGGTCTTCATCGACATGTCAAAGGAGCCGCGGCCCGCGACCGCCGACGACGTCTCGCTCGAGGTTCTCCTCCCGGCCTTCGTGGTCAGCGAACTCAAGACCGCTTTCACCATGGGATTCCTGCTCTACATCCCGTTCCTGATCATCGACCTGGTCGTGGCCTCGGCGCTGATGTCGATGGGCATGGTGATGGTTTCGCCGACCCAGATTGCCCTGCCCTTCAAGCTGCTCCTCTTCGTCCTGGTCGACGGCTGGGTGCTCGTCGTCCAATCCCTAGCCCATAGCTTCGGGTAGGGCGAATCGATGACCGTAGCTGACGTTGGGACCGTCATGCAGAGGGCGCTCTGGACGACCCTCATGGTCGGCGGTCCCATCATCGTCGTCTCGCTGGTGGTGGGGCTGGCGATCTCGGTCGTGCAGGCCGCCACCCAGATCAACGAGGCGACGCTTACTTTCGTGCCCAAGCTGGTCGTAGTCGCGCTGATCCTGGTCCTTCTCGGTCCCAGCATGATCAGCCAGCTGATGGAGTTCACCCGGTACGTCTTCCAGGTCGCCGCGGAGGCCAACCGATGACGGTCGAGCTGAGCGGGGGTCAGGTGGCGCTCCTGTTCCTGGTGATGATGCGGTGCACCGGGCTGGTGATCGCCGCCCCCCTGTTCGGCCATCACGCGATTCCGGCGCTGGTCAAGTTCGGCCTTGCGGCGGCACTGACAGTGGCGCTAGCCACGCCGGCAGGAGCTTCCGCCGGAACCACGCCACTCCTGCTGGCGGCCCCGGTCGAGTTGATCATCGGCCTGTCCCTGGGGTTCATCCTGTCGCTCGGGTTTGAGGCCTTCGAGCTGGCCGGTCGGGTCGTCTCGATTCAGCTGGGGCTCTCACTCGGCTCCGTGTTCAGTCCCACTCAGGAAGAGGGTTCGACTGCGATCGACCCGTTCTTCTCGGTCCTGGCGGGCCTGCTCTTCCTGGCCATGAACCTTCACCTGGCCGTGGTCCAGGCGCTGGCCCATTCATTTGCCGTCTACCCGGTTGGCGGCGGCTGGCCGGTCGACCTCGCTCTGACCGGTGCCCAGACCATCTCCCTTGCCCTCGAGTTGGGCGTAAGAGTCGCCCTGCCGATCGCGCTCGTGCTGCTGCTCGTCGAGCTGTCCGTCGCCCTGCTCGCTCGCGCCATCCCGCAGATCAACGTCTTCATCCTGGGCCTGCCGCTCAAGATGCTGGTCGGTTTCGCGGTTCTGGCCATGGCCATGCCGGCCATGATCTCCGGCGCCCAGGCGATCTACCGCTTCGTCTTTCAGGCCGCCTCCGGCGGCGCAGTGACCACGTAGGGCCGGGCCATGGCTGAGAAGACCGAAGCACCCACTCCCCACCGGCGCGAAGAGGCTCGCGCCAAAGGCCAGGGCGTCGGTCGAAGCTGGGAGTTCTCCATGGGCCTGACGCTGGGCGTTGGGACCCTGGCCCTCTCGAGCCTCCTGCCCGGAATGGCCAGTTCGCTCGTGGCGCGCATGCAGGCCGCGATCCTGACGATGGACCCACGCGCCAGCGAGGCCCGGCTGCTGGGCGAAACCGGGGGCGCAGTGCTGGCCGTGCTGATCCTGGTTCTGCCGCTGGCCTTGCTGGTGATGGTGGCTGGCGTCGCGGGCAACCTGGTTTCGGGCGGTCTCGTCTTCTCCTACCGTGCCGTCCGCTTCGATCCGAGCCGCCTGAATCCGATCACGGGGCTGCGACGGATCGCGGACAAGCAGGCGGCCGTGAGGCTCGGCCTCGCCGCTGCAAAGCTGACCATCCTGGGGTTCGTCTCCTGGCAGGTCGTCGGCAGCCGCGTCCCGTCGATCGTCGGAACTGAGGGAGCGGAGGTCGGCACCATCGCCGGCAGCTGCCTGAGCGCGGTCTTCCAACTCGGCCTGACGATCACGATTCTGCTCGCGGTCGTGGCCTTGATCGATTTCGTGGTGCAGCGCCGCCGGGCCATGGAATCGATCCGGATGACCAAGGAGGAGGTCAAGCGGGAGTACAAGGACCAGGAGGGCGACCCGCAGATCCGCGGAGCACGCCGCCGCCGGGCGCGCCAGATGGCCTTCGCCCGAATGATGGACGCAATCCCGACGGCAGACGTCGTCGTCACCAACCCCACGACCCTGGCCGTCGCGCTCAAGTACGACTCGCTGACGATGCGAGCCCCCAAGATCGTCGCGAAGGGCCAGCGGCTGATGGCCGAGCGCATCAAGCAGATCGCTCGCGACCACAAAGTGCCGATCGTCGAGGACAAGCCCCTTGCCCGCGCTCTGTTCTCGCGGCCGCTCGGGGCCGAGATTCCGGCCCATCTGTATCGCGTCGTCGCCCGGCTGCTGGTTCTGGTGCACCAGACCCGCTTTGCTATGACCGGACGGGGGCGTGAGGCGGGCAACGCTACGCGAGGCTGGCCGGCCGGCCAGACGTGGCCGGCCGCCGCAAGATTCGCCGGCCAGGCCTGGTGGGCCGATGCGGCCTCCTCCGTGGGCCAGCCCGTCGCTCCTGAGGAAACGGCGGAGCGCCTCGGGCAGCTCGTCGAGGGAGGGCCGGGGGCCGCGACGCCGGTGGGTCCGGAGGCCGGCGACGCCATCGTCGCGGAGCCGGACGAGGAGGCTCTGGCTCGGGCCATGGCCGACGACCCGCTGGCCGACGTGACGCCCGAAGAGCTTGCCCAGTACGACGCCGACGCGAACGGCACAGACGGCGGGGCCGGTCCGACCGGCCGGGAGGCCGACCAATCGATCGATTCCTATGAGGAGCAAGACCGATGACGACCCAGACTACTCCGGCGCCTGTCAGCGTCCTGGGCCGCAGCGATATGTTCCTCGCGGCCGCCGTCGTGGGCATCGTGGGCATGATGATCGTCCCGCTGCCGCCGACGCTGCTGGACATTCTCATCGTCCTCAACATGACCTTCTCGCTGACGATCCTGCTGGTCGCGCTCAACATCCGCGAGCCCCTGGAGTTCAGCTCCTTCCCGCCGCTGCTTCTGATCGCCACTCTTTTCCGGCTGGGACTGAACGTCTCCGCCGCGCGCCTGATCCTGCTCAACGCCCATGCCGGCGAGGTCATCAGCTCGTTCGGCAAGGTCGTCGTGGGCGGCAACACCGTCGTTGGGATAGTGGTCTTCCTGATCCTGGTCGTGATCCAGTACGTGGTGATCACCAACGGCGCCGGCCGGGTCAGCGAGGT
Source organism: Chloroflexota bacterium (assembly GCA_003158675.1). Lineage (GTDB taxonomy): Bacteria > Chloroflexota > Limnocylindria > Limnocylindrales > CSP1-4 > Fen-1039. The sequence goes on along the minus strand of PMKN01000030.1, from coordinate 39,407 downwards.
CGCCGCTCGTTTCACCCTCGATGCCATGCCCGGCAAGCAGATGAGCATCGACGCCGACCTCAATGCCGGCCTGATAACACCCGACGAAGCCCGCCACCGCCGCCATGCCATCGAGCGCGAGTCGGACTTCTACGGCGCGATGGACGGCGCTTCGAAGTTCGTCAAGGGCGACGCGGTCGCGGCCCTGGTCATCATCGTGGTGAACATCGTCGGCGGCCTCACGGTCGGAGTCATGCAGAAGGGCTTCGACATCGGCCTGGCGCTCACGACGTACACGGTCCTGACCGTCGGCGACGGCCTCGTCAACGAGATCAGCGCTCTGCTGGTCTCGGTCGCGACCGGTGTTCTGGTCACCCGCAGCGGCTCTGAGGCCGGGCTCGGCAGCGATCTGGGAACCCAGCTCCTGAGCCGGCCCCGCCTGTTCATGGTGGTCGGTGGCATGCTGATCGTCATCGGCCTGGTGCCGGGCTTTCCGACCTTGGTGTTCTGCGCCGGCGGCGCCCTGGTGGGTGGGGTGGGGTGGTGGCTCTCCCAGTCCGCGACGGCCACCGCCGTTGCCGCCAGAGAGGCCGCGTCCGTGGCGACGCTGCCACTCCCAGCCCTGGGCAGCGGTCAGGAGAGCCCGCTCGACGCGCTCAGGGTCGAGACCATGGAGCTCGAGGTCGGCTATGGCCTGGTCGGTCTGGTAGAGGGCGGCTCGAGCGGTGGACTCGTCGAGAGGATCGGCTTGATTCGGCGCCAGATAGCGGGCGAGATGGGCCTGATCGTGCCGACCGTTCGCATCCGCGACGATCTGGTCCTCGATCAGAACTCATACGTCATCAGACTGCGCGGCTCGGAGATTGCCCGCGGCTCGGTCGACCCGACCAAGATGCTGTGCATGGATCCCAACGGCGGCGAGATCGCCGTCAGTGGCATCCCGGCCACGGAGCCCGTCTTCGGCCTGCCTGCGTCATGGATCAGCGTCGCCGAACGGGAGCGCGCCGAAAGCCTTGGCTACACGGTCGTGGACGCGGCCTCGGTGCTGGCCACACACCTGGCCGAGACGACTCGCCGGCACGCTCACGAGATTCTGGGCCGGCCCGAGACCAACCAGCTGCTAGACGGGCTCAAGCACGACCAGCCCGGACTGGTAGAAGAGATCATCCCGAACCTGGTTGCCGTAGGCGACGTCGAGAAGGTTCTCCAGGGGCTGCTGCGCGAGCGGATCCCGATTCGCGACCTGGCCACCATCCTTGAGGCGGTCGCGGATGGATCCCGCTCGACCAAGGAGCCGCTCTTCCTGACCGAGGCCGTTCGGCACGCCCTGGCGCGCGCCATCTCGATGCGCTACCGGGCGCCCGACGGGGCCGTTCACGCCATCGCTCTGGCCCCCGAACTGGACACCCGGCTCGGGGCCTCGGTCATGGTCCAGCCCGGCTATGTCGGGCTCGAGCTCTCCGGCCCGGACAGCCGAGCCCTGGTCGAATCGATCGACCGTGGGCTCCGGCAACTGGCTCTGCAGCGCTACCAGCCGGTCCTGCTGTGTACGACCCGAATCCGGCTGGCGCTGCGCAACCTGACGGAGCGCCACATGCCGCAGCTCGCCGTTCTCTCGTACGAGGAAATCCTGCCCAGCATCTCGGTCCAGGTCCACGCCCAGGTGGAGGTCTGACAGATGGAACTGCTCGTTGCGACCTGGACACTCCGGGTCGCCGTCGTCGCGGCGCTGGCCGTGGGCGGCGCCTCCATGTCGGCGGGGGCGCCCGTGGTCGATTCAGTCGACAGGGGTATCGCCGCTGCCGTCCTATTCACCTTTGCAGGCCGCTGGTTGGTGGGCTTTTTGGAGCCCCCCGAACGGCGACTTATGCGAATGCGCAAGATGCGCGACGCTCGTCGTGCGAAAGCCGCCCGGTCCGGCAAGCCGAGCGCAGCCGCCGGCGACAGCTCGGGCAAGCGGACACCGTCCACCGTCAGTCGCAGTGCGTGAGGCTGAGAAGGGCTTGAAATGCTGAACAGACAACCGCTCCCGCCTCGGTACGCAACTGCCGGCATCTCCGGCTCCATCCTGGCGCGGCCGACGGCCGGGCTTCTCGCGTCGCCGGCGCGTCTTGACGCGGTCGTCGACTCGGCCAGGGTCAAACAGCAGCCCGGCATATTGGGCGGCCATACTGCGACCGTCTCGGGTGGTCTCCCGGACGCGCCGCCGGACGAGCTGTTCGGCCGTTCGGATTGGCCCGACGCTGGACACGGCGGCGGCCACGGCGAGGGGGCCGACGAGCGGCGCGACGACCGATCCGCAGAGCCGGCTACGGGCACCGACGACGCTCTGCAGGGTGAGCCCGGGGGTGGCCCGGCGGCCGCCGACGACTCGCCGGATCTGAGCGGTTACGAGGCGTACGGTCATGTGCCTGCGGCCGGCACGGGTTTGAGCCGCGACGAGTTGGTCAAGCGCTACGCCCACCTGGTCAAGTACGTGGTCGGGCGCCTGGGCGTTTCCGTACCTGGCCTGTTCGATCACGAGGACGCCATGCAGGCCGGCGTAGTGGGTTTGCTGCGAGCGATCGACGCCTATCGGCCGGATGCGGCCGCCTCCTTCGAGTCATACGCGATCCTGCGCATCAGGGGCGCGATTCTCGACGCCGTGCGCTCGCTCGACTCTGTCGGGCGCGCAGGCCGGGAAGCCGCCCGCGCAATCCAGGGCGCTATCCGCGACCTCCAACACGAACTGGGTCGAACTCCGACGGAGACCGAGATCGCGGGCCGCCTGAACATGCCGCTGGCGCGGTACCGCGAGCGACTCCAGGCGGCCTCGGTCGTCACCGTGTCGCTCGACGAACACGATGCCCGCGACAGTGACGACGAATCCGCGGTTCTGGCCGACACGGCTCCAGACCCCAATGCAGTCGATCCCGCGGACGAAGTGGCGCGCAGAGACGCGATCGCCTCGCTGGTACACGAGATTGGAAGGTTGCCCCAGCGGCCCAAGATGGTCATCGCTCTGTACTACCAGGACGAAATGACGTTCAAGGAGATCGGTCAGGTCCTGGGCGTGACCGAGTCGCGCGTCTGCCAGATCCACACCGAGGCGATCCTCGCTCTGCGCTCGCGGCTGGTTGATCCCGACATAGCTGCCAGGTTGGGTCGGCGGAGGGTGCGCTCATGATCCGCGGCTTCTACACGGCCCTCACCGGGGTGGTCGCCGCGATGACGCGCCAGGCCGTGGTGGCCGACAACATCGCCAACGTGAACACCGTCGGCTTCAAGCAGTCCAGGACCAGCCAGACCGACTACGAACTCAGCGTCATGAACGCCGTCGGGCCCGAACTTGGGCTGCTGGGCAGCGGCACGATCCCCACCGACATCCGCCTCGACATCAGCCAGGGCCCGCTGGAGTCGACCGGAAGCAAGACGGATCTGGCCGTCGAAGGCGATGGCCTTTTCGTGGTCCGATCCGGCAACGGCATCGCCTACAGCCGCGCCGGCGACTTCGGGGTCGATGCCTCGGGAACTCTGGTCACGGAGCAGGGCTACCCGGTGCTCGACGTCGCCGGACACAACATCCAAATCCAGTCCGGCGCGGACTTCACCGTGGCCCAGGACGGAACCGTCGGCGAGACCGGCCAGAGGATCGCCCTGGTGGCGTGGCCCGCAGGCGGCGCCACCCGTCTGGGAGAGACACTCTATGCGGCACCGGGGAGTCTTCCGCCCGCCACGGGCCAGATCCGGCAGGGCATGCTCGAGCGCAGCAATACCGACATGTCGATGGCGATGACCGAGCTGATCACGCAGCAACGTTCCTTCCAGCTGAGCGCTCGAGCGCTCTCGCTGCAGGACAACACCCTCGGGGACGCGACGCAGCTGGGCAGGCTGCGCTGACCATGGGCGAGCAAGTCCTACCCGACTACGGTAATCGGAGTGCCCCCGAGTGGGCCCTTACAAGGCGCTGCCGGGGGTGGCATGCTCGCGCTACCGTCGCTCGTTCGCAACGCATACGTCGAAATGATGAAGAACTACCCCTCCCGCGGGTCAAGGCTTCTCGGTACCGGCCGATCCCTCAGGTGACGCCCTAGAGAGGACAAGAATGAAGATCGAAGACCCGCGGTCCGTAACCTCGTCGCCACTGCTCCAGCAGACGCCCGCCGCCCACCCGAACGCGGCGCGTCCGGAGCTGCAGAGACCGCCAAACGGGGCAACCACAGTCGGCCAGCCGGCCGCTCGCGTCGACCTGTCGCCGCGCAGTCGGGAGATGCACCAGGCCCTCGAGGCCGCCAATGCCGCTCCCGACGTCCGCGCCCAGAAGGTGGCCGACGCGAAGCATCGGATCGCTCAGGGCACGTACACGGTCAACGCCGAGGTCGTGGCTCGAGGGATCCTCGACAAGCGGGCCTAAGTGTTCGCGCCGGCCGATCGCGAGCTGTCGGGATTCTCGGCCGGAGATCGGGTTGGCCTGGGATGGCCTCCCCTGAACGCGCTCATCTCTGCCCTCGACGCTTTGGCGGATGTCTCGGATCAGGTCACGCGAGCCGTCCAGCACCACGACAGACAGGCTCTCGAGACGTCGAATGAGCGTGCCGAGGCGCTGGTCGGGCACGTCAACGATCTGCTCGCATCCATGACCGAGGAGGACCGCAGCCACATCGGTGCGGCTGGCGTCTCCGGCCTGTGCGAGCGGCTGGCCGTGGGGGCGCGCCGCAACGCCTATCTGATCGAACGCGCGTGGGCAGTCGACGCGGCCCTGATGCGGATGCTGGTGGGCATCGGCAAGGTCGGGTCGGAAGGCGTCGCCGCCGGATACGGCGACCCATCGGGCCAAACTTTCGTGGACCGGCAGGCCTGACGATGAGCTCGCCCTTCTTCGGCCTCGACATCGGCGTCTCGGCCCTCCGCGCCGCGCAGCAGCAACTCGACACCGCGGCCCACAACGTCGCCAACGCCAGTACGCCCGGCTATTCCCGCCAGCGCGTGACCCTGGTCGAGTCGCCACCCTACACGTACCCGACCTTAACCCGCACCGGGCTGACGGGCCAGATCGGCACCGGCGTCACGGTCGCCGCGATCACCCGCACCCGAGACGCCTTCCTGGACCTGCAGGTCCAGGCTCAGGCAGGCCTGAAGGGGGAGTGGGATACCCGCCAGCAAGAGCTGGCCAAGGTGGAGGCCATTCTCCCCGAGCCATCCGACTCGGGCATCGGCAATGCCATCAGCAAGTACTGGAGCGCGTGGCAGGACGTCGCCGCCGATCCGAGTTCGACCGCAGCTCGGTCCGCCCTGACCGAACAGGCTTCGTCCCTCGCGATGCAGCTCAACAGCGCCTCCAACCAGCTTGGCATGATCGCGACAGGCATCGACAGCCAGGTGGGCCAGCAGATCACCACGGTCAACAGTCTGGCCACTCAGATCGCCAGTCTGAACCTCGAGATCCAGCAAGTCTCGGTCACGGGCGACCACGCCAACGACCTACTGGACCAGCGCGAACAACTTCTCGAGCAATTGACCGCCATCGTTCCGGCCACCGTCCTTACGCAGACGGACGGCACGATTCAAGTACTCGTGGGCGGAACGGATCTGGTCTCCAACACGAGATCCCGCCAGCTGAGCGCCCAGCTGGACTCGTCGGGCCACGTCACGCCGGTTTGGGCCGACGGCAGCGCCGTAGCCATGCCGTCCGGGCAGCTGAAGTCGCTGCTGACCGTTCGAGACGTGGACCTCGCCAACATCCGGTCGCAGTTCGACGCACTCGCAAAAGGCATTGCCGACTCGACCAACGCGCTGCACCAGCGTGGCGTGGATGCCAATGGAAACGCCGGTCTGGCCTTCTTCACCTACAACGCCGGGAACGTGGCCGGGACTCTGGCGGTCAATCCGCTCGTGGCCGCCGATCCGAGTCGCGTGGCTGCCGCGGCATCGGCCAACGCCCCCGGCGACAACTCGGTGGCCGGACTCATCGGCGACCTGGGCAACGCGCTGACCTATTCGGCCGGGGTCGCCGGCACGAACCTGGTGGGTGGCATGGATCTGACCACCGGGACGACCGCTCGTTTGATGACTATCGGGGCGGACAGGGCCGTGGCTCAGACCTACACCTTGTCGGGGGCGGGCAGTAGCCTGACTCTGACCGGGGCGGATGGCAGCCACCAGACGATCAGCGTGGCCGATATGGCGGCCGGCGGCACCCAGACCCTGAGCTTCGATCAACTCGGCATCAAGCTCACGGTTGGCGCGGGGACATCTGCCAAGACCGGCGCCGACTTGGTGACCGACTTCACCGCAGCGGGCCAGAACACGGTCGTGGCCGCCTCCCTGTTCGCGTCGCCGCAGACCGCGACCGACTTCTACGGAGGGCTCGTCGGCAAGGTCGGGACGATGTCCCAGCAAGCCCAGGAGATGGCACAGAACCAGCAACTCGTGATCGACCAGCTGAACACTCAGGTCCAGCAGGCCAGCGGCGTCTCTCTCGACGAGGAGGCCACCGACATGGTTCGCTTCCAGCACGCGTATCAGGCCGCGGCTCGGGTCATCACCACCATGGACGAGATGCTGAACACCCTCATCAATAGCACCGGCCTCGTTGGCCGCTGAGCGGAGGGCTGAGCGATGCGTGTAACCGAGCAGATGATCTACGGCCGGACCAACGCCAGCCTGGCGGCCACTCAGTCGGCTCTGCAGTCGACCATTGAGAAGGTCAGCACAACCAAGCAGCTCAATCGGCCATCGGACAACCCCGGCGATGTCCGGTCGGCGGTCGGGCTGCGCGACACTCTGGCCCAGCTCGATCAATTCGGTCGCAACATCGACGACGCGTCCAGCAAGGTCTCCGCCATGGACACTGCGCTTGCGAGCGCCGGCGATCTGCTTCAGCGCGCCAACGAACTCGCGATCCAGGGCGCGAACGGAACGCTCCAAGCGAGCGACCGCCAGGCGGTCGCGGCCGAAGTCTCCCAGTTGACGGAAGCTCTTGCTCAGGCTGCCGGAACCAAGGTTGGCGACGAGTACGTCTTCAGCGGCTTCCGCGTCGACCGGGCGCCTTTCCAGGTCGTGGGGTCCGGCCAAATCGGCGCCTACCAGGGCGATCAGGGCGTCGTGGTCGCGCGCATCGGGACTGGTACCACGATGCAGGTCAACCTTGCGGGCGATGCCGTCTTCCAGCCGGCGATCGACGCCTTGACGCAGCTTCAAGCCGATCTCAACGGTGGCGGGCCGGTTCAGTCAACCACCATCACCCAGATCGCAACCGGCCTTCAGAACCTGCTGCAGGCCCGGGCGACGGTAGGCGCCCGAACGAATCGGCTCGACGATGCCAAGGCGTCGCAACAGAGCCTGGTCACCACCAACAAGGCTCTCTTGAGCCAGCTCGAAGACACGGACATGCCCTCGGCAATCACCGAACTCAGCCAGCGCCAGACCACCTACCAGGCGTCGCTGGCCGTGACCGCAAAGGTGATGCAGACGAGCCTCCTCGACTACCTGAAATGAAGCATTCCCTCCAGTCCGAAGCAGAGGACCAACCCGTGGGTCATGACCAGGTCGACGCAACGATCGTCTTCTCGGACGGTCTCGTCGGATTGCCCCTACTCGTCCGTCATCGCCTCAGCGCAGTACCCGAGACGGCGCTCTACGAGATGGTCTCGCAAGACGATCCGACGATCGGCTTCATCGCGGCATCGGCAGACAACGTCAAGCCCGGGACGACGGATCGCCTGCGTGAGCGCGGCCTGGTCGGCGAAGACGAATGGGTCCTCGCCATCCTGGCCGTCCATGGCGAACCGCCGGCGATCACCGCCAACCTGGCCGGCCCCCTCGTAGTCGACATGCGGCAGGCGAGCGCCCGACAGCTCGTGATCGAGGACTCAGAGTTCCCGCTTCAGGCTCCGGTTTCGGAGGCGGGCTGATGCTCGTCCTGACACGCCGCTCGGGCCAGTCGCTTCGGATCGGGCCCAGCGTGGAGGTGCGTGTCGTGAGGGTGGAGGGCGATCGTGTCGTCCTGGGCGTAGTCGCTCCACGCCACGTGGCGGTGGTGCGGTCTGAGCTGATCGAGGAGGTATCCGGCGAAGTCCGTGAGGCCTCGGACGCGCGCGCCAGGCTCAGAGTCATGCTCAAGCCGCTGCACTCCGCTGACACGCCCGCGACGGAGAAGCCGTCGCCGGACGACCCAGGAGTGGCCTGACCAGGACACGTCGCCGCCGACTGGCGGGTGGGGCGCCGGCGCACCGCCGCCACGCGCGGTTCGCCTCCTCGGCGCCAGATCGACCTCAAGAGCGACTCCGGCGGCCCGACTCCTCACGTGGTGGGCAGATGGCCTGCCAGCGGCAAGGACGCCGCATTGAACCAAGGCTAGGAGGCCTACCTCAATGTCGGTTCGCATCAACACCAACATCGAGGCGCTGAACGCACAGCGCAACCTCGGCATCACAGGAGAGGCGTTCGCCAAGAGCGTCGAGAAGCTTTCGTCCGGCCTCCGCATCAACCGCGCCGCAGACGACGCCGCGGGCCTCGCGATCAGCCAGCGGCTAGATGCGCAGGTCAACGGCCTCAACCAGGCACAGCGCAACGCCCAGGACGGCATCTCGCTCGTCCAGACCGCAGAAGGCGCGCTCAACGAGAGCCAGTCGATCCTCCAGCGCATGCGCGAGCTGGTCGTCCAGGCCGGCACCGCCACGGTGTCTCCGACTGACCGCACGGCCATGCAGCTGGAAGTCACCAGCCTCCAGAACGAGCTCGACCGAATTGGCAACACGACCCAGTACAACGGCCAGAACCTGCTCGACGGCTCCTTCGGAGCGACCGCCTCGACGACGGCCACGATCGCTAACGGCATCACGTCCGTCCAGAACCAGGGCGCGCCGGCAGCGACCTATGCCCTGACAGTAGCCGCGGGCACGCATTCGGGCCTGAAGATCACCGTTTCCGTCGGTGGCACGCAGCAATCGGTCGTGGACGACTTCGCGGCCCCGGCCGCCGGTCTCACCAAGACGATCAACTTCTCGGACGGCATCTCGGTTCAGTTCAACCAGAACATGTCCGTGGCCAACACCAACGGCCAGACCGTTGTGGTTGCCGGGACCGCCGCCAACCTGCTGGTCGGTGCCAACGGCACCGCGGCCGAGCAGATCGCAGTTTCGATCGGCGACAACCGGTCGGCCGCCCTGGGCGTGAACACCCTGGACGTTTCGGCCGCGGGCTTCAACGTCACGACCGCGACGGCGTCCATGGACGCCGCGATCAACCAGATCAGCAACTCCCGAGCCGGTTTGGGCGCTATCCAGAACCGTCTCGAGCACACCATCGCCAACCTCGGCGTCGCGTCCGAGAACATGTCCGCGTCCGAGTCCCGGATCAAGGACCTCGACGTCGCCTCCGAAATGGTCAACTTCACCAAGACACAGATCCTGCAGCAAGCTGGCACGGCGATCCTCGCCCAGGCCAACTCCGCTCCGCAGAACATCCTCACCCTGCTCCGCTAGTTCGGTTTCCGGCTCGACCACCGGTCGCGCCACGGACTGAGAGTCTCGAAGGGGTCGGCGGGTTCCCGCCGACCCCTTCTGCTCCGAATCGACCCTCAAGGTGAGAATGGACGTCACCCATCAGGCCGCCACGATCAGTGCTCTCGAAGCTGCCACCGACGCGATGATGATCGCGCTGGGGCGGCGCCCGGACCCGGATCTCGAAGCCGCAGTCGCGGCGCTCAAGGCGCGCGAGGCGGCCCTTCGATTCCTGCTCCACACGGACGTGGCTGCTCGTCCCGCCGACCTCAACGCCAGGCTCCGCCGGATCCTCGATCGCGATCGAGAAGCGGCCGAGCACATGCGGGTCGAGATGGATTCGCTCCGCGGCCGGCTCGCGGGCACGCGTCGGCTGATGCAGAGCTACGGCAACCGCACCGGCTCAGTGGGACCCGTGCGATGAGAAAGCGGCGCATTTGGGACGCGATCTGGGGAGAACCCCGCTGGTGCGCGTTCGGTGCTTCACTCAAGCTTGGCCTGCCCGGTGCCGATAACCCGAGTGGCCACTTTCGCGTGCAAGTCGGCCTGGCGAACGTTCTCGGGAGAACGTAGATGTCGACGATCCAATTTGGCGGCGTCGTTTCCGGTTTGAACACTCAGGGCATCATCGACGCCCTGATGGCAGTCCAGAAGCAGCCGCTCACAGACCTCCAAAACAAGGAAACGTCTCTCACCAGCCAGAAGACCGCGTACTCGCAGTTGGGCTCGGCCATCGACGACCTCGTCACGAAGCTGCAGAGCTTCACGGTCGCGAGCGCGGGTGCCGGCCGCAATGCCACTTCGGCCGACACCTCGGTCTTCACCGCGACGGCCGTGGCGAACACGGCCGTTTCGCAGTACCAGGTCTCGGTCGATCGGCTGGCCACTGCGACCCGGGCGACGTCGACGGGCGCCGTCGGCGCCCCCGTGACCGATCTGAATGCCACGATCTCATCGCTCAACCTGCCCGGCTCGGTTACGGCCGGCCAGATCAGCGCCGTTGTCGACGGTGCAATCGTCCATTACACCGTGGGCGATCCCACGACTACCACATTGGGTCAGATGCTGCAGGGCCTCTCGGACGCCATCCAGACCCAGCTGCGGACAGGCGGAGCCAACGTCGGCGCCGACGCGACCGCAACGGTCAACGCCTCAGTCGTGGGCAACAGGCTACAGATCAGCATCTCGGGCGCCGGGCTTGCGCACTCGTTGGCCTTTGGCGCCGCCGGCGACAGCAGCAATGCCCTCGGCATGCTTGGGATCGACTCCGCGACGGCCACAAACGCCATGAACCCGACTCTCACCGGCACGACGAACCTGGGCGTGGTCCGGATCAACAGCGTTCTCGACGCGGCCGGTCTGTCGGGGCTAACGTCCACAAGTTCCGGCGTCATCACGATCGACGGCGTGGACATCGCCTACGACACAACCGCCGACGCACTGTCGACGATCATCAGCCGCATCAACAACTCCGCCGCCGGTGTGGTCGCCTCGATAGATCGCACCAACGACAAGCTGGTCCTGACGCGCAAGGACACGGGCGCGACTGCGATGGACATTGAGGACACCAGTGGCAACCTGGGTGCCGCGCTCAAGCTGGCGCCCGGCACGACGAATGCCCAGACGATCGGCGCCTCGGCCCAGGTGACCGTCGACGGGCGCTCGATTACCAGCAGCAGCAACACCGTGACCAACGCGATCGACGGCGTCACGCTCAACCTGCTCACGCTAAGCCCGCTCGGGCTGACGCAGACGCTGACGGTCGGCGTCGATCAGGCGGCTGTGACGTCGGCTCTGAATTCGTTCATCTCCAGCTTCAACTCACTGGGCGACACGCTCGACAAGCTGACGGAATCGACGCCTGGCCAGGCCGGCGGCACGCCCGGGACCTCCGGCCCGCTAGCGTCGGATCCGACAGCCACTTCGCTCTTCCTCAGTCTGCGGGAGACGCTCTTCGAGGCAACCGGTAGCGGGTCGATCAACTCGCTGGGCGCCATCGGTCTCAACACGGGCGCCATCGGGTCTGCAGCAGGCAGCACCGACAGGTTGCAGCTCGACTCGACCCAGCTGACCTCGGCGCTGAGCTCCAACGCCGTGCAGGTCGCCTCGCTGCTGGACAGTTCGACTGGTCCCCTCGCAGCCGTCCTCGCCAAACTCAAGACGTTCGAGGACCCGGCTAACACGAGCGCCTACATCCAGTCCCATACCACTGGACTCGGCACCGAAATCAGCCAGATCCAACGCGAGGAAGTAGACCGCCAGGAGATGATCAACAACTACCAGACGATGATCGAGGCGAAGTACGCGGCGATGGAAGCCACGCTGGCCCAGCTCCAGGCCCAGTCCCAGCAGATCGCCGCCACTCTCGGCTACTCGACCAGTTCGTCCAGCAGCGGCTCGGGGACCTCCTCCAGCAGCGGCCTGGGGACCTCGTCCTCCTCGAGCTGACCCCGGGTCTCAGACCGCCGACGGTGTCGCGCTCCAAGCGCTAGTACTGCTTCGTCTTGCCCCGGACCGACGCGCGGCTGAGTGTCAGGGGTGGTGCCGGCAGGCCACGAACGGTCAAGAGCGCCCCTCTCCGGTCCGATACCTAAGGTGGAGCCGCCACCTGGACGGCCTCCTCGTAGACAACCCGAGGCTCCAATCATGCTCGATCCGACGTTCGCATACCGCACGTCCCAGGTCGTCAGCGCCAGTCGCGCCGGCCAGATCGTGCTGCTCTACCAGGGCGCGATCCGCTTCGGGTCGCAGCATCTCTCCTGGCTGGAGCGCAACGACATCGAGCAGGCCCATCGCGCCTCAATTCGATGCCAGGAGATCGTGTCCGCGCTGCGCAGTTCGCTCGATCTGGCAGCGGGACCGATGGCCGTGCAGCTGGACCAGCTGTACGACTTCGTGCTGCGCCGCCTCGTCGCCGGGAACGTCTCCAAGGAACCCGGGCCCACAGAGGATGCACTCAAGATCCTGCGTGGCCTACTCGAGGCGTGGCAGGAACTGGCGTCACGACCGGCGTCGGCTCTCGTCGACGGAATTCCCGAGCCGGCCCGTCGTCCTGCGTTCGGTGCGGCGCGGCCGGCAGGTTCGCTGGTTGCGGCGGGCTCGTATGCGGGGAGCATGCGTCGATGATCCCGGGAGGCCATCCGACCCCGATGGAACGGCAGGTCGCCGCCGAGACGCTGGCGGCTGCACTCAGCCCCCTGTCGGTGCGTTCGATTCAGCGCCGCCTGGAGCGGATTCTCCTCGACGATCGCGAACTTCTGATCTCGCTGCAGTGCCAGCTCGAACAGATCCGGCGCGAGCTGCGGCTTCTCAACGACGAGCGGATCGTATGCGCCCTCGACGGCGGCGATAGGCCCATCCGCCACTGATCGAGACGAACGCAGATCCCGAGTCGATCTCCTGCCGGACGCGGGCGATCAGGCGCCGCGGGCCAGGATCGCTGGCAAACGCTGTTCCTCGGGCGCGTGCGCCCCCAGCTGTTCTCGGGCCAGATCGAGGAAGTGGTGCAGCCGGAAAGGCTTCAGGATCAGGCCGTTGGCGCCGCAGTCGCGAGCCGCCGTCGCGTCGGGCGACTGGCCGGTCAGGATCAGGATCCGCATCCCGGCCAGGGCCGGCGAACGCCGCAAGTCGGCGGTGAGTTCGTAGCCATCTCGATCCGGCAAGCCTACGTCCACGATCGCCAGCGACGGTCGGTACTGGAATGCGAGAGCCTCACCCTCGGCCGCGGTGCGGGCGGTCAGCAGATTGACCCGCAGCACGCGCAGGGCAGCTTCGAGCGCGCCGTGAACGTATTCGTCGTCATCCACTACCAGTACGTATGGCGAACGACTGCCCGGGTGGAGAGGTGTTGGGGTAACCATGCAGTTGGCAGGTTATCCCACGGTCGCGGCGCCGGGAATGCGGAGTTTGCATGGTCTTAGGTAGGACCCACGGCGGAAACGAGCCGGACCTCCGCGTCCTGGGCGACCCATCCGGCCGGCTGACCCGGCATACGTTTACTGACTGAAGAGGTCATTAAACGGGCCTCCTGTAGAAGGTCAAGCCCGCTCGTTCGAGGCCCACGCTCCGGATGTTCTGGATCGTCTCGGTTGCCCCAAGGAAGAGGATTCCGCCCGGCCGGAGCGCATCGCAGAAGCGCCGGTACAGCTCCGCCTTGGCGGGCTCGGTGAAGTAGATCACGACGTTGCGGCAGCAGATCAAGTCGAATGGCTTGTGGCATGGATCTGCCAGAAGGTCATGCCGTCGGAAGGTGACGAGGGCTTGGAGTTCCGAATTGACCGTCCAGTAATCTCCGTCGCGACGGAAGAAACGAGCCCGCCGCGCCTCCGAGACGCCCGCCATCTGTGGTCCGGCGTAGGTCGCGAATCTGGCCCTTGCCAGGGTCGTTTCGTCCAGGTCCGTGGCCAGGATTCGGACTTTCGCTGGGGCTGCGATCTCCTGCACGAGCATCGCCAGGGTGAACGGTTCGAACCCGAGTGAGCAACCGGCACTCCAGATCCTGACCGATGGCTGGCTCTGCAGCATCGGTTTGAGGTGCCGGTCGACCAGGACGTCCCAGGCCTCGGCGTTCCGGAAGAATTCGCTGACGTTGATGGTCAGCATGTCCAGAAAGGCCTGTCGCAACGACGCGTCGTCGCGAGCTCGAGCCACCAGCGCGTCCCAATCGGGGAGCCCCCGAGCGACCGCAAAGCCGTTCACCCGGCGCCAGACCTGGGCCGGCCGGTACTGCTTGAGATCTATGCCCAACATGCCGCGGACCTCTCGCGCCAGCCTGTCGTAGGCGTCCGTGTCCAGCTCCGGCACAGGCGCGAAGGCGTAAGGAAGGATCGGTCGCCCCGGTCGCGGTGGAGTCTCCATCTTCGGAGGTATCGGTCATCGGCTGCCGGGTTTGACCGTTCGGCCCTCTCAAGGGAGCCTGGTGGACGCCGACACCTCCGGAGGGCCGCCGGCGCCCCGCGGACTTCCGAGAGAACTATGCCGACTCCATCTTTCATCCTAGCGGCGCCGCCCGGATACGAGCCCCTCCCGGCTCGGGTCCTGGTCGCCATCGAGACGCTGCCATGCGACCTGTACATCTGGCGCGGACCGCGGCCGATCTTGTACGCGATGCGCGGTGGTGACCTGCGGCGCGTCGTCGCGCGGGCCCAGCGAGGCATGTCGTTCCTGGTTCGTGAGATCGACGCCGACTTGCTCCACGGCGCCCTCACCGCGTCTTTGCCCAGGGTGCTCGGGGATCAGCGCGTCTCTCCGATCGAGCGCAGCAAGACCGCGTACTCGATCGCCGCCAAGGTGCTCACCCCGATCTTCACGCGGGACCGGCCGCTCGACCACGACGGTCTGGTCCTGAGCCACGCCGCAATCGACAGCATCACGATGCGCCTGCTCGAAGACGACGACATGGTGTGGGCGATGGTGGCCACGATGCAGAAGCACGCGGCGACGCACACTCACGCGATCAACACTGCCGTCTACGGCGTCGTCCTGGCCCGCTTCGTACGCATCGGCGGTCCGCAGGAGATCAGAGACGTGGCTCGGGGCGGATTGCTCCACGACATCGGCAAGAACCGCGTCCCCAAGTCGATCCTGGACAAGCCGGCGCCGCTGGACGCCGTCGAGTGGCAGGTGATGCGCGGCCACGCCCGGGCTGGCTACGACATGATCGTTCGGGCTCTCGGCCACTCGCCCTCGTACGCCCACATCGTCGCCGAGCACCATGAGCGCTGCGATGGCTCCGGTTATCCGGCTTCACGGCTTGGTTCTCAGATCGCCCTGGACAGCCAGGCCGTGGCCATCGTCGACGCGTTCGACGCGCTGACCTCTTGCCGGCCCTACAAGACCGCCATGACTGCCTTCGAGGCTCTACGAGTGATGCGCGTGGCCATGCGCGGCCAGTTCAACGACGAGCTGCTACGAGAGTTCATAAGGCTGCTGGGCGGCTGGAACGTCCTGAACGGCGGCAGCGTCTCGGGCGAGATCTCGAATCCCGATCTCGCGGGCGTGCTCAAGGTCGCGGGCTAGAGCGATGGACCGGGCTGCAGCGGGACGGCTCGTTTCCTAACAGTGCTTCGGGGACGGTGAGCGAGGGAAGCGGGCTGGGGCCGCCGGTGGCCCGCCTTCGGCCCGGCGATGTGCGGCGCCTCACCGGTTCGGGCTTAGGCGACGGCGGCGGACTTTGCCGCAACGGACGCGCTGCGCTCGAGCAGAGCGGCGATGTCCACCACCAGGCCAACCGCGCCGTCGGCCATGATCGTGGCGCCGGCCAGGCCACGGCGCTGGCCGGTCACGCCGCTCAGCGACTTGAGCACGATCTCGTGCTGGCCGACGAAGGCATCCACCGCCAGGGCCATCTCAGTGTCGCGCGACCGAACCACGACCAGGTTCACGAAACCTTTGGCGTTGGTCGCGAACGGTCGAGGCGGGTCGCCCAGGGCGCTGTCGAGCTGCTCGATCGGAATGACCCTGTTGCGCAGCGTCAGGACGTTGTGGCCGCGAACACGGCCGAACGCCTTTGGTTCGACTCGAAGCGTCTCGACGACGCCGGTGAGAGGCAGAGCGCAGGCGCGGGTGCCCGACTTGACGAGCAGGGCACCGATTATCGCCAGTGTCAGCGGCAGCGATAGCGAGACGATGGTCCCGACGCCGGGCGTGCTCGCGATATCGACCCAGCCACCCAGGCGTTCGATGTTGTTGCGGACCACATCCATGCCGACACCGCGTCCGGAAACCTGGGTCACCACCCTGGCGGTCGAGAAGCCGGGCGTGAAGATGATGCGCAGCGCCTCGGCGTCGCTCATGGCATCGGCTGCATCGATCGTCATCAGGCCTCTCTCCACGGCGACGCGCCGGAGCCCGGCGGGGTCCATACCGCGGCCGTCGTCTTCGACCGTGATCAGGATGCGCCCGTCGGCGTGGCGGGCGGTGAGCCGGACCGTGCCCGGAAGCGGCTTACCGGCGGCGCGGCGCTCTTCGGCACATTCGATGCCGTGGTCGATCGCGTTCCGGACCAGGTGGCTGAGTGGATCGCCGACCTCCTCGAGCACGGAGCGATCGAGTTCGGTCTCCTTGCCCTCCATGGCCAGCTGAACGTCTTTGTCGAGCTTGGTCGAAAGGTCGCGCACGAGGCGCGGGAAGCGGCTGAAGACGGTCTCGATTGGCAGCATGCGCAGGCCGGTGACCTGGTCCTGAAGCTGGCCAGCGATGCGAGCGAACTGCTGGCAGTCCTCTTCCGCCTGACGAGCGAGCGGATCCTCGCCGAGGCGAATTGCCAGTTGCTGAGCGCTTCGCTGCAGCCTGGTCTTGTGCACGACCAGTTCGCCAACGAGGTTCATCAGCTCGTCGAGTCGAGAGACGTCGATGCGGATGGTCTGCTGGGCGGCCTTCATGCGCTCGCTCACGGCCGCCGCCCGGTCGCCGGCGGGAAGCCCGCCGACCCCCGCGCCCGGTTCGGCCTGGCGGCCGTCCCGACTGGGCGAGCCCGCCCCAGGCCGGTCGTCGCTGCGGCTGGCCGTGATCGGCGCACTCTCGGCGGGGCCGTAGAGGTCCACGCTGCACGCCATCTCCGAGGAGTCGACCTGACCGGGGCTGAGCGGGGCTGCGACCATTTCCACGCTCACGACGTCATCGATAGAGGCCAGGCGACGGCGTAGCTCAGTCAGTTCGCTCGGCCGGCCCCGGGCGAGGATGGCCAGCAGCGAGGAGCCGAGGCCGCTCTCTATTTCCTGGCGGCCCGGCACGGATCCGGCCAGGGCACCGGTCTCCTCGACCTCCAGGACGAGCTGGAGCAGTCTGACGGCTTGCCACTCGCTGGTTGGGTCTATCCGGCAGACGAACAACGAGCGCGGCTCCAGGCCGGCTGGGGCGTCGCTCAGGAGCCGCTGGATCAGCGGCGCGACGGCGATGTTGGTGATGCCGTCCTCAGGCCGCTCGTCGAGGTCCGCGCCGGGCGGTGACTCCGCGGCCGGAAGGGCCGTGGCGGGAGAAGGGGCCGGCGGGGCGGGTATGGACGCGCGGGCCATCGGCGCCGGCTTCGCCGACGATCTGGCTGCCGCCGCGGCCGTGGCCGTGGAGAGCAACTGGCGGAGCTCGGCAGTCAGCGCTTCTGGCGCGTCGGTCAGCGTCTCGCCTTCCTTGACCTCGGCCACGAGAGCTCGCAGAACGTCAATCGTGGCGAGGAGGATGTCGGCGAATGGTCCTAGCTCGCTGAGGGTTCCGCTGCGGAAGGCTCCAAACAGATCCTCCATCGCGTGCGTGAGTTCGGCCATGCGGCGGTGCCCGATCGTCGCCGCCGAGCCCTTGAGGGTGTGGGCCGCTCGGAAGACCTCGTTGACCACACCCGGGTCCTGACCATGCTCGAGATCGAGCAGCCCTTGCTCGATCCGCTCGATCTGCTCCAGCGACTCGTCCGTGAACAGACGATCGTCGCCAGGCTCCAGATCGAAGGTCAGGCGCATCTCACGAGGTCTCTCTCAACGCTATGTGCAGCTTCACCACGCCATGCGACGTGGTGAGTGGCACGACCAGGCGCTGAATCTCCACGGTGGATAGGCGCGCCCCGCGACCGACCAGCACCAGGGGTGGGTTGATGGTGGTCTGGTAGCCGTCTACCGAGAGTTCGATGCCGGCAATCCCGGCGATGACGTTCGCCATCTCGGCGATGCCGCTCTGGCCGAGTTCGTCTAGTTCGTCCTTCTCCTGGCCCATGATCGCGCCAATGAGCTTGAGGGCTGTCGGCTCTGTCATCGAGATGTAGAGAGAGCCCCTCAGCGAACCGCTGATCCCTATCACGGCGGTCACATCGTCTGTCGTATAGGGATTGCCTTCCACCTGCAGGTCGCCGCGCTGGACTTCGAGGCCGGTCTCTTTGGCGATCACGTTCAGAGCGCACTGAACGTAGGTATTGACGATCAGGACTCTCATGGCTCAGGCCGCTCCCGCGAGGATGTTCTGTTCCTCCACGTCGAACAGCCCGTCGAGCTCCAGCAGCAACACGAGCCGATCGCCGAGCTTGGCGATACCGCGCAGGTACTCCGAATCCGCGCCGGCGGCGACCTCAGGCGTCGGCTCCACGGCAGCGAGCTGCAGCATCAGAACCTCGGAGACGCTGTCGACGATCAGGCCGACCCGGGTCGAGCCGCTCTCTGCCACGACGATGCGAGTCTCCTTCGTTGGTTCGGTCTCCGGCATGGCGAAGCGGCAGCGCAGGTCAACCACGGGGATGATCCGGCCGCGCAGGTTGATGACACCCTTCACGAAGACCGGCGCCCTTGGCACGGGCGTTATGGACTGGTGGCGGATGATCTCAAAGACACGGGCAATGTCCAGGCCGTAGTGCTCGTCCGCGAGTTCGCAGACGACGACCTGCAACTCCACGGACCGGCTGTCGCCAGACGTAGGTTTGTCGGCCACGGCGCTTTCTCCTTCATGCGCGCCGGTCGCGACCGGCTGGGCTCACGACTAGGTATCGGTAGCCGGGGCGGCGAAAGTGAGTGAGGGAGTTCCCCTAGACGCCGCCGGCGCTCTTCACCAGGCGAGCGTCGGAGGGTCCGGCAGGGCGGAGGATCACGATGCCGCGTTCGCGGTGCGATCCGCCGGCCGCCCGGACGCACACCAGGCCACGATTCCGTCGGCGATCTGGTGAAGCGGCAGAATCCGATCCGAAAGACCGGCATCGGCGACCGCGGCGGGCATGCCGTACATCGTGGCGGTGGCCGCGTCCTGGGAGATGACGCTGCCACCGTGCTGTTTCACGGCGCGTGCACCGTCCGTGGCGTCGCAGCCCATTCCGGTCAACACAACGCAGAGCAGCCGCTCGCGCCAGATGGGAGCCACGGCCTCGAGAGTAACGTCGGCAGCCGGCCGAACCCCGTTCACGGCCGGCAGGCACACGAGCTGGACGTGCCCGGTGCTGGAGCAGATCAGGTGGTAGCCGCCCGGCGCGACGAGTATCGCGTCCTCGATCAGGACGTCGTTCGGGGCGGCCTCCTTGCAGGCCGGGCCGCCGATCGCGTCCAGGCGCGCGGCCAGGGAAGCGGTGAAGCCCGGGGGCATGTGCTGGACGATTGCGACCGCGGCTCCCAGTTCTGGCGGCAGACCCTTGACTACCGTGTGTAAGGCAGTAGGGCCGCCGGTGGAAGAGGCAATCACTACCAGCTTGCGGGCGGCGACCCGTGGGCCGGCGGGCTGGCTCCCCATTCTGCCCCGCTCGGGGGGGACGGGCACGGTCCGAGTCCTGGGCTCGCCGGCGACGTCCGTTTGGGCCGGCGCCGGCCGGCGCATCGCCGCGTCCAACCGGGCCTGGCTGTCGAGCACAGTGAGATTCGTCACCGCCACCTTGCGGTGATGCAGGAAAGCCGTCTCCGACATACCTGCGGCGGCAGTGATCTTCGAGACGAGGTCGACGCCAACCTGGCCGATGTCGATCGAGAGCGAGCCGGATGGCTTGGGCACGAAGTCGATCGCCCCGTAGTCGAGGGCGTCGAGAGTCGCCTGAGCATGCTCCGTGGTGCGGCTCGAGAGCATGACGACGCGGGTCGGGGTCTCGAGCATCAAGCGCTTGAGCATGCCCAGACCGTCCAGGACGGGCATCTCCACGTCGAGGGTGATGACATCGGGTCGGAGGGTATCGGCGCGGCGCAGCCCCTCCTCGCCGTTGGATGCCTCGCCCACAACCTCGATGCCGGGTGCGTCCTTCAACAGCCGACTAAGGGAATGGCGCATGAAGGCCGAGTCATCCACGATCAGGACACGGATCTGGCCCATCGACACTTCCCCACCGCCTTCGGCACGCTGAGTTCGCAGCTCGCAGATTGCGCCCGAATGAGAGCCGGTCGGCTAGGCGGCCAGCAGCTTGTTGACGGCCGCAAGCACACGGTCGGGCGCAAAGGGCTTGACCACGAAGTCCCGGGCGCCACGCTTGATCGCGTCCATGACGATCGCCTGTTGGCCCATGGCGGTGAGCATCGCGATCCGGGCGTGGGGATCCTTCAGGCGAATCTCGGCCAGAGCCTCGAGGCCGTCCATCTCGGGCATGGTGATGTCCATCAGGACGCAGTCGGGTCGCTCGCGCATGTAGGTTTCGACGGCGATCCGTCCGTTCTCAGCCTCGAAGACCTGGTGGCCCGCCTCCACGAGCAGCTTCGCCGCCCGCAGACGCATGAAGGCCGCGTCGTCGACGACGAGGATCTTTGCCATCGCGGCGGCTCCTACTCGTGCTACAGCTCAGTGACAGATGACAGACTCTTGATCAGGAATCGGCCGTCTGCCACCTCAAGTTGAACGGTTCGGCCGCTATTCCCTCCCAGGGCGGCGGCGGTGAGGCTCAGACCGCGATCCCTCAGGGCAGCCTGCAGGGTCTCGGCGTTCCGCCTGCCGATTGCCAGGCCGCTGCCAAGGGTCAACATGGCAGCGGCTCCGGCCGCCTTGAGAGTGCAGCGGTTCAGGGCGGCGCCTCTCGCTTCGAGGGCCCGGAAGTACGAGTCGATGCCGCTGTCGATGAACTTGACCGGGCTGCCGGGGCTGGCCGGACCGCTGGGAAGCATGAAGTGAGCCAGCCCTCCGACCCTGGTCCGGGGATCCCAGACGGCGAGAGCGATGCACGAGCCCAAGCCGTAGGCGACCAGATGGGCGTCGGGGCTGGAGCTCAGGACGATCTCGCCAATGCCGGCCACAAGCAGGCTTGGACTCGCGGTCAGCGTCATATCCCGATAGCCCCGAGAGCATCCAGGAGGACCCGGAGGCTGTCGGCGCGCGGCAGGACGAAGAGAGTTCCGTCGATGGCCCGGTCGCCTTCGCTGAAAGTCGTCTTGGCGGCAAGAACCTGATCGGCATCGCTAACCAGGTCGAGGAGCACGGCATCGAGGACGGCCCCTGCCATTTCGATAACGACCTGGGGCGGCGTCGGCTGGACTGGCTCGTGAAGATGCATTCCGAGCTCGTTGAGAAACGCGGAGATCGTGACGTTGCCGGCCTCCTGCAGGGCCGACAGCTCGAGTTCGTCGTAAACAAGCGGATCGGCTCTCGGCTCCATCGGCAACTCTCCTGGACCCAGCAATCCGGCTAGCAGGATCTGTGCCAGGCGGTGGGCGTCAGACGGGGGGAAGAGCAGCAGAGCGTGGCCCTGGAGCGAGCCGTTGATGCCGACGTAGAGTGCCAGAACGATCGATTCCGGCCCGCCTGCCATGGTCAGAACTTCCGCCGCCGTGCAGCGCTTGACCAGTGGCGTCTGGACCTCGATGACCTGGCCGCTCATCGACCCGAGCGCTTCGCCCGCACGCTTCATGGCGCGTCCGAAGGTGCCCGCGACTACGTTCTGACCGGCTTCGGACAGGGTGAGCGTCATGGGTTACCGATGCCTCGTGAGCTGGTTACGAGAACCACGACTGCATCCTCTGCGTCGCGTACGGCGACAGGCGGGACCGCTTGCGGTCTTGTCGGGGAATCGGTTGCCGGGGAGTCGGACTTGAAGGGACCGTCCGCACCGAGCGGGAACTTCCGCGATCGGGCGTCGCCGAGTGGCAACGGCTGGTTCGCCGGCGGGAGTGAGGTCGCGCGGCCATGCGGGCCGGGTTTCAGGGTCAGGACGGAGTCGAGATTTCCTGGGTGGCCCGTCTACAGCCGGTAGCGGCTCATCGACTGGATCATCTCGGAAACCGAACGCGGCGGGATCACGCGCAGGACTTGCCCGTGACCGTCTACGACCGTCACCTGGAGCCGCTTGCTCTCCGGATCGATCTGGAAGACGGCGTACGCCTCGGTCGTCCCATCCGACCCCTTGAACGAAACGTCAGGACCGGCCCTCTTGGCGAAGCGGTCACGCTGCGTGGCCTCGGTGGTCGGGGCCAACTGCTGAACCACCGCCGGGGCGGTGCCGGTGGTGACGAGTGCCGTTGGGAGAAGGTCGTTGGTTGCCATCGAAGTGACTGAGGAATCGGGCTCAGGGTCCCGGACTTGAACGATTAGGGGCGATCCCTAACGCTCGGGCCGCAAATCCGTTGACTACAGCCACCACCAAGTCGTAGGCGACGACGGATCAGGTGGGGTTCTCGAGCAGTCCGAGCTTCAGGGCCATGATGGCAGCCTGGGTTCGATCGGCGGCGCGCAGCTTCCAGATGATGTTCTGGACGTGCTTCTTCACCGTGTCCTCGGTGATCGACAACCGCCCCCCGATCTCCTTGTTGGTCAACCCCTCCGCAACGAGCAGCAAGACGTCATGCTCTCGCGGAGTGAGGGCGTACTGCTCCGCCCGCTGTCTGGCAGTGTCGCCGGCAGGGGGCGGTTCGTCGCGGATTGCGAGAGCCTCTCGCAGGAGTTGCGGTTCAACTGCAAGCTGGCCGTTCGAGACGTTGTGCAGCGTCTGAATTACCTCAGCCGTGGTGGCGTCCTTGAGCAGGTAGCCGGCCGCGCCGCGGCGGATCGCTTCCAGGACGTAACGGCGGTCGTCGTACAGGGTCACGATCACGACTGCGATCTGGGGGTGGCGGGCCTTGAGTCGTTCCAGACAAGCCAGGCCATCGAGGCCAGGCATGCGGATGTCCAACAGGACCATATTCGGCCCGAGTTCCTCGGCCAGCTTCAAGCCGCTCTCGCAGGAATCGCCCTCGCCGACCACGTCGATCCAATCGGCTGCGGAGAGCATGGCACGCAGGCCGCGGCGGGCCATTTCGTGGTCGTCGATGAGCAGTACTCGCGCGCGCTCGTTCACGACTTACCTTCTCCGTTCCGTCCTGGTGGGGCTGCATCGGTGCCGGCTGCAGCGTAGCCCGCCCGAGTGCCCCTGTGCCGGGCAATCGGGATGGATATTCGAATCAGAGTACCCGAGCCGACACGGCTGCGAACCGAGGCGGAGCCACCCAGCCAGCGCGCCTGGCGCGCGATCCCAAGCAGGCCGAGTCCGCCGCCGGCGCGTCGTCGTTCGGCCGCGGCCGGGTCGAAGCCGTGACCGTCGTCGGCGATCGTGACGACGGCACGATCCCGGGTGGCGCGAAGTTCAATCGTGACCACGCTGGCGTGGGCGTGTCGGACCGCGTTGGCGACGGCTTCGGTGGTCATGCCGTACAGCGTCTGCTCGACCCAGTCATCGAGCCGGGGCAGGTCGCCTTGGAGCGTCATCTCGATGCCGGATTCGGCCCTTAGCGCCTTCATACGGCTCTGAATGGCGTTGGCGAGGCCCAGCTCCTCCAATCCAGGTGGCAACAGGTGGGCCAGAACCGCCCTGACCTCGTGGATGGCGGCGACGAGGCGATCGGAGGCCGACTCGAGGTAGTCGTCGACCGACTCTCCAGGGTGCTGCCGGGCGTATGCGCGAGCGGCGTCGAGGAAGCGGAAGGCGCTGACCATCGACTGGGCGGCCGTGTCGTGGATCTGGTGGGCGACCCGAGCCCTTTCGAGGTCGCTGGCCTGCAGGGTCTGGCGGGCCAGCCGATCGAGGCGGCGCTGGTTGCGCTCCAGTTCGCGGCGCTGGCGCTGCGACTCCCTGTAGAGCTCGTAGAACTCCTCGCTGGTGGCGACCATCTGCGCCAACGCCGCGGTCGCTGTGCGGCGCCGGTCGGAGCCCCGGGTGCGTTGCTGGATCTGCCATTCGAACAGACGCGCCGGGTCGCGCAGCACTCGGGCCGCCGCCAGGGCCGCCCGGGCGTCCGGGGGCGGCGCCTGCCGGGCGGCCCTGCGGAGTGCGGCGGGGGTGACGCGGGTTTGATCCGAGACTGCAGCGGCGTCGCGCGGATTCGGAGGCCCTACGCGCAGAATCGCCGCGGTGGTGCGTGAGCCGCGCGGCGCCGGAAAGCCGAGGAGCGTTCCGCCGGCCCGGCACGCTCCTTTGGCAGCGCGGCCGGTGGCCAGGACCCGGGTCGCCAATTCCGCGGGACAGCGACGGCAGAACTGCAGGCCGACGTCGGTGGAGCAGATCGTGGCACAGAAGGGCTCGCCGTCCTCCCAGCCCGCGACGAGAGCGACGGCTGCCGCGGTTCCGGCGCGTATCGATGCAGGCGCCTGGCCGCCTGATCCCGCCCCGGAGCCGGCATCGTGGACGCGGGCCCACAGCTCGGCACCAGCCAGGTGACGGACGACGCTCCTTTCTTCCATCGTGCGCCAGTGTATGGCCGGCGAGGCCAGTTGGCCCGCACATTGCCGCCGGCCGGCCTGCGCGGATCCTGTCGGGCCCATTCGTCTGCGTGAGATCGAGCTGGACCGCCCGAGGGGCCTGCGCGGATGGCCCGGGCGAATGACCCGACTGGGGAGGTCCGGCCGCCGGCAGCTCGACATTACCAATGGCCGCCGAGACCGAGGGCGGACCCTGATACCGGGTCGGGGGAGACCGACCGAAGATGCGGGCGGTTCCGATGAGTCCACGGGTAGACGCCCGGAGGAGGCCCATCGGAGCCAGCCGAGGAAAGCAGCACGATGAGCGTCTTCGACACCATTCGCATCGCCGCCTCCGGACTCACCGCCGAGCGGCTGCGCATGGATATCGCCGCCAGCAACCTGGCCAATGCCCAGACCACCCGCAGCCAGAAAGACGCCGGTCAGCCCTATCAAGAGCAGGCGGTCGTCTTTCAGGCGCGCCAGATGGGCCCGGGAGAAGGAGCGCAGGGCGTGTCGGCGATCGCGATCGTCAACCCGGCCCGGCCGAATGTCCGCAGCTACGATCCGGGTAATGCGGACGCGGACGCACAGGGCTTCGTCACCTATCCCAACGTCGACGTCTCGGCCGAGATGACTGACATCATGGGTGCGGCCCGCTCGTACCAGGTCAACGCCACCGTCGCCCAGGCCGCCAAGCAGCAGGCCCTCGACGCGCTCGACCTCGGAAAGGCATAAGCGGCCATGAGTGGTATCGCTCCGATTGCTGGTATCTCGTCAGTGTCCGGTCTCTCGGGCACGGGTTCCATCGCCGGAACGACCCCGATTGGCGGCAGCAGCTCCGTCGATGGCACCGCCGCGGGAACCCAGGCGCCGGGCGACTCGTTCCTCAATTCGCTGAGCGACGCCTTCGGTCAGCTGAACGGCCAGTTGACGTCGACGGACACGGCGCTGGCCGACTTCGCTTCGGGCGGCTCGGCCGACCTTCACACGGTGATGCTGCAGATGGAAGAAGCCTCCATCAGCCTCAAGGCGGCGACGACCGTACGCGACAAGCTGCTCGACGCCTACACGGAAATCATGCGGACGCAACTGTGAGGGTGGCCGACCGATGAACGACCAGGTGCAGGGCGTCCTCAAACAGCTATCCCTTACGCAGCGGATCGGGATCGTCTTCGCGGCCGTGGGTTCGGCCGCGGCGATTGCCATCCTGGTCATGTTCGCCAGCAAGCCCGATCTGACGCCGGCCTTCACGAAGCTGTCGGCCTCGGACGCCAGCGCGGTTACCAGCGCCCTGCGGGCGGCCAACATCCAGTACGAACTGGCGGACGCGGGCGGCACGATCCTGGTGCCGGTCGACTCCCTGGGCGATGCGCGGATCGCGGCTGCCGGTGCCGGCATCGCCACTGACGGTGCCAGCAAGGGCCTTGACCTCTTCGACAACCAACAGTTCGGTGCCTCGGAATTCGACCAGCAAGTAACCTACCAGCGCGCCATCGAAGGCGAGTTGACGCGGACCATTCAGGGGATGGACGGGATCGCCAGCGCCCGCGTAGCCGTGGTCATGGCCCAGAAGGGCGTTCTCTCAACCGACGACACCCCGGCCAGCGCCTCCGTGGTACTGACCATGTCCAACGGCAAGACGCCGTCGAGCGGCCTGGTGCGAGCCATCGTGAACACCGTCGCGGGCTCCGTCTCGGGGCTCGCGGCCGACAACGTCGTCGTTACCGACGATGCGGGTCACGTCCTTGCTGGGGCCGCCGACTCAGCCGACACCGCGGCGGCTCAGGCCAAGGATCTGGTGGAGCAGCAGGCCACGGCCAAGATCGAAGCCCTGATCGACGCCGCCCTGGGTTCGGGTCATGCCTCCGTGGCGGTCTCGGCGGACGTGGACACGAGCAAAGTCGATGCTCAGGTGACCACATACGCGCCGGCCGGCAGCGACCCGCCGGTGAGCATCCACAACATCTACGAGCAGTACGGTCCGGGCGCAAGCGGTGCCGCCTGCGGCATTCCCGGCACCAACTCGAACGTCCCCGGTCTGCCCACCTACCCGGGCGTTTGCTCGGGCACAGAGGCGACGACTACCGCCGCGCCGGGCGCCACCGCCGCTCCCAGCGCCACCGCCGCTCCAAGCGCCTCGACTTCGGCGGGCAGCTCGCCCGCACCAGGGTCGACCGCGGGTGGATACGTACATCAGGAGACCACGGTCAACTACAGCGTTTCCCAGACGATCCAGCACGTGGTCACCGAGCCGGGCGTCGTGAAGCGTCTCTCGGTCGCCGTGCTGGTCGACCAGGCTTCGATGGGTTCGCTCAAGCCCGAGACGCTGCAGGCCAGCATCGCCGCAGCGATCGGCGCGGACACCGCTCGCGGCGACGTCGTCGCCGTCGAGTCCGTGGCCTTCGCGGCTCAAGCGACCCAGGCTCCCGCAGCCTCCGCTGCCGCCGCCGCCGCTGCTGCTGCAGCAGCCTCGCCCGACATGATGAAGACCGTCGGCGACATGAGCGGCACGATCCTCGGCGCGGTCTTCGGGCTCTTCATGCTCTTCCTCTTCTGGATGAACACCCGCGCGCTCGGCCGCCGTGCCGACGAGAGCGTGTTCGACCTCGGACCGGCTCCGGCCGGCGCCACGGCGGCCCTCATGCCGGCGCTGGCTCGCCAGAACGCGCCGGCCCTGGCCGCTCCGGAGCCTGCGCCGGCCGAGATGCCCGGGGCCACTCCCCAGGCTCGTATCCAGGAGCGTCTAAAGATGGTCGCGGACGAGCGACCCGATGCGCTGGTCGGGCTGATGCACGGCTGGCTGCGTGAAGAGGATCGTCGTAGCCGATGAGCCCAGAGACCGCAGCCCTGGCTCTGAGCGGACCTCGCAAGGCCGCTGCGTTGCTGATCACGCTCGGCACGGAAGCTTCGGCCAAGCTGCTGGCCCGGCTGCCGCCGGAGGCGATCGACCGGGTCGCCCTCGAGCTGATGCGCATGCCCGCAGTCGACTCGACCACCCGCGACGCCATTCTCGAGGAGGCCTACGCCGGCCTGTTCGCTCATGCCGGCGTCCTGCCCGGCGGCGAGAACTACGCCATC
Organism: Chloroflexota bacterium; assembly: GCA_003158675.1. GTDB lineage: Bacteria > Chloroflexota > Limnocylindria > Limnocylindrales > CSP1-4 > Fen-1039. The sequence goes on along the minus strand of PMKN01000030.1, from coordinate 11,790 downwards.
GAATTGTTCGGTCAAGCGTTCGGCTCGGGCAAGGCCGCGGAGTTGCTCGACCGCGTGCACCAGGCCCAGATGATCATCCCATTCGACTTCATGCGGGACCTGGATCCGTTGCAGGCTTCCGCGCTGCTCAACGGCGAACACCCGCAGACGATCGCCATCGTCCTGGCCCATATCGATCCCCGAGCAGCGGCCGGCATCCTGACGCAATTCGAGGCGTCGATCCAGGTCGAAGTCGCCAAGCGGATCGCGCTCACGGAACAGATCACGCCCGAGGCTGTCGAGATCGTGGAGGATGGTCTGCGCCGCAAGCTCTCGGAGGTTGTCACCGAGGTCACTTCCGTGGGCGGCACGCGACCGCTGGCCAACGTCCTCAACCAGGTCGGTCGAACCAACGAGCGCCTCATCCTGTCCGCCCTCTCGGAGCAGGACTCCCAGCTGGCAGATGAAGTCCGCCGCTACATGTTCGTCTTCGACGACATGGTCCTCCTCGACGACCGGGCGATGCAGCGCGTCATCCGCGAATTGGACGCCAAGGACATGGCGCTGGCGCTACGGCCCGCAACGGAGCCGTTGCGCCTCAAGTTCTTCCAGAACATGTCCCAACGGGCTGCGGAGATGCTGCGCGAGGAGATGAGCATCGCCGGCCAGGTTCGCATGAAGGCGGTCGAGGAAGCCCAGCAGCGCATCATCGACACCGTCAAGAAGCTGGAAGACTCGGACGAGATCGCGATCAACCGCGGAGGCACCGAAGATGCCTTTGTCTAACTGGCGGCTGATCCGAACGCAGGACGAGGTCGGAGCCGAGGCGGCGGCTGCCGCGGCTCCCGGTCCGGCCGCGGCCGTTTCTGAGAGCACGTCAAACGGCAGAGACATCCTGCGCGGTCGCAGCCGAGCCGTGTCTCGTTCGACCGCCGCGACCGCCGCGTCGAGCTACGCGGCCTCGGGGACCGTCGCGGGTGGGCCAGAGACGGCCGCCGCGGAAGTCCGGCGCGCCGAGCAGGCCGCCCAGGAGCGCGGCTACCAGGTTGGCATCGCCCGAGCCGAGGCGGAGTTGAGAGCCTCCGTCGAGGCGTCCGGGGCATTCCTGGATCGGCTCCACGCAGCCGCCCCGGAGCGGACCTCGGAGATCGCCCACGCCATCGCGGAGCTGGCGTTGTCGGTTGCCAAGCGCATCGTCCAACACGAGGTAAGACTCGATCCGAGTCTTCTGTGCGGCGCCCTCGAATCTGCCGTCAGCACTATCAACGGCTCTCCGGAAGCCCACGTTTTACTGAATCCCGCCGCCGTCGAGCCGGTTTCCCAGGCCTGGGAAGCGCTCCACGGTCGCGCGTACCTGGGCAAGACGTGGATCTTCGAAGGTGACCCGACTCTGCCGGTTGGCGGCTGCACCCTGCGCTACGAGCACGGTTTCGTGGAGGCGGGCCTGGAGGCGCAGCTCGAGGAGATCGGCATCGCTCTCGACCGCGCCATTCCCAGCCTGGCCCGGGGCACCGTCGAAGAGGAGGTCGCATGACGGGCGCGATGAGTGGCCATGGCACTCTCCTGGCCCGCCCGGCCCGGAGCCACCTTGACCGCGACGGAGTGCCGGTTTCGCCGCTGCTCCGCCATCTCATGGAGGCTTCCGAGGCTGCGTCGAGGTTCCAGGCGTCAGGCGAGGTGGTCCGAGTCGTCGGCACCACGGTCGAAGTCGCGGGGCTCATCCTGCAGCTCGGCTCCATCTGCTGGATCGATCTCGAGCCCGAAGGGATGGTCAGTGCCGAGGTGGTGGGTTTCCGGGACGGGACCATCACCCTCGTGCCATTTGGCGATCTCTCCGGCGTACGTCCCGGCTCCGCGGTGCGGCTGCGCGAGCAGCAATTCCGAGTGCCGGTCGGCCCGGCCGTCCTGGGCCGTATCCTCGACGGGTTCGGCCGGCCCATCGATGGCCAGGGCCCGGTTCGGGCCGAGTACCGCGTCGTCACCGGGGCGGCTCCGCATCCACTGGGCCGGGCGCGCATCTCGACTCCGATCTCGACCGGCGTTCGCTCGCTGGATGGGCTTCTCTCGGCCGGCAAGGGCCAGCGACTCGGCATCTTCGCCGGCTCCGGTGTGGGCAAGTCCACGCTCCTGGCGATGATCGCCCGCCACGCTTCCTCCAACGTCAATGTGATCGCCCTGATCGGCGAACGCGGCCGCGAGGTTCAGGAGTTCATCGACGAGCAACTCGGGCCGGAGGGCCTGGCGCGGTCGTGCGTGGTCGTGGCCACCTCCGATCAGCCGGCTCTGCTCCGGCTCAAGGCTGCCGAGATTGCGACCGCCATTGCCGAGTCCTTCCGGGACGAGGGCAAGGATGTCCTTTTCATGATGGACTCGGTCACGCGACTGGCGATGGCGCAGCGCGAGATCGGTCTCGGAGCAGGGGAGCCACCGGCGTTGCGAGGCTACCCGCCATCGGTCTTCTCGATGCTGCCGCGTCTCCTCGAGAGAGCGGGCAACACCGAATACGGCACCATCACCGGCTTCTTCACNNGTCGAAGGCGACGACATGACCGAGCCGGTGGCGGACACGGTCCGGTCGATCCTCGACGGACACATCGTGCTGTCACGCGCCCTCGCCGAGCGCAATCACTATCCCGCCGTCGACGTACTCGCCTCGGTTTCGCGAGCCATGCCGGCCGTGGTGGACAAGGAGCATCTGCGACTCGCGGGCGCAGTTCGGGCCGCGCTCGCCGAGTTCGAGGGGGCTCGGGACCTGATCGAAGTCGGGGCCTACGCCGCCGGCTCGAACCCGGCGATCGACGAGGCGATCGCGCTGCGCCCTGCTCTCGAGGCCTTCCTCTGCCAGGAGCTCGAAGAAGCGTCCGACATTGGCACCGCCCGCGGAATGATGGAGAGTACAGGGGTCCTGAGCGCCCAGTCGCTGCTTCGGGCCGGCGCCGGTCTCTCGGTCGCCAGACCGGCCGAGGCCAAGACCGCGTCCGTTCCTCAGCCGGTCGGCCCGGCGGTAACCGGCGCCGCGCAGTCGGCCTGGCCCGCCACGATTCCGGCGAACCTGCGCGGTGAGGCCGGGCGATGAGCAACCGCTTCCGTCTGGGCATCGTCCTGCGCCTGCGCGAGATGGCCGAGGAATCGGCCCGGATCAACCTGAGCCACGCCGTGGAAGCGCACCAACGGGCCGTGGCCGTGGTGCAGCAGGCCCAGGGACGGGCCGGCGCCGAGCTCCGATTCCTGGCCGATCTGCAGTCAAGTCCGGCCGAGGCCGGCGAGCTCCAGAGCGCAGTCCTCGCCCTGGGCGCCGCCCAGCGCGCGATCGTCGCCGCGCAGGAGCGACTCGGGCGCGCCACAAGCTCGCTGTTCGAGGCTCGCCAGGCCCTGGCGGAGGCCACCAAGCGGCGCGAGGTCGTGGAGAGGCTGCGTGACCGGTTCTTGGCCGAGGAGCGCCGGGCCGGAGATCGTCTCGACATGCTGGCCATGGCCGAGATCGCCTCCACTCAGCACGCCGTCCGCGCGGCGAGGAACCGCTGATGAGCGGCTACGGCGACATCGTCGCTCGCATCTCTGCGCTGGATGCTCGGCTCGCGGAGATCGACCCGAACTGGCAGTCGAACGGCGCCCTCGTGGGCACGGCCTCCGGAGCTATTGACAGCGGCTCGCCGTTTGCCGGGGTCCTGGCCGAGGTCTCGTCGAGCGCGTCGGATGGCACGTCAACATCTGCCGCGTCTTCCGCGTCGGCGTCCGCCGACAGGGTCGCGATCGCCTCGAACGCTTACGCCAACACGATCTACTCGGGCATCCGGGTCCTGGGCGGAATCGGCTTTGGCAGCCCGTTGCCCGGTGGCAAGCTGACCCAGGCGTTCGGTCCGACGACCCTCGCGATGGAGCCGCCGGCGACGGTGGACGGTGTCACCTACGCCCATTACCACCCGGGAATCGACCTGGCGGCACAGTTCGGCGCGCCGATCCTCGCCGCGGCCAACGGCACGGTGATCGAAGCCGGTCCGGTCTCCGACGGAGCCGTAGTCGTGAAGATCCGCCACGATGACGGCTACGTGACCGCCTACGGGCATCTCAACCCGGACCTCGAGGTCAAGGTCGGCGACACGGTGAGCCGTGGCCAGGAGATCGGCACCGAGGGGGTCACCGGCAATACGACGGGACCGCATCTCCACTTTGCTCTGTACACGCCAGGCGGGACGGCGGTCGACCCGACGCCATATCTGGACACCGGACTCCTGCCGAACTCGATTTCGCCGACCGGCCCCGCCTCGACGTCCGACCCCGGGGCGACGGCCTCGGATGCGAGTCCGACCGTTTTGGCCCGCTTCGACGCCGTGGCCTCTGAGATTCCCTATGCCGCTCAGATCAGGACGGCTGCGGTGACGAACGGAATCGATCCGCTGCTCCTAGCGTCGCTCGTCTCGACGGAGTCGAGCTTCCACCCGAATGCAGTCTCGGGCGTGGGGGCCCAGGGGTTGACCCAGCTCATGCCGAGGACGGCGAGCGACATGGGCGTTCAGGACGCCTTCGATCCGCAGCAGAACCTGGACGGAGGGGCGAAGTACCTGGCCCTTCAACTGCAGCGGTTCGGCCGCGTGGACATGGCCCTCGCCGCTTACAACCAGGGACCGGGCGCGGTCTCGCGGGCCGACGCCGTTCCGGATTCGGCAAGAGCGTACGTCTCCCACGTTCTGGGCAAGTGGGCGAACTACAAGGAGTCGGCGTCATGAGCCTGATCGACCCGACGACCTCGATCCTGAAGGATGCCCTCGATGGCTTGACGGCAAGGCAGTCTGCCATCTCCTCGAATCTGGCCAACATCGATACGCCCGGCTACCAGGCCCAGACCGTCGACTTCGAGACGACTCTTCGGAGCGAAGTCCAGGCGATGGAGTCGTCGACGGGCGAGGCTGCCGATCCATCGGCTGGACCGGCTGCCAACGTGGCCATGCGTACGACCGATCCGCGCCAGTACTCGTCCGTCGCGTCGAGCTTCGCGTCTGGCGGGCAATCGATCGAGAACTCCGCGGCCAACGAGAACCTCCGGAACGACAACAACACGGTGGATCTCGAAACGGAGATGACGGCCCTGACCGAGACGCAGATCCAGTACTCGGCCGTCTCGCGGCTCATCACCGCCAAGTACAGCCAACTCTACGACGTGCTTGGAGGCCACTAGGATGGCGGGTCTCGGCGCTGCCAACGTGACACTCGGCCCAACGGTTGCCACCGCTGCCGGAGCTACCGTCCCGGGATCCCTACAAACCGACGAGCAGAGCTTCGGCGACGTCTTCGAAGAGGTCAGAGCCTCGAGCGGCTCCAGCGCGCCCGACGGAACGGCATCAGGTGCGGCTCGCGCGCCGGGTGAAACCGAGCCGGGGGCCCGACCTGCTGCCGACCGATCGGTTGGTGGCGCGGGACGGGCCGACGAAGGACCGGCGGCGTGGCGTGGCCGCGTGTCGACGCGCACCGGCACGGTCGATCGGCCGGCTGCCGACAAGTCATCGGAAGGTCCGGTGGGTCCGGTAGACCGCCCGGCGGAGCGGCGGAGCCCGGGCAGGGGTGCCAGAGTCCGAACCGGTGAGGCGTCAAGCGCCTCTCCGGGCTCCTACTCCGCGCCCCGCGCAGACGGCGCCGATCCGGCGACCTCAGGCCAGGCTCTGGTCGCGGCTGCCTATCAGCTCGCCGTCGGAACGGATGGCGCGGGGCAGGAGAGCCAAGCCGCGACTTCGTCGTCCGATGTCGCAGTCGCGCAGGCGCTTGGCGCGGTGAGCGCCGTTGGCGCGGTGAGCGCCGCCGGCGCGACGAGCGCCGCGGGCGCGACGAGCCAGGCTCCGTCTGCAACCGCCACTCCCGCGGCCACAGCCGGGCCGCCCGCGGTGGCGCAGGCGACCGAGCCACTCGAAGCCCGACCTGCCTCTTCGCCGGTCACGCCAGACCACATGCCTCGGATCCCCGGCGTGGCCAACTCCGTGGTTGGGCCGGCAATCCGGGAGGTCAGCCGTTCAGCCACGAACGTGGCGCCGCCGGAAGCCGCGACTAGCGGTGCCGGCCGGGCGGCGCAGGCGACCGAATCCGATCCGGCAGCTCTCCCCCAACTCTCGCCCCAAGCGAGGATTTCGGTCGTGGCGCCTGCTCCGGTGGGCCGGCAATCGGGTGTGGCGGCGGGGCAGAGTCCGTCCCAGACGGTCGATGGCGCGCGGCCAGACGTGACGCCTCTCGGACTCGAGCCGCCCACGGCAGCCTCGTCGCCAGTCAGCGCGACCCTCCCGGAGAGACCCGCGCCGGATCTCGCGCGGCCTGCCGCGGGACGCGGCAATCCAGCGGCCGCCCCCGCGGTCGAAGCGGCCGCCCCCGCGGTCGAGTCGCCGAAGCTTCCCTCCGCCGCAGTCGCAGCCACACAGAATGGTCCAGCCCCGGTGGTCGTCGGCACGGTCGCCGAGCCAGGCCCCCGGACCGCCGCCGACCATTCGATCGCCGCGCAACCGACCTCGTCCTCTGCCATCGCTGACGCTTCCGCGTCCGGGCCGGCCGACCCGCCTTCGCAACCGTGGGTCGGCGGTTCCGATTGGGCAGCGACCCGGGCCGCCCAGCCGGGCATTTCGAAGGCCGTCGCCGCGGCCAGGGCTGCGGGCGCCCCGGCTCCGATACTGCTGTCCGGCATGGCCACGCCTCGCCCTCTCCCGCGGGTCGCACAGACGGCCGCGCCCCCGGCCTCGACCGACGATCTGTCGGCGGCCGCCATGCCCGACGTCACTTCAGCGGCGTTGCCGGGCAAGCAGGCGCCCGGCCCGGCCGGGTCGACTGAGCCACAGCCGTCCGCGCCGGCACCGGTCCACGCGACTGCCGAGGTCATGCCGGAGGCCGCTCCGGCTGTCGCCACTCCCGCCGTGGCCACCGCCACTCCAGGCGCCGCGCGTGTCGAACCAACGGGTGAGGCATCGGCCGGGTCCGGCTCGATCGCTCCGGTCGCCACGGCAGACGGATCGCCGAGGAATACCGCAACTCCCCCGACGGCTCCTGCCGCAGCTTCGCCGGCCGCGCCCGCCATCACAGTCCCGGCCCAGACTGTCACCCCTGCCGGTCCGTCGCACCTCGTTCCACGACCGGCCGGCCGGCCCGCCGATCGCTCGACATTCGCGGTCATGACCCGAGGCGCCGCGGTCCTCGGATCGGGCGGCGCGCGAGCGATACGGGCCATAGGCGCCTCGGCGGCCACAACTCAAGGGCTGGCGGACGACGCGGCGGGCTCGAACGACCCGCCCACTGCGGGACCGGCCGCGAGCGGCGACGATGGCCGCGCCACGTCGTCGAGCGCTCCGGCATCGTCCGCAGCGGCACCGGTCATCGTGGCTTCTGCAAGGGTGGCCTCCTCGGTCCAACCGGATACTGCGGCGGCTCAGTCGATCGACGCTCCAGTGGCCGTATCCGCAGTGAGTGTCCAAACGGCTCCGCTTTCGACCCGACCGGCCGACTCGGTCGCCGCGGCGACACCGACGGTCGACCTGGCCGACTCCGCCGACCGGCTCATGAGCCAGGTCGTACACACCATTCACACCTACCAATCCGCGGCCGGACCGGTCGTGGAGGCGCGGGTGATAGACCCGAACCTGGGCGACGTGAGGCTCGTCGTGACGGGCCGGGCCGGAGAAATCGTCCAAGCCCAGCTGGTGGTAAAGGATCGGGCTTCGGCAGAGGCCCTGACCGCCGCCGCGGCTCGAGTCCACGCCACCGGCGACGCCCTGGCCGGGGTCAACGTGACCGTCCGCACCGAAACCGGCGGCACGTCGACGGCGACCGGGCGAGGCGGCAACTCAGAGGCCGCGGCCTTGGCCACGAACGCCGGGAACGGCGACCCAGCTTCGGGCAACGGCCACGGCAGCCAGGGCACCACGGCCGGGAGCCAGCTCGGCCCCGGTTCCGGCGGCGGCAGTGGCACGGGCAGCGGCAGTGGTACAGGGGCTCAAGCCGGCGGCTCGCACGAGTCGCATGGGCCGGCCGCTTCGCCGTTCGACCATTCGACTATCGCGCACCCCGGCCGAGGCAGGCTGCAACCGCCGCCCGCCACCGGTTCGTCCCTCGACATCCGCGCCTGACAGGAGAAGCCATGTCAATCGATCCGACCCAGTTGTCCTCGAACCTATATGGGACCTCCGGCGCGACGGCCTATGGATCCACTTCGGGCATCGACACGACTTCCGCGACCGGTGGCGTCGACTCGATCGACTCGAGCGGCACGGGCAGCGACTACGGCCTGTCCACTGACGACTTCATGAAGTTGTTCCTGGCCCAGCTGCAGAACCAGGACCCGACCACGCCGATGGATGACACCCAGATGCTGAGTCAGCTATCGCAGATGACGATGGTCCAGACGTTCCAGACGCTCGAGAAGACGATGGCCGGCTCGCAGCTGGCTCAATCGTCGGCGCTCATCGGCAAGCACGTCACGGGGCTGGATGTCAACGGATCGGCGGTCGATGGCCTCGTGACTTCGGTGACGCAGTCGACCGACGCGGGGCTCGTCCTGCAAGTAGGCAGTCAGTACATCAAGCCTGACAGCGTCACGATCGTGACCGCGCCAAGCTCCACCGGCAGTTCCGCCACATAGCTACCGGCGGCCTCGGCCGCCCCATCGACACAGGAGGTGATCGCCACGATCGATCGCATCGGACCAGGCCCGGCAGCGCTGGCTCAGAGCGCGCCGAGCGGTCTCACCGGCCTGCCCGGCACAAGCCCACTCGGCCCGCCGGGCTCAACGGCGCCGCAAGGTCAGACAAACGGGGATTTCCGCGATGCCCTGACCACGGCCCTCGGTGAGCACTCGCTCCAGTTCTCGGAGCATGCCATGAGGCGCGTCGAACAGCGCCAGATTCCCTTCCAGGGGGACCAGCTGAATCGGCTGCAGAAGGCCATGGACACCCTAAGCCAGCGTGGCAGTCGCGGCCAGTCGTTGGTGATGCTCGACCAGTACGCCTACGTCGTCCACGCACCAAGCCACACCGTCGTCACGGCCGTGGAGCCGGACCAGAGCAAAGAAAGGGTCTTCACCCAGATAGACAGCGTTGTCATCGCCTGACCCGAGTCGTCGGGTCGTGAAACCCATCGTCCGCCGCGTGCGCCAGGTCGATAGCCGGACCTCTCTGAGGAAGCTGGCCTGGCCGCGGACGCCAAGTCGCGTCGCGCCATAGGGCGTGAACGCCAGCCAACCTCAGGAGGCATCCAATGCTTCGCTCAATGTTCTCGGCTATCTCGGGTCTGCGCGGCCATCAGATCATGATGGACGTCATCGGCAACAACATCGCCAACGTCAATACCGTCGGATTCAAGTCTGGTCGCGTCAACTTCCAGGACATCATGTCCCAGACCCTTCACGGCGCCACTGCTTCCCAGGGCGGTCTCGGCAGCATCAACCCGGCCCAGATCGGGCTCGGCATGTCCGTCGCCGGAATCGACGTCCTGCAGACTCAGGGCAACCTTCAGGCGACCGGCAAGACGACCGACATGGCCCTCCAGGGAGACGGCTTCTTCGTTGAGTCGGACGGCACGAACACCTACTACACGCGCGACGGCGCCTTCGACATCGCCCTCGACGGCTCCCTGGGCAATCCGGCCAGCGGAATGAAGGTCCAGGGCTGGCAAGCCGACGCAACAGGCAACGTCGACATCACTCAGGCGATCGGCAATATCGTCATCCCGATCGGGCAGCGCACCACCGCCCAGGCGACTACGACGGTCAACCTCAGCGGCAACCTGGACGCCGGCGCGGCCAACGGGGACTCCGTGCCTACGACGATGACCGTCTTCGACTCCCTGGGCATTGCCCATTCAGTCAAGGTCACCTTCACGAAGACGGCCGCCAACACGTGGGACTGGGCCGTCACCAAGGATGCCGCCGACACGGGCATCGCGATCGCTCAGACTGCCTACTCAGCCGGACCTCCAGTCGTCCCGGCCGTCAACAACGGCACGCTCACTTTCAGCACATCCGGCATCGAGACGGCTTCGACCGGTTCGCTGAGCTTCACCTTCCCGGATGGCGCTACTGCCACCACTCCGGCGATCGACTTCGGTCCGATGAGCCAGTTCAGTGGCACAAGCCAGCCGTCCGGTCGCACGGACGGATTCACCTCGGGCACGCTCACGACCTTCGCCGTCGGCAGCACCGGCGAGATCAGCGGCGTCTACTCGAACGGCTCGACCCAGGTGTTGGGTCAGATCGCGCTTGCCGGTTTCCTTAACTCGGCTGGCCTGTTGCGATCCGGCGCCAACAACTTCTCCTCTACCTCCGCGTCGGGCGCCGCCAACATCGGCAGGGCCGGCTCGGGCGGCCGCGGCACCGTTACCACCGGCGTCCTCGAGATGTCCAACGTCGACCTGGCGACCCAGTTCACGAGCATGATCACCGCCGAGCGCGGGTTCCAGGCCAACGGGCGCGTCATAACCACCTCGGACGAGATGCTCCAGGAGCTCGTGAACCTCAAGCGGTAGTGGCAGCGTGAAATGGCGGCCGGGCTGGCCAAGCTGCCCGCCCGGCCGCTACTACTCCACATAGCGCAACCGATACCTCAGAGTGCCTACGCACAGGGATACGAGCGTGAAGATCGCAAGGGCAATCGGACCAAGCTGCGCTCTGGCAACTATGCTTCTGGCGGGCCTGACCGGGCCCGCGCTGGCCAATGGAGTCGGCGACCTCTACGTGGCCAGTCCCAACGGCGTCCTCGAAGTCCGCGTTGCCACGGCGACCGTCGTCAGCACGATCAAGGTGCTCCCGGCGCCGCAGTCGCTGGCCTTCACGCCCGACGGCAAGACTCTCTATGTCGGCAGCGGCGGAGCTCACCTCACGCCGATCGACATCGAAACCCTCGCGGTCGGCGACGCCATCTCGACGCCGGGCCCCGTCTCGGCCCTGGCCTTCCCGGCGGGGCAGATTCTCGTCGGCACGATGCCGCTGCGGCGGACGCTGGTCTTCGTGACCGTGCACGCCAATCTGGTCGTCGAGAGCGCTGAGCTACCAGGCTCGGGCAACCTCCTTGCGGGCGACCGTCGCGATGCGCGAGTGGCCGTCGCAGAAGCTGGCAAGAGCTGGCTCGACGTGGTCGATCCGGCTACCGCCACAGTCAAGAAGGCCACCGTCGAGGGCGAAATACGAGCCCTGGCCATAGACCGCCAGAGCGGCGGAGTTCTGGTCGCCACGCACAACCCCGACGCCCTGGTGCGGGTTGATCTGACCACTCTCCTGGCCACATGGACGGTCAAGCTGCCCGGCACACCGAACGCGGTAGCGGCCCTTAGCACGGCGGCTATCGTGGCCGGCGACGCGGACCTCTGGCAGGTCAGCGCGACCCAGGCCGTAACCTGGGCCAAGCCGCGTGGCGCTGTCGTCGCCATGAGCGCCAGCGACGAGGGCAGCTTCCTGCACGTTGCGGAGTCCGGCGCGGTCGAAGTCTTCGACGCCTCCGGCAACTTGCAGCGGACGCTCGAACTCGGCGCCGACCGCGATCCGGTCGCGCTGGCAGCGGTCCCGGCCGGCTCGTCGCTCTACCTGGGCGACGCGGGTCAGCACAGTCCAGCTGCCGCCGCCGCGACTCCCAACCTCGGGACGCCCGGAGCGCTGGTCACCCAGAAGCCGCCGCCCACAGGGACCTTCGTGGACACCGCCAATGACGTCATCGGCTATCCGCCCATCCAGGGTGCCGCGGCCGTCGCCGTGGCCATCCTGCTGTGCTACTGGTTCGCCGTGCGCTGGTACGACAGACAGGTTCGACGGTCTCACTGAAGAGGGCTGACCGATTGGCGGACCGGGACCCGAATCCT
>PMKN01000025.1 GCA_003158675.1 Chloroflexota bacterium | reverse complement strand
CATCAGCTTCCGGGGCAACACCAGTTCCGACCTGATCGAGGTCGCCGACGCTTTCTACGACATCACGCAGCTGGCCCGCGTTGATCGCGACTCGTCGCGTTCGGGCCGGCGGGTTCCGGGTGACGAAGAGGACCTCTCGATGACGGAGGTTCCGGACAAGCAGACCGAGGGTCGCGGTGGCCGGCGAGGTCGCGGTGGCCGGCGGGTCGGGGCTCGCGACGGCGAGGATGCGGCCGCTGCCCCGGCGGCGGTGGCTGCCGTCGCCGGATCGGGTGAGCGCGCCGCTCGAAGCCGCGGCGCCGCACGCCCCGGTACGGCGCGGATTGTGGCGCTGCCCGGGGAGAAGCTCTCCCGAGCTCAGGCGGTCGACGCCGATGCCACGACAGCCGAGGAACTCGGCGGAGAAATCGTGGCTGCGGTCGGCGAGGAGCTCACAGAGATCGTCGACGAGACAGAGACCGATGCCCAGACGACCGAAGCCGGACGGCGTCGGCGGCGGCGCGGCGGCAGGGGCCGCGGTCACGGCGGCCGAGGAGCCGACGAGACAGTGCTGCAGGGCGATGAGACCGGAGCCGAGGCACCGGAGGAAGGCCAGCCCGGCGCCGTAGCGCCGGCCAATCGCCCCAATCAGTTCGGATCGGTCTGGGACTCGCAGATCGGGATGGCCGGCCGGCCCGAGCGCCTCACGCCCATCGTGCCTGCGGACGAGGACGACTTTGCCGAGCCCGAGATCCCCGAGTACCTGCTGGCCGAGCGCCGGCGAGGAGGCCGCGGACAGGGCCAGGGCCAGGGCCGCGGTGGAGGCCAGAGTGGCGGACGGGGCGTTCGAAGCGCGTACGCCTCCGCCGTCGAGCGCGAGCGCTACGGCAGATCTTCGACTCGCTATCCCGAACCGGTTCGCCAGCCGCAGCCGCCCGTACAGCGCCGCCGCGACGAGCGGCCGCCACGTCAACAGCAGCCGCAGGCCTATCGCGGCGGTGGCGGAGCGTCCCGTGGCGGGGGCCGGGACTCGGCCGAGCCATGGAGCGAGGTTCCGCCGGAACTCGAGGAGATCCTGCGCGCCCAGCTCTCGACGAAGTTGAGCCGCCGGGCCGAGTCTGAAGTTGAGACTCCGGCAATCGCGGCAGCTCCTGCCGAGGCAGCTCCTGCAAAGGCCCCGGCACGGCGTAGCACGCGCCCCAAGTCCGAAGCCGCACCGGCCGACGGCGCCTCGGTGGCCGCTCCGGCTGCCAAGGCCGCTCCCGCCGCCAAGGCTGCGAAGACGACCAAGACTGCCAGGGCCAGCGAAGCAGGCGCGCCGCCCGCCAAGGCCGCAACCCGAAGCAGGCGCAAGCCCGCTCTGGAGACTGCCGGCGACGCCCTGCCTCTCGCCGAGGCAGCTCCCGCAGCCGCTCCCAAGCGACGCGCTCCGGCCCGTAAGAAGGCGGCCGCGAGCGAGAGCGACGGGTCCGCGGGTTCGGGTGATCCGGCGGGCGAGTAGCCGCCGCGGCGCCCGGATCGTTCGGTTACGCCCATGATGGACAACGCCGCGATACGCGGTCAGCCACGTGCGCTGGCCGCGATAGCGGACATGGTTGGCGGCTACGTACCGCATGCCGTCCTTCTGGCGGGGCCGGCGTCGAGCGGCAAAACGACGCTGGCGATGGACATGGCCGCGGGGCTCTTGTGCGTTCACCCGGAATCTGCCGCGCGGCCCTGCCGCAATTGCCGGGGCTGCCGGCTTGTTGCCTCGGGCAACCACCCGGACCTCCACCGGCTCGCGCCGGAAGGACCGGGGTTGCAAGTCCGCATAGGGAAAGCCACCGATCCGGAGCCGGGCACGATCCGAAACCTGATCGGCGAGCTGGCGCTCCTTCCAGTGGAAGGCGGCGCACGCGTGGCGATCGTGGAGCAAGCCCACCGCATGAACGAGGACGCGCAAAACGCGCTCCTCAAGATGCTCGAGGAGCCGCCGTCGGGCGTCACGATCATCCTCTGCGCCGACGACGAAGACTGCCTTCTGCCGACAGTCCGATCGCGCTGCGGGCGTGTCCGCCTCGGACCCGTCTCGGGACGTGAGATTGAACGTTGGCTGGGCGAGCTAGGCGCCGCAGACGCGCCATCGGCCGCACGATTCGCCCGACTCGCGTCTGGCGCTCCGGGCCTGGCACTGGCGTACGCTCGCGCGCCGGAGGCGGCGCGGCTGCGTGGCGAGGCGGCTCGGGGCCTGCTCGACATGCTGACCGCGACCCGCAACGACCGGCTGACATCGGTGCGGTCGTTGATGCTGACGGCAGCGGCGCTCGAAGCGGCCCTGGCGGAAGGACGCCGCGCCGGGGCTGGTGCCGGCGACAACGGGGCCGGCAGCGTGGGCGCCTCGGGCGGCAAGCGGCGGCGCCAGGCCACGGGAGTGGCCGCAGCCGATAAGGACGATCCAGCGGCCGGTGATTCGGAAGCGGCCCCTGCGACCACGCCCAAGGCTTCTGCCACGGACCGTCGCACGGCGGCGGCGGCACTGATCGCGATATGGGCTTCCGTGGCACGGGACCTCGCCGTCGCGGGCCTGGGCGGCAAACGTCAACTCCATGACCCCGAACTGCTGGACGAACTCGCCGCAGTCGCGTCCACGCTCGCGCCCGGCGCCGTGCCGGCCTTTCTGGCCCAACTCGCGGACGTCGAGACTCAGATCGACGAGAACGCCAACCCGGAGCTGGCCCTCGACGTCCTGGCCCTGGCCTGGCCAAGACCGGTGGCCCGCAGTATGACCCGGCGATGACCGCGCCGGGCGCCGTGGCGCGGCTCGAGGCGAGCGTCCGGGGCCGCGTCCAGGGTGTCGGCTTCCGCTACTTCATCACGATCCGGGCCACACGTATGGGCCTCACCGGCTTCGTCGCAAACGAGCAGGACGGCAGCCTCCGAGTCGTCGCCGAAGGCCCCCGCTCGGATCTCGAGGATCTGCTAGAGGCGCTCCGCGAGGGCCCCGCATCCTCGATCGTCGAGCGGGTCAACGAGGATTGGCTGCCGTACACGGGCCACTGGGCCAGCTTCGGCATCGAATCACGCGGTCACCGCGGCGACTGATCCGGAGGGCCCGAGCGATACGCGAGACACTCCCCCGTAGAGAAACGACCGGTCCATCGGCCCGAATGTCACCAGGGCCGACCCGGCACTAAGGCAGAGTCGTCATCGATCCGCCATCGATCGAAACGAAGGTGCCCGTTTGGTACCGAGCCCGGTCCGAACATAGCCAGGCGACGTACGCGCCAAGCTCATCGGGGTGGCCGTAGCGACCGGCCGGTATTCCGCGCTCCATGACGGCCCGGACACCTTCGGCGGTCGTGCCCATGCGTTCGGCCTTCATCCGGTCAAGCGTGGCAACGCGCTCGGTGTCGAGGCGTCCTGGAAGGACGCCGTTGACCGTAACGCCGTCGGCCATGACCTCGACAGAGATCGTCTTGAGCCATGCCATGAGCGCGCTGCGGCAGGCGTTCGAGTACGACAGCTCCGGGATTGGCTGGCGGACGCCGGACGAGAGGATCGAGACCACGCGTCCCCAGCCGTGCGTGCGCATCGGTGGCAGCAGGAGGGTCGTCAGCTCGATCGGGGTGATGGCCAGCAGCTGGAACGAGCGGCGCCAGACGTTCGGGTCCGTCTTCGTCGATTCGACCGTAGGAGGCCCCCCGGCGTTGAGGACGACGATCTCAACTCGGCCCAGAGCTCGCCGCGCAGCCGTGGCCACCTGCGCCGCTGCGGCAGGGTCGGTGGCATCGGCAGCGATCGTCGTCACCTCGACCTTGTGCGTGTCGCGGATCTGTTCTGCCGCGCGATCGAGCGCCTCTCCTCCGCGAGACCAGAGCGCAAGCCGGCAACCCTCGGAGGCGAGCCGCTCCGCACACGCTCGCCCCAGCCCCGCCGACGCGCCACCGACCAGGGCACCTCGCCCGTACAAACCGAGATCCATCGCACCCTCCGATTACTCGTCTGGCAGCAATCCTCCCACGATGGCGGCGACGCCGCTAGGCTTGTCGCGTGACCGAAAGAGCGGATCTCCTCGAAAGCGCTGCACGGGCGTATCAAGCACTGGCCGAGCTCGCGGAGACGGTCGAAGACGAGTGGCAATACGTCACTGACCTGACCGAGGCCTACCTGCCGAGCATTCTGGCGCTGGCCGGGGCGGACTCCGGGCGCCCGCTCTCGGATGAGGCCGTCGCCGCGGTCCAAGAGGCGATCGTCGAGATCGGGCTCATCGCCGACCCTCACCGGGCGATCGACTGGCTCTCGACTTTCCCTGGCATCGTAGCGCTGGCGTTGGGCGGGTCTGAGCTATGAGATTCCAGGATGCCGCCCGCGACGCCCGCACCGTGGTGTACGCCGGCATCCAGGCCGACCCGCTCGTCGGGCGCGTGGCGGCACTGCTGGCTGAGGCCACATGCCCCGAACGCTTGATGGCCCGGGCCGTGATGAACGGCGAGAGAACGGAGCCGGAGATCTGGCGGCGCATGTTTCCGTCGCTCTTTGGCGAGGGGCCGGCGGGGCCGGCGGCCCGCGACCGCGCGGAGCAGCTTCTGGCGGCCTCGCTCGAGGTCGCAAATCGCGGCGACCAGGCGCGCAACCAGTATCGCGGCGCCATCGTGGAGGAGCTGACTGCTCGGCTGCTGGCCCGCAGGGGCGCCCTTGTCAAGCGGGAGCGGCGCATCCTGTTCGACGGCGTCAGGGCGGAGATCCACCCCTACGACGTGACGGTGGAATCGCCGGCGCGGCCCGAAGCCTACGACTGCAAGTGGGGCGCGCGGGGCATCGACGCCGACGTCTTGAACCAGCTCGACGACGCCCGGAGCCACGCCGCCGACGAGGAGATTGAACTCGCCGTTGCGATCGTCGTCTTCGACGCCAGCAGGTCGGCAGAGCTTCGACTCGAGCGCTCGACGGCCCGCCACGAACGAACCGGCCTGTTCGCCCTCGAAACGATCGATCGTCTGGGAGTGCGTGCCTCTTGAGCGAAACCGGCCCAGCCGACCCGCTCTCGGACGCGCCGTCCGACCCGCCCTCCAACCGGCCGACATACCGGATCGTTCGGCCGTTCCGCGTTCGCTTCGAGGAATCGACCGCAGGCGACACTATCCGCGCGGCGATCTACCTGGCGTGGACCGCGGACGTTGCCTGGCAACACTCGACGCTGTTCGGTTTCGGGCGCGACTGGTACCAGGCGCGGGGCCTCTTCTGGCTGGTTCGAGCGGTCCAGCTCGACGTCTTCGCACCGAGCCTCACCTACGACGACAGGTTCGTCAGCACGCGCGTATCCGGCTGGCGGCGCATCGCCGTCCGGCGCGAGAGCGAGGTCCGCAGCGGCTCCGGCGAACTGGTGGCCCGTCTCGAGTTCGACTGGGTCATGACCAACCTCCGCGGTGTGCCAACACGCGTCCCCGACGAGTTCTACAGGTTTGCGGACGACAGCGCCGCCACCTTCGATATGCGCAGGGTGGCGCTGCCGGAGGCGCCGCCGGACGCCGTCGAGCGCCGATTCCACGTTCACCGGCGCGACCTGGACCCGATGGGCCACGTCAACAACAGCGTCTATCTCGACTACTTCGAGGAGGCCCTGGAGGCAGCGGGCCAGGGCCAGCGGCTCAACGCAACGCCCCGGCGCTACGTGCTCGAATTCGCCAGCTCGGCAGCGCGTGACGAGACGCTCGTGGATAGGGCGTGGCCGCTCGGAGGCGGCTGGGCGTATCGGCTGACCGGCGAAGACGGCCGCGAGATCCTCAGAGCGCAGCTCGACCTGCTTTAGTCCTTCGGACCGTCGTCGTCGGCGGGACCGTCGTCCTGGGCAGAGCCGTCGTCGGATTCGGCTTTGTGGACTCGGGCGGCTTCGGCGGCTTTACGCAGATCTGCCGCCAGGTCCTTGCTCCGCACGGCCAGGCGGTCGCCTACGTGCTCGGTCACGTTGGCGGCCCTGTGAGCGACGGGCCCGGCGTTCTCAGCCGCCACGGCGGCAAGCTCGGCGGCCTTCGCGGCCACGTCGCGCAGGACCGGCCCGGCGGTCTTGCCGGCCTGGTCGATCATGACCTGGAGCTGGGCGATCATCTTCTCCGCGGCCGCTCGGGCCTGCTCTCGTCGAGGAGCGCCGCCCGTATCGCCGGTTCCGCCCGTATCGCCACCTTGCTCGTTAGGTTCCATGGTCGTCACCCCGATCTAAGGCGAGGGATTCCTTGCCCTCGACAACTGGCAGCGCCCATCCTACGCCCGGAGCGGTTTCGAGGCTGAAACGGGACCGTTGGGCACGGACTCCGCGACGGGGGTCGCGAGGGCTATTCCGCAGGCGTCATCAGGTCGCCGGAGATAGTCGTGCTGCTGTGTCCGGCGCTGTCCGTCAGGACGAGCGCGTAGCGGTAGCAGTACATCTTCAGCAGGTCGGTGGCCTGGTACGGTGACGACGTGGAAGTGGCCCTGAGCGTGCTCCACTGGGCTCCCGTGCAGCTCCCCAACTCCGGCTGCGCCGCCCACTGGGTGATCAGGCTGCGGCTTGCGATCTGCGTACCGGGAGCCGGCGCCTCCTCCCATTGGACCGTCGCGCCCGGGTCGGCAATGAGGGTCACGGCGTTGGGCGGTGGGTTGTCGAAGATCGCGCTCGGAGCGGCAGGATCGACCAGCATCGGGCCCGAGAACGCCCGCGTGGTGACGCCCGCGGAATCGGTCAGTTGCACCAGAACGCGGTAGCAGTAGCCGGGCCGCAGGCCGGAAACGGTCTGGACCGACGCATCGCTAGATTGCCAGGGCGGCGAGGCGGGCAGCCAGCGGTCCGAGGTGCACCAACCGTTCTTCGGAAGAGACATCGTCAAGGTGGTCGAGCGGGCAGCTATCGTCGTCCCGACGGCCAGGTCCTCGACCCAGGCGATCGGGGCCGAAGTACCGACCGTCACCTGACTCTGGGCGGCGGGCAGGAAGAAGATGGCCGCAGGCCTGGCCGCCGGTCGGAGTATCGCCAGGCCGGGGTCGAGGTAGACGTGGAGCATCTCGTCGGCTGTCATGCCTTCGGCCGCGCAGTCGAGCGAACTGTGCTGAAACAGGTGCGATCCGTCGGCATCCTTGCCGCAATGGAGGTAGTTGATGCCGGGGCGGTAGCCCGTGGCGAAGAACGAGCCGTACTTGACGAGGCTTTCGGTCCACGTGGCTTCGATTGCGGCAAGCTGCCCGGCCGAGGGATGGCGGGTCTCCGGCTGGTAGACCTGGTCGCTGCTGTCGTCGGCGACGTCGTAGCAGGTGCCGTGGGCAGTCCCGCCCCGATAGTGCATCGCGTAGTACCAGGCATATTGTTTGGTGACGACGGCCCCGGTCTGGAGAGCCGGCACAGCCCAGTTGGCCGGCCATTCCGCGGCCAGAACCATCTGGACGTAGCTCTTGAAGCTGACGACCTGGACGTGGCCGCTCGAAGGCCCGCCGGTCCGAAGCACTCGGATCGTGGGAGGGGGAACGCGCGTGCTCGTCCATGCGGTACAGGAGCTGGCGGCCTGAACCATCGGAGGTGGCGTTACGGTGGGCAGCCAGATCAAGGCGGCGAAGGCCAGGACCGCTGTGAGACGGCGTCGCATTTCGGGCAGGCTACGCGGTGGGGTACGCCAACGTCAAGCTAGCCCGCCCCATCAGGCGGCGCCGCATCAGCGCTTCTCTTCCTCTTCCAGAGCCTTCGCCCGCTCGGCCAGGTCGGTCTCGCCCGCCGGTCCCAGCGTGTCGAGGAAGTCCGCCTCGTAGGCCTCGAGCGCCTCGGCGGACGGCTCTCCGACGTCGATGGCAACGTCGCCGGTGGCGCCCATCACCGATCGGCCGGCGTTCTCGATCTGGGTCTCCAGGGCGATCTTGCGCATCTCGAGACGCACGGCTTCGCTCGGCGGGAGGATGGCCTCCGGGTTTATCACCGGGTCGTCGGCGCCGGCTCGGAGCCACGCCTTGGGGTCGATGGAATCGGGTACTCGGCCCTCATCGTGCTCGAGTGCGGCCTTGGTGTCCACGGCGGTGACGCCCACGATCTCGGGCGCGACTGCGCCTTCGACCAATGCGCCGCATTTGGGGCACGCAAGCGCTGAGGCAGGAATCGGAGTCGAGCACCAGGGACAGATTCGGCTGGGTTGGTCCATGGCAGGCACCCTAGTCCACCGCGAACCTGGTCGGCTATCCATCCATTTGGCCATTCGGTGACCATGACCCTGGAATGCCGGATCGCGGGCTCACGCGAACGATAGAGGAGCCGAACGGGCGGCGTGAGGTGTACGCGTATTCATCCCGGGCGGTCTGGAGGCGCCTCGCCGATCTTCAGCCGGGGCGGCTGCCGTGGCGGGCGATGCGCTCGCCGGGCAACGACACGAAAGCCGTTCGGTCCTGGCTCGGTCGCGCACCTGGCATTGATCGAGCGTGGACGCCGTTGGCCGGTCTGGCGACGTAAGTCGACTGCCTGCCGGCGCCGATCCCCGGTCGGCCGAACCCGATGCCCGGCCTCGGCGCGGCCTGCGCGTGTCGAGGCCCGCTCGGCACCTGCGGGCGCGCCGGTTCCTGTGGTCGTCCCTGAGACTGCGGGCGTCCTTGCTGCGGGCTCGCTTGCCCTCGCCGACCGGAGGGCTGGCGAACGTCTCCGCTGCGCTGGCGAATCGGCTCTCGACGGATCGAGCGGTCGACCTCGAAGCCCGGCACGACCTCGCGTCGGATCGGCTGGCGCAGCAGCGTCTCGATGTCCCGGAGCAGCAGGTCCTCGTCTGTGCAGACGAGCGAGATGGCGTCGCCCTCCATGCCGGCGCGGCCCGTCCGGCCGATGCGATGCACGTAGTCCTGAGCCACCGTCGGCAGCTCAAAGTTCACGACGTGCGGTAGACCCTCGATGTCCAGGCCGCGTGCGGCGATCTCGGTGGCCACCAGGATGGCGACCCGTTCCGCCTTGAAGTCGCCGAGAGCCCGGACTCGCTGGCTCTGGCTTCGGTTGCCGTGGATCGCGGCGGCGCTGATGCCGTCGTGGCCGAGCTGTTCGGCAAGTCGGTTGGCGCCGTGCTTGGTCCGGGTGAAGACGAGCGCCCGGTCGATTCTGCCGGAGCTGACGAGGTGGCTCAGAAGCTCGCGCTTGCGCTCGCGATCGAC
>PMKN01000083.1:8239-10533 GCA_003158675.1 Chloroflexota bacterium | reverse complement strand
ACACCGACGACCTGAATGTCCCATGCAGGATTGGCTGCGAGCTTCTCGGTGCGAACCGCTGGCTGGCCCTAGCGGAGTAGGTGTGGCATGCCCGATGCTCTGATCTTCGCCTCTTCTTGCCTGACCGGGCGGGTCGTCGTCGGCCGGTGGACAGGTGCGGTGTTGACCGCGGCCGGTCAGGAACCGCCGCCGCGAGCGAAGATGGCTTCCGTGGCCCGTCCGGGCAGGGACTCGATCTCGCGACGCGAGAGCTCCTGAAGCCCGGCCGCGCTCATATAGGACGCCAGCTCGTTCGGGCTCAGGGCATGGTGGATGTGCCCCTGACCGGACGGCTCCACCACGACGAAGCGACCTCCAGGCTCGAGCGATTGAGCCAGCGCCGCAAGTGTCGCCGGAAGCTGAGGGCGATCGACATCGTGAAGCGAGTAGTGCGCGACGATGACGTCGAACGACTCGGGGGCCAGGCCGACCGACCGAGCGTCGCCTAGGACGTACTCGACGTTGGCGCGGCCGCGCAGCCGCCTCTTCGCCTCGCCGAGCCAGGTAGCGGAGACGTCAAGGCAAGTGACGCGTCCGCCACGGGCGAGCGAGTCTGCGAGATACCTTGCCTCTGACCCTGCCCCGGAGCCGAAGACGAGCACGCGCTCCGTGCCCCGCAGGCCGAGCGACCCGACGAGCCGCCGGAGCTGGCGAGCCCTGAGGGGGTCGTACACGAATCGATAGAAGGCGAGCGTGAGTATCGACGGCTCCGTGAACGAGTGGCTCATGGGGATGCTCCTGTGCTCGCAGCAGGGAACTGCGCGAGAGTTGATGCCGCGAGCACCGTGCCGGAAGTCGCGACGGCGCCGGACTCGACGATTCGACCGTCGCGCATGCGCACGACCCGGTCGCACGCCTGGCCGATCTCCGGCTCGTGAGTCACGATCAGCAACGTCAGACCCTCGCCGCGATTGAGCAGTGTCAGCAGGCCCATGATCTCGGCCGCTCGCTCCGAGTCGAGATTGCCCGTCGGCTCGTCCGCGAGGACCAGCCTGGGCCGATTGACGAGCGCCCGGGCGATCGCGACCCGCTGTTGCTCGCCGCCCGAAAGCTCGGTCGGCCGATGGTGGCCCCGATCGGCGAGTCCGACGGCGGCAAGCGCGTCGACCGCGTCCTTTCGTCCCTTACGGCCGGCGCGTCCCGCGTAGTCGCAGGCGAGATATACGTTCTCCAGGGCAGTCAGGGTGGGGACCAGATTGAAGTCCTGGAAAGCGAAGCCCATGTCGCGGGCGCCGATCCCAGTTCGCGAGCCGTCCGAGACCTTCGTCACGTCGCGGCCATTGAAGACAAGCCGCGGGCTGCCGGCGGCCTCGCTCCCGTTTGGCGGGACGCCGTCCGGCTGGTGGAGGAGCCCGAGAAGGTGCATCAAGGTGCTCTTGCCCGAGCCGGACGGTCCTATGATCGCGAACATCTCGCCTTCGTTCAGGCTGAAGCAAGGGGGTCGGCTGCGTTGCCTGCGCCGACGGCCGGCCGGACCGGATCCCAAACGGCCGGCGCTTCTTCTCCGGTCGGGTCGCTGACGCATATCTCGTTTCGCGTGGATGGTCCACATGGTCGCCTTGACCTCGCGCGCGGTCGCGAGCGCAGCGTGGAGGGCCAGAGGACCTGGCCGCTCGATTGAAGTAGCGCCTTCTACGTCCCCTACACGCCCCCTCGGTGAGACGCCGTGTCGTAGGTGCCTCAGGCACTAGGCGGTCTGGCTCGTGGTCGATCGGCCGGAGGTCCAGCTAAGGCTTGAAGGCGGCCGATTGCGCTCTGACAAGGTCGACCAGGTTGCCCAGCGGTCCGGCCACGTCGAAGTCATGAAGGCCCCAGGTCGGACCCTCCGTGCCCGTCCACGTAGGCGCGGCTGTCGCCGGCACCGTTCGCGTGATCTGCAGCCACGCATCGGCGTCGCTCGTCTTGCACTCGGCCGAGTAGGCGTTCGGGTAGGTAACGAAAGTGGTGGTGGGTAGCGGGCTCGGAGGATCGGCGACCACACGAGGTAGATCCACGGCCGCGATCATGGGCTGGAGCACGCCCGCGCCGCCGCCGAGAGCCGTCGGGTTCACGCACATCAGCTGCTCACCCGGCTTCGGACCACGAAGGAATCCGACTGCGGTAGCGGCGCGGCCGAACATCGCGTTTGCCGGAGGCGTATCCCAGAAGCTGGAGTAGCCCACGACGCAGCCCGTCTGCGCGGCCGAGGAGCAGGTTGGGATCTCGGTGAAGTCGCCGCCCGTCGTCTTCCCCGGAGCCACGGTGGCGCTTCCGCC
>PMKN01000083.1:0-8183 GCA_003158675.1 Chloroflexota bacterium | reverse complement strand
CCCCCGCTGAGGGCCGCGATCGTCGCCTGAGGGTAGATGGGGGCATAGACCTTGCAAACCTGCGAGAACGGTGCGGCCTGCCAGGTCGCGATCGTCACTTCCTCTTTATCGATGGAGAGGTCGGCGTTCAGCTTCTGCTGCTGGCTGATCGTCGGGTAGACATAGAAGCAGTCGATGGGGGGATTGGCGGCCGGCGTCGTACTCTGCTCGGTGCGTTTCCCAGACGCATCCATCACCGTGGTCGTCAGCGTCGATTCGCAGGGGTTGTCGGCCTTGCCAGGCATGCACAGCCAGACGATCCCGGCCGCGTCGGCGCCGGGGGCGGCGGTCGCCGGTGGGGTAGTCGACGTTTGACCGCACGCGGCCGCGACCAATGCAACGGCACCGAGCAGGCCGGGCAGGCGGCGGACCGCCGGCCTTGCCGCTCCGCAGATCATGGGCTCGATCGTCATCCTGGTCATTTCTGCCCTCTGGCTACGGGCGGGGACGGTGGCGCGTACTGACCTCTCCGCCACGCCGAAGATGTTACCGGCCCGCGCGAGGGGGATTGAAGCCGAACCGCAGCGACTCGGCGCCGTCGTGAATTGGGCGGTCGCCAGTAGCGGCGCCCCGAGACCAGGAAGCCTGCCGGGGCCGCGGCCACCATGTCGTGCGGCGCATTCCGCTGTTCAGCTGCAATCATTTGCACCGATAATCAGAAGGTGGGCGATACCGGCAGAGCCAAGGTTGACTACGACGACCTCTTCGCGCGTGCCAGCCGAACGGGGACCAACGAGGAGTTCGAACAGGTCGCTGAGGTCGGTCGGTTCAGGATCACCCTCGAACGGGCAGGTCTGGGTCAGCCCGGAGGAACGCCCAGCGGGGCGGAATCGAGCGTGGGGAAGGGCCTTCGGGCGGCTACCTACTCGAATGGTCGGGGCGAGAGGAGTCAAGCCGACCCGGGCGACCTGAATGGACCGCTGTCGCACACCGCGGCCGGCTGAGGCTTCGTAACTCCTGCCAGTCGTCTCAGGCGACCTCGGTGCCGAAATCGTCTGCCGGCGCCGGCCGCGTGCAGGAGTGTTGACTCGGAGAGACGCCGAGAGCTATTGACTCCCTATCGAAGTAGGGCGGTTTCGTAGAGTCGCTGCTCCTCGACCGTTCGCTCCGCCAGAGGTTCCACTTCGAGCCTTTCGTCCGGAATCGGGAGCCCGCTCTCAACCGAACGGCCGTAAGTGCCGCGCGCTATGCGAGCCTCGGCCCGGCCCACGGCGGCGAGCTGGTTGCGGAGATCCGCCACGAGGGCAACCGAGATCGACTCCGAGTCGAGCGCACTGCCGGTCGCTTCGCATTCGCCCGTTTGCTGGCGTTCAAGAGACCCATCGGCGCGGATCTCTCCGGTCTGCTCTGCGAGCAGCGCTTCAACACGCTTTCGCGCACGCGCGACCAGTGCTCGGGCGACCATTTCATCCATGGTGCCCTCCAGGTGACGCCGGCGGTTCCGGTACCAAGAGGACCGAACACGGGGAGTGATAGAGAACCGCCCGAGCGACGCTACCGACGATAGGTCCCAGGCCGCCATGGCCGTGAGTGCCCACCACGATGAGGTCGGCATCCCAGTTCACGGCCGCCTCGACAAGGCGATGCGCGGGGTTACCGTCCTGTACCAGACCCTCGGCGACGAGCCCGGCCTTCCCGAGGTTTGAAGCCGTACTCAGAGACAGCGCCTTTTGGCGCTCGTGGATGCTGGCCGTGCCGGCGGCTTGCGCAGCCCGCATCTCCGCCCCGCCCAGCCACGGATTCCATTGTGGGTCCACGTCCGCGACACTGAGAACACGTATCGGAGCGCCGTGAAGTGCCGACCAGCGGCGGACGGTGTCGACTGCGGCCGCGGCGCTCTTTGAGCCGTCCTCTCCCAACAAGATGCGGGCAATGTGATCTCGACGGGCGACCAGAACCGGTACCTTGCTATGGTCGACGACCGAGGCGGAAACGGAACCCAGAACAGCCGATTCGAATGGGCCGCGCCCCCGGTTGCCCACGACGATCAGGTCGGCCTTGAACTCGGACGCTTGATCGAGGAGGGCTGTCACGGCCCGGCCGCGCAGGACCTGAGTCTGGACCGTCAGGTCGGGCGCTGCGAATCGGCGGGCGACCTTGATGACGGTACGCCTCGCTTCGGCCTCCATCGCATTCTCTGTCTCCTGGATCACGTCGGCAGCCTGCACTACTCCGGGCATGTCGAACATGGCGGCCGTGCCGGGATAGACCGTGACGACCTCGATCGTGCTGCCCATTGGCCAAGCCAGGTTCGCAACCAGTGATGCTGCTCGGTCGGATGATGTGGAGCCGTCCACAGCGAGGAGAATTTTCATTCGTGCACCTCTGGCGTCGGGCTGCGGCCTGGCGCTGTTGTTGCCACTACAAGCGAGTCTTGGTCGCCTGATCGCGCGATTCTTCAGTTTGTTTCGAGGGCGTCGTTGATCTCCTTGGTGGCCTCGTCGGAGAGTGACGTCTTGAGGACCTCGCCTCCAAGCGGCGCAAGGGCAGCGAGGGCCTTGTCCTCAGTCCACTTCTTGATGAAGAGGACCAGAGCTGCGGAACCCGGCTTGAGGACGTCCTGGACCCGTTGGCGGAAGTCGTCTTTGATTCCCCAACCGGTCAAGGTACCCATCACTGCGCCCATGATCCCGCCGAAGATCAGGCCACCGACCGGGATCAGGAACAGGAGACCAAACAGCAGGCCGAAGAAGCCGCCCATCATGGCGCCCGCCCTCGTGGCCCCGGTCTTGGTGATCATCTTGGCCTTGCCGTCGGCATGCTTGACCACGACGGCCGCTCCGGCGACCTGCATGACAAGGTCGTGCTCGAGCCCGAGGACGACCTCGTAGGCCTTCTCCGCCGTTGCCTCATCGGGGTAGCCGATGACCACGAGATCGACGAGATCCGCCATTGAGTTGTCTCCATCCTGCGGCCGCGAGGCCAGCCATACGACGGCTTTGGGGTCGGTCTTCCTGGCGACATGCCCGGACGCACAGGCAGTGTGTTCGCCGCGGGTCGATGAGTCATTACGACCCTTCATGGGCTCCGCTCCAACCGGCAGTTCAGCCACCGAGGCGTGACCGGCAGCCGCAACTCGGGTTCTCGCGGCGCGAGCGGCACGTCGCGACCTAGCCTTCGGCACCGGGGTCAAGTAGACGTAGTCCACCGACGGCCAACGTGCTCGCAGGGCGGCGGCAGCGCCAATGATTGCCTGCTCCACGTCCGGGACGGTCAACTCGTCGGAGAAGATGACATCGCCATCGACGATCAAGCTCGATGGCCCGACGACGACGGCGAACAGATCGGGGACCGCGACGATCCCCGGCCGAGCGGCAACGACGCGATTCATCTCGCGAAGCATGTAGATCGGAACGCCGCGTCCGGAGAGCAGCGCTCGGTTCGCCCTCAGCAGGATGATCGACGCGACCAGGAGCACCAGACCGATGAAGGCGCTCGCGACGGTGTCGGGGGCAGCACTTCCGGTCAACTGGCTCGTTACCAGACCCGCGGCAGCCACGACGGCACCGATTACGGCGCACGCCCCGCCGATGACCACGGTCAGAGCGGCCGGATCCGTGCTCCTCCGGGCCTGGGCACGCAGCGAGATGTCTCGGGTCGCCGCCTCGAGTCTCATCGGCTTCATTGCCACGACCAAGGCGAAGGCGTCCAGCGACACGGTCGTGGCAAGGACGAAGTAGGCGATCGCGTAATGGTCGACGGGGGAGGGGTGCAGCCCCGACTCGACGGCTCCCGCGAGGGCCAGCCCGGCGCCTCCGACGAAGATCCCCAGAGCCGCGAACAACGACCAGAAGAATCTCTCTCGCCCGTAGCCGAGTGGGTGGCTATCGTCGGCGGGTCGAGCGCTGCTGAGCACGCCGATGAGGAGGAAGGCCACGACCGCCAGGTCGGCGGCATTGGCCGCAGTCTGAGCCCGCAGGCCGACAGAACCGGTCATCCACGCCGCCAACCCGAGGGCGAGCGTCTCGACGCCATTTACGCCAAGCGAGAGGAGTACGTTGCGCCGTGTTCCGTTGTCGTCTGAGATTTCGGATGTGGTCACCGTCGGCTCTTGCTCAAGTCTCGGAGGCGGCGCCGGTCAGGTTCGAGCCCGAGGCGCAGACCGGGACCGGATGAAAGGCAGGTGGCTGATCGGGCCGTCTCGCCGCTGTTCTCAGGCGGTGTGCGACCCGTCGCAGAAGGGCTTGTCGTGCGATCCTCCGCAGCGGCAGAGCGCTATCCGGTTCCGGACCTCGTATGTCTCGCCGCCGACCGAAACGACCGGGATCCCTCCCCGGACCCATATCGGCCCGCGGACGTTGCGGGCCGTGTCCTCGATCAGGCCAAGCGATGGCTCGAACGCCGGCTCTACGGCGTTCCCTGTGGCGCGCTCCCAAGCAACGAGCCGACCGCCGGGGCAGTCACCAGACTCGCGTGCGACCAGGTGTCGGGCTGCCGGGTCGTCGGTCTGCCCGACGAGGTTCCAGACTCTGCCTTCCGGGTCGCAGAACCGGGCGAAGGCGCACAGGCCCTCGACGTCGGTGAGATCCATCGTCGGACCTTCGAACGTCTCAGCGCGCTCGAGGTACGGCTGCCGGCTAGCCGTCTCGGTGCCGGCGAACCGGGCCGTCTTGTGGCTGCCATCGCAGAACGGCCGGTTGCCGGAGTGTCCGCAACGGCAGAGATCGTACTCGGGAGTCGCGTCGAATACGGTGCCTTCCCGGTAGTCGAGGGATTCTCCGCCAGCATTGGTTACGATCCACTGCTCGCTCAGAGGCAGGCTTCCGGTTACGTGGTACGGGCCGTCGCGTGTGACTTCGATCTTGGGGCCCGACGGATGGTTCGAATTCATCGTCGGTATCACTTCCGTTGTTTCGGGACGAACGCCGCAGCGTAGTCGGTCTTCAATTGCCGCTCCACTGCGCCCGCGTTCGGGCGACGTCACTTCGATAGATTTGCGCGATCTCGGGTTCGCTTGTTTCGAGCTTGGCTGCCTTGGCCTCCAGGGCGTCGGCAACACGCAGCCAATCGGCAGGCGTCAACGTGGACTCGAGGACCGGCCACATCTGAGAGGTAGGCGTAGGTCGGCGCCCGACATCAGTAGCGCTGATGAGACCTGGCGCGTCGCGTCTGGTCGCCGTCGTGGAAGCAAGGGTGTGATCGGGGACTGGGGTCCCGAGGACGTCACGTTTCATAGGAGCCGCCATTTCAGACTCTCGACTGGGGCCCAAGCGCGCCCGAACTCAGGCGCGTCACGCTGGGTGCCGCTCGAGGCATTGTGTTCGCGGAGTGCCATGCCGTCATGACGCTGCGTCATGTGCGTGGTCGTCTTGGCTCCAGTCCGCCGCTTCCAGCGTTGCCTATGACGGGCCGTCATGACAGCTCGTTGCCCGCAGAACACACTGACTGAGCGTTCGGAAGTCTGGCAAGGCCATCGACTAGCTCGAATACGCAGATCCGGGCGCACGTGGCCGGCGTTGACAGCCGGCGAGCCCAACGATCGTCGAGCAGCAGGAAAAGAGTCTGTCATGTCCAGGCCCGTCCTCGCCGTCGTGATCGGCACCACCCGCCCGGGTCGCGTGGGGCCGAAGTTCGCGGCCTGGTTCCGTTCCCGGGCAATCGACCATTGCGGCTTCGATGTCGAGCTCATCGATCTGGCGACCCTCAAACTGCCATTCCTCGACGAACCGGGCTATCCGCGACTGCACCAGTACGTCCACGAGCACACGATCAATTGGAGCCGAATTGTCGAGCGTTGCGACGCCTTCGTCTTCGTCACGCCCGAGTACAACTTCGGCTACAGCGCAGCACTCAAGAACGCCATCGACTACCTCTCGCAGGAATGGGCCGACAAGCCCGTCGGCTTCTTGAGCTACGGCGGCGTTGCCGCGGGAACCCGAGCGGTTCAGCAGCTCAAGCAGGTAGTCACTGCCCTCAAGATGGTCCCCGTCGCCGAGTCGGTGAACATCCCGTTCTTCAGCCAGTTCATCGACGACTCCGGCACGGTGCGGCCCAACGACGCGATGACTCGCGCGGCCGACGCAATGCTCGACGAGCTCGCGCGGGTCGCCGCCCTGGTTCGTCCAGTGGCGATCTCTGTGAGCGAACCTGTTGTCCCGATCGGCTGACCTGGCGATAGCGGCGGACAAGCCGATTCGACGTGGGCGGGCGGCGCCTGCAGGCCCCCACGACACCCGCGGCTCGAGCATCCTTCGCCCCACGGTGTTCGGCGTGACCGACGGACTCGTGGCCAACGTGTGCCTGATCATGGGCGTAGCCGGCGCGTCGTCCGAAGCCCCACATACGGTCATCCTGGCCGGGATAGCCGGACTCGTTGCGGGCAGCTTCAGCATGGCCATGGGTGAGTACATCTCAGTTCGCTCGCAACACGAGCTGCTGGACTATCAGATTGAGCTCGAGCGGAAGCAACTGCGCCAGACACCAGACCAGGAACGGGAGATTCTCGTGGAAATCTACCGATCGAGGGGCCTCCCGGCCATCGGCGCCGGGCGCGTCGTGGACCGTCTCCTGGCCGATCCGAAGCGGGCGCTCGACACCTTCGTTCGCGATGAGATCGGGCTCTCGTCCGCCACGATGGGCTCCCCGACCGCGGCCGCAATTGGGTCGCTGCTTGCCTTTGCCCTGGGGGCTTCCGTGCCACTGTTGCCGTACCTGCTGCTGTCCGGGCTGACCGCCCTGGAAGTCAGTATCGCCGGCACGCTGGGCGCCCTATTCCTCGTCGGACTCGGCGTCAGCCGCCTCACACACCGGCGGCCGCTCCGGTCAGGTCTTCGGCAGGCAGCGCTGGGGTTGCTGGCGGCCGGCGTCACCTACGGCATCGGCATGCTCCTTGGGACCGCCGTTCGCTGACCAGGTGCGCCGGGTCGTGTCTACTTGCCCGGAGGAGCTTTCATGGCCGCGCCTTCGCGCCAGCCCCGGTTCGAGAAGGTCGGAATGAACCGATAGCCCGCACCCGGGACGGTGGCGATGAATCGCGGATGGCGGTACTCATCCTGGAGCTTGATCCGCAGGCCGCGGATGTGGCGATCGACGACGTTGCTCTCGGCGACGAAATCCAGTCCCCAAATCGTGTCGAGAATTTCCTCCCTCGTGACGACCTGTCCGCCCCGGCTCGCGAGGAGGTACAGCAGGCTCTGCTCGATGCCGCTTAGGTGAACGAGCGAGTCGCCGGCACGCACCTGACGGTCGAGGATGTTGACCTCGATCTCGCCGAGCTTGATCGTGGGGACGATCGGCCGATCGGTTCCCGTCGCGCGTCGAGTGATCACGATCGACCGGGCCAGCAGTTCCTCCGGCGAGAACGGCACCGTGAGGATGTCGTCCACGCCAAGGTCGAATGCCCTGAGCTTCGTCTGGAGGTTGCCGCGGCGAGTGAGACCCAGAACCGGCGTTACGCTGCGGCGCAGCGTGTTCGAGGCGCCGAGTCGGCCGAGAAGGGCCGTGCTGTCGTCGTGGTCCATGTCCACGATAGTCATGTGCGGCTGCCACGTCGCGAGGATCTCCTCGGCTTGCGCGAGGTTGCTCGCGGCCCGGACGACGAACAGACCGTGGTTCAGGGTCAGCTCGATCAGGTCCACGACCAGCTGGCGATCGTGAAGGACGAGTGCCCGGTGCGCGTCGACCAGACGAGGTTCCCCGTGGCTCTCGATGACCGCCTTCCTTTCGACGAATGGAGTTTCACCTTCTCCGGTGAGTCTGGCCAGGGGGAGGATGCAGCTGAGCCAGGATTGGCTCAGGCCTATAGCGGCTCAGGCGACGCCGGCCGGCTCCTTGGCAGTCGCTACTTCGGCCTGCAGGACGGCAAGGTCCATCGTGATCTTGACCTCATCGCCGACAAGCACGCCGCCGCTCTCGAGGGCGCCGTTCCAGGTGAGCCCCCATTCCTTCCGGCTGATCTTCGTCGATGCGGAGAAGCCCGCGCGGCGGCCACCTCGCATGTCCGGGACGATGCCGCCGATCTCCGCGTCCAGTGTCACGGGCCGCGTCTGACCATGCATCGTAAGGTCGCCGTCGATCGTGTAGCCGTCGCCGACTTTCTTGATGCCGGTGCTGCGGAAGACGAGCTCCGGATACTTCGCCGCGTCGAGGAAGTCCTCGCTGCGAAGGTGCGCATCGCGAGCGTCCATGCCCGTGTCGATGCTCGA
>PMKN01000069.1 GCA_003158675.1 Chloroflexota bacterium | reverse complement strand
TCGTCGGTGACGAAGACCTCGCCATGCTGGTACGGGGACATGGTCCCCGGGTCGACGTTGATGTACGGATCCAGCTTCAGGACGGAGACGACGAGGCCGCGGGCTTTGAGCAGCCGACCGATGCTGGCGGCGGTGATTCCTTTGCCAAGCGAGGAGGTGACCCCTCCGGTCACAAAGACATACTTCGCCATCTGGCTCAGGCTCCTCCGGGGGTTTTTCCAATTCTAATGACGCGACGGCCTGGCCGCAAACGGACCCGCTCTGCCGGGCCGCGGAGCGGGCCAAGGGCGGCTCCGCAGGGCCCGGCTCCGCAGGACTGGGCTCCAGCCGGCCGAGCCGCGCCTACCCTACCGCGCGGGCAAGACGGCGGGAGCGGGCGATAAGGATGCCCAGGACGATTACCGCGCCGCCCACGATCTGGCCCGGGACAATCGCTTCGCCCAGGAAGACAGCGGCCATGACCACCGCGAAGGCTGGGACCAGGAACTGGAAGAACATCACCCGAGTTGGGCCCAGGACCTTGATGGCGCTGAACACTACGACGTTGGCTGCGGCCGCCGGCAGCATCGCGCAGAACGCGAAAAGGCCGATAAGCCCGAGGCTCACGTGCGAAGGATCGAATTGCGGAGCCTCCAGAAGCGCCAGAGGCAGCATCCCAAGACACCCGAAGCCGATCGCCCACGTGGCGGTCCGCAGCGGGGAGTGGCGCCGCAGGATCGGCGCGCCATAGGCCACGTAGCAGGCCCAGCAGACCGTCGCGAGCAGAGTCATCAGGTCCCCGCCCGAGGCGCCCGTCAGCCCGAAGCCATGGGTGGCCGCCACGATGCCCACCGCCCCACCGAAGGCGACGGCCGCGCCGATCGCCTTGGCCGGCGATAGCGTGTCGGACCCGACGGCCGCGGCGATGAGCATCGTCGAAACCGGGGTCGCGGCCGTCAACAGGGCCGAGTTGGCCGCCGTAGTCTGGCCCAGCGCCGAGGCCCACAAATCCTGGTACAGGCCGAAACCGGCCAAGCCGAGGAGAGCGATCGGAAGCACGTCGCGTCGAGGCAGCGACACGCTGCCTTCGCGCCAGCGCAGGAATGCCAGCATCACCAGGAAGGCCGTGCCGAATCGCCCGAAGGCGAAGACGATCGGGGGCACTTCCGCGATGGCGGCCTTGACCGCGACCACGTTCGCGCCCCACGTGACCATGACGAGCAGCGTCGCCACCTCCGCGCCGAGGCGGACGCTCGCGCTCGACTCGGCACCCCCAGCCAATCCGGCGGCCGGGCCGGGCCTGTCCGTGCCCCCTGGCTCGCGGATCATCTGGGCCGGAGCAGCGCCATGAAGACTCCTCGCGGGTCGGGAAACGCAATCGCCCGGGCCGAGGGCCCGGGCGACCAGCTCGGTGCGTCAGCAGCCAGCGTCAAACGTTGTCCTGATCCAGCTCCAGCGATTCCTCGTCGCCTTCTTCAGTGAGCTTGAGCCAGACGAACAGGCCGGCCAGAACGATGAGGGGGATGACCACGAGCGCAGCGAGCGTGACCAGCACGAGCACCAGCATTATCTTCAAGATCTTCATGCCTCTACCTCAACTACCCGCCCGGAGCTTTTCGCCCGACTCGGCTCAGGCCCCATGCAGTGGCTTGGGGGGCTTGTCTCTCAAGTCTGGAGCGGCTGCAATCAACGATTCGACTTCGTCCCGTGTGAACTCGGCAATTACGTGCCGGCTGCCGGTCTGCGACGCCATCAGAAGCCGGATTACGAATGCGCCGTCCTGTTCGAAGAAGAAGACGTCACGGGGCTTCTGCTCGTCGACATATCGACCGACAACGCGGAACGCCTGCTCATAGTATCCAACCTGCCCCCACGTGACGGCCTGCTGGTGGCTGTCGCGCCTGGCGTGGCCTTCTTCCATGAAGCGAGCGATGTCATCGTCAAGGAACGTGAACGTTTCCTTGCTTTGCTTGCCCAGGTGCTCGGACCAGACACCCTGAGATGCGCTCTCGACGACCAGCCCTTGAACGACAAAACCGTCGGGCGCTTCCACAAGCAGAATCTCTTTCATCCCGCGCTGATCGAGGAAGGCGCCGATCGAACGCAGCACTTCCTCATAGTTCTGGCGAGGGCTCCCTTCGTAGATGCGCATCCTATTTCCTCGCGCTCACGTGATCCCGAGGATGGGACCGAGGGCCAAACCCCGTAGCGGTCCACGGCGCCAAAGCCTTCGAGCGTCGCGTGATATCCGAGTGTAGCAGCGAAATCCGCCGGAGCAACAACGTTCGCAGTCGCGGACGCAACCGACGCCCGCTCTCATGGCCGTCGGGCTCGGGTCGGTAGAATGGCACCGACAAACGGTCGGGCGAAGAACTGATCCGCTGTGCATCGCGGAATTGCAGCCACCGCTCGTGGGCGGGCTGCGTTCGCGAACACACAGCCCGGACCTGGCATGACCGGTACGGACGAAAGACGAGGATGACGAATGACCCAGGTGGCCGAAACGCTGGACCAGCTGTGCATCAATACCATACGGACGCTTTCGATGGACGCGGTTCAGAAGGCCAATTCGGGCCATCCCGGCGCGCCCATGGGCATGGCCCCGATGGCCTACACGCTGTGGACGCGATTCATGCGCCACTCCCCGAGCGATCCGAGCTGGCCGAACCGCGACCGCTTCGTGCTGTCCGCCGGCCACGCCAGCATGCTCCTCTACTCGCTGCTCTATCTAACCGGTTACGGCCTCACCGTCGAGGATCTGGAGTCGTTCCGCCAGTGGGGCTCCAAGACGCCCGGCCATCCCGAGCACGGCCACACGGTCGGCGTCGAGGCTACGACCGGCCCTCTCGGCCAGGGTTTCGCAAACGGCGTCGGTATGGCCATCGCCGGGCAACGTCTGGCGGCCGAGTTGAATCGAGCCAACCACACCGTGATCGACCACTACGTTTACTGCATCTGCTCCGACGGCGACCTCCAGGAAGGGATCGCGTCGGAGGCAGCGTCCCTGGCAGGCCATCTGAGGCTGGGCAAGCTCGTCTACCTGTACGACGACAACCACATCCAACTCGACGGGCCCACGGCCCTGGCCTTCTCCGACAAGACGCTGGAGCGGTTCGACTCGTACGGCTGGCACACGTCCCGGGTCGAGGACGGCAACGACGTGGCCGCGATCGGGGCCGCGATCGCGACGGCGCGGGCCGATCAGAGGCCGAGTTTGATCGCGGTCCGGACCCATATCGGCTTCGGTGCACCCACCAAGCACGACTCGCAGAAGGCCCACGGCTCGCCGCTCGGCGAGGAGGAAGTCCGTGGCGCCAAGCTGGCCTACGGCTGGGATCCCGACAAGCACTTCTTCGTCCCCGAGGCGGCTCTCAACCACTTCCGGGAGTCCGTACCGCGGGGCAAGAAGTTCGTCGCTGAGTGGCAGGAACGCCTGGCCCACTTCACCCGCGAATTCCCCGCGGATGCGGCCGACTTCCAGCGGCGGCTGGAAGGCAAGCTGCCGGACGGTTGGGACAAGGTCCTCAAGAGCTATCCCGTCGGCGATGGCCTCGCAACTCGCAAGGCTAGCCAGGAAGCTATCAACGCCCTGGCCAGGCCGCTGCCCGAACTGTTCGGCGGAGCGGCGGACCTATCCGAGTCGAACCTGACCGACATCGACGGAACCGGCATCCTGGAGGCCGACCAGCCGAGCGCACGCAACATTCGGTTCGGCGTCCGCGAGCACGCCATGGGCGGAATCGTCAACGGCATCGCCCTGTACGGTTGCTTCATCCCGTACGCGGCCACCTTCCTGACCTTCAGCGACTACATGCGCGGCTCGGTTCGACTTGCCGCCCTGTCGCGCCTGAAGGTCGTGTACGTCTGGACCCACGATTCGATTGGTCTGGGCGAAGACGGACCGACTCATCAGCCCGTGGAGCAGATCGCATCCCTGCGAGCAATCCCCCACCTGACGGTCATCCGCCCCGGAGACGCGAACGAAACCGCAGCGGCGTGGGCCTGCGCCGTCGACGTATGCGAGGGCCCGACGGCCCTGGCGCTCAGCCGCCAGAAGCTTCCGACCCTGGCCGGCACGGCGGAAAAGGCACGCGAGGGCGTCGCGAAAGGCGGCTACGTGCTGCGCGACGCATCTGGAGACGCGGCCACGCCGGACCTGATCCTCATAGGCACAGGCTCCGAGTTGCAAATCGCCGTTGCCGTGGCCGAGGCCCTTGAAGAGGAAGGCATTCGGAGCCGCGTGGTGAGCCTGCCGTCCTGGGAGCGTTTCGAGGCGCAGGACGCGGCATACCGCGAGGGCATCCTGCCGCGCGCCTGCCGCAAGCGTGTCACCATCGAAGCCGGAACTCCGTTCGGGTGGGAGCGGTACGCGGGCGACGAAGGAGCGATAGTGGGCATCGACCGCTTCGGCGCCTCGGCGCCGGCGGAGCGGATCTACGAGGCCTTCGGCATCACCGCCGAGCGAATCGCCGACCTCGCCACAAAGGTCGTCCGCGAAGGACTCCACGGCCGGATAGTCGCGACGGACCCGGTCTCGCGCAGCCATTGAGAGGAGATCGATGCGCATAGCACTCGCCGGCGACCACGCCGGCGTGAATCTCAAGAACGATCTCCTGAGCCGTCTGGCGCCGCTCGGGCATCAGTTCATCGATCTGGGAGGCGACGGCAGCAGCCCGGACGACGACTACCCGGACTACGCCCAGGCCCTCGCCTTGGCGATTCTGGAGGGCCGCGCCGACCGCGGCATCCTGGTCTGCGGCAGCGGCGTCGGCGCCTCCATCGCCGCCTCCAAGATGCCCGGCATCAGGGCCGGTCTGTGCCACGACACATACTCGGCGGGTCAGGGAGTCGAGCACGATGACATGAATGTGCTGGCGCTCGGAGCGCGTGTCATCGGCGTCGAGACGGCCGTCTCCTGCGCCACCGCCTTCCTGGCGGCCAGGTTCAGCGGCGAGCCGCGCCACGTTCGCCGAGTCGGCAAGATCCGCGCCATTGAACAACTGGCCGCCCGCATGGAAGCGGCCGGACCGGCCAACTCCGAACCCTGATCGCCGCCGCCCGGCCGTTTCCGGCACAAGTTCCGCACCACGAGGCCCCCGCCATGACCGAACCGACGAACACCAGCCCTCTCGCTCTCGACCTGACCCTCAAGGACACGGGGCTCCAAGAAGCGCTGGCGGCGGCGAGCGCTCGGGCGCTGGGCGAGAGCTGGGCGGATCGCGCCATCGGACGGCGAGACCCGAGCGTCTGGTCGTCGGAGGAGATCGTTCAGCGCGCCGTCGCCACGCGGCTCGGCTGGCTGGAAGCGCCATTCCACTTTGCCGATGAGACGGCGGAGCTGACCGCGTTCGCCGGAGAGATTCGCCGCGAAGGCTTCACCACCGCTGTCCTCGGCGGCATGGGCGGCAGCAGCCTGGCACCGGCCCTGCTGGCGCATGTATTCGGCGCGGCGAGCGAAGGCATCCCTGTCCGAGTCCTCGACTCAACCGATCCGGTCGCGGTCGCCGCCACTCTGGACGACCTCAACCCCACGGCCACGCTGTTCATCGTTTCGACCAAGTCCGGCACAACGGCCGAGTCGCTTTCGTTCCAGGCGTATCAATGGGCCCGCACCGCAGAATCTCTCAAGGAAGCCGGCGTCGGCCGGCCGACACAGCCGGGCGACTTCATGGCCGCTATCAGCGATCCCGACCAGAGCCTGCGCTCCATTCCCCATCACGACCAGTTGCGGGAAGTCTTCCTCAACCCGCCGGACGTCGGCGGGCGCTACTCGGCTCTCACGTACGTGGGCCTGGTCCCGGGCGCCCTGCTCGGCATCGACCTCGCCACATTGCTGCTCCGGGCCCGAGAGATGGTCGAGGCGTGCGGCGAGTCCGACCCGGCGCGGAACCCGGGACTGGCGCTGGGCCTGGCGATGGGCGTCCTGGCGAAGAACGGGCGCGACAAGCTGACATTCGTGATCGATCGCGAGCTCGCGGCCTTCGGGCCGTGGGTCGAGCAACTGATCGCCGAGAGCACCGGAAAGCACGGGGTCGGTGTGGTTCCGGTCGACGGAGAGTGTCTGGCAGCTCCCGCCGCCTATGGCAACGACCGCGTCTTCGTACGCATCTCGCTCGCCGGCTCCCCCGGGCCCGATCCGTCTATCGGCTCGAACGTGGACGCGCGCCTGGCCGAACTTGCCGCATCCGGCCACCCGGTCATCCGCATCCCGGTCGCCTCGAAGATCGACCTCGGCGCCGAGTTCGTTCGCTGGGAAGTCGCGACCGCGCTCGCCGGCGTTGTCCTCGGCATCGACCCGTTCGATCAGCCCAACGTCGAGGAGGCCAAGACCAACACCCGGGCCGTCCTCGCCACCTACGAGAATGGCGGGGCCGCGGCCGCTGACGAGGCGCTGCCCGTCGCCGACGAGGCCGCGGTCTCGACCGCGCTCAGGGCCGCCCTGTCGAATCTCGTGCCGAACGGCTACGCGTCCATTCAGGCGTACATCGCCCAAACTCCGGAGCGCGATGCGGCGCTTAGCCGCATCCGCACCATCTTGCGCGACCGGACCGGGCGGGCCACCACCTTGGGTTACGGGCCGCGT
Organism: Chloroflexota bacterium; assembly: GCA_003158675.1. Taxonomy (GTDB): domain Bacteria; phylum Chloroflexota; class Limnocylindria; order Limnocylindrales; family CSP1-4; genus Fen-1039. The sequence continues at coordinate 18,419 of PMKN01000069.1, read as the reverse complement.
TTCCTCCACTCCACGGGCCAGCTCCACAAAGGCGGCGCCCCAATCGGCTGGTTCCTGCAGCTGGTGGCTCAGCACCCCGACGACCGCGAGATCCCGGGCAAGCCGTACAGCTTCGGCCAGCTGATCGACGCCCAGGCGATCGGCGACGCCCAGACGCTCGGAGACCACAAGCTGCCTGTCCTCCGGATCGACCTCGGTAAGAACCCCGACGCCGGCCTGGCTGCCCTTGAGCGAGCAGTCGGCGCGGCCCTCAAGGAGGCATAAAGCCATGGACCTCGGCTTCATCGGACTCGGCCGCATGGGCGCCAACATGGTCCGGCGCCTCCTTCTCGACAAACACCGCATCGTCGCCTACAACCGGACTGCGGAGAAGACCCAGGAGATCATGACCGAGGGCGCGGACGGCGCCTTCTCGCTCCCCGAGCTGGTCGGTAAGCTGGAGAAGCCACGCAGCGTGTGGGTAATGGTTCCGGCCGGAGACGCGACCGAGGCCATGATCGATGAGCTGCTCCGGCTTCTCGAGCCCGGCGACACGATCGTGGACGGTGGCAACTCCAACTTCCACGACTCCGTGCGGCGCCACGCCAAGGTCGCCGAGCACGGCGTCAACTACGTCGATGCGGGCGTCTCGGGCGGGATTTGGGGCCTCAAGATCGGCTATTGCCTGATGGTCGGCGGCGAGCCCGAACCGGTGAAGCGCCTGGAGCCGATCTTCCGTTCGCTCGCGCCGAAGGACGGCTACCTCCACGCTGGGGGACCCGGGGCCGGGCACTACGTGAAGATGNNTCCACAACGGCATCGAGTACGGGATGATGCAAGCCTATGCCGAAGGCTTCGAGATCCTGCACGCCTCGGATTTCAAGCTGGATCTGGCCGCCATCGCCGACCTCTGGAACCACGGATCGGTGGTCCGGTCGTGGTTGCTCGAGCTCGCAGCGTCGGCCTTCTCGCAGGATCAGGATCTGACTCACCTGAAGGGCTGGGTCGCCGATTCTGGCGAGGGTCGCTGGACCGTCCAGGAGGCGATCGACAAGGACGTCCCGGCGCCGATCATCACGTTGTCGCTTCTCAACCGCTTCCGCTCCCGCCAGGACGAGAGCTACCAGGCCAAGGTACTGGCGGCGCTGCGCAACGAATTCGGTGGCCACGCCGTGAAGACCGAGTGACGCGACGGTCGCGCGTCGAGTCATGAGCGCCGAGTCGAGCGCCGCCCGATGAGCGGGCTTCGCACTCCCGGATCGCGCGCCTCTGCCCCGCCCCCGGCGGCCCGCACAGCGCGCCAGCTGCGGGAAGCGACCCTCGCTGCCCGCCGTCGGCACCGCTCCGACGCAGGTCTCAACCCGCTGCGCAAAGGCCTCCGCCTGGAGAAAGTGCCGGACCCGTGCGCCTTCGTTCTGTTCGGCGCCACCGGCGACCTTGCCCACCGCAAGGTGATACCGGCCATCTACCAACTGTGGCGCACAAACCTCCTGCCGGCCGAGTTCAGCCTGGTCGCGGTGGCCCGCCGGCCGTACACGGACGAAGCCTTCGTCGCCGAGGTCCGGGCGTCGCTCGACAAGTACTCGCGCATCCTCCCGATCGATATCACGGCGTGGAAGGAGCTGGCCAAGCGGATCACCTACCAGCAACTCGACTTCGCCGACGACGCCGGCTTCGATCGCCTCAGCCAGCGGCTCGACGACCTGGACGCACAGAGAGGTACGGCCGGAAACCGACTCGTCTACCTGGCTACGCAGCCATCGCAGGTGACCGAAATCGTCCGGCAGATCGGCCGGGTCGGACTTGACCACGAGATGCGCGGCTCGGGCTGGCGTCGTGTCGTCGTCGAGAAGCCGTTCGGACGCGACTTCGAATCGGCGCGACATCTGAACCATGAGATCAGCAAGGTATTCCGCGAGTCGCAGGTCTACCGCNNCGACCATTACCTCGGCAAGGAGACCGTCCGGAACCTGCTGGTCTTCCGGTTCGGCAACGGCATCTTCGAGCCGGTCTGGAACCGCAGCTATGTGGACCATGTCCAGATCACCGTGGCCGAGTCGCTCGGCGTGGAGAGCCGCGGCTCCTTCTACGAGGAGACTGGCGCCAGTCGGGACATCCTCCAGAATCACCTGCTGCAGTTGATGACCCTGGTGGCAATGGAGCCGCCCTCCTCGTTCCAGGCCGACGCCCTGCGCGACCAGAAGCTGGCGGTCCTGCGGGCAATCCACACGCCGGACCTCGAGCAGGTGCGCCGGGACGTGGTCCGCGGGCAATACGGCCCCGGATGGGTCCAGGCCGAATCGGTTCCCGGCTATCGCGAGGAACCGGAGGTGGACCCGGAATCGGAAACGGAAACGTTCGTCGCCGGCCGTTTCACGATCGACGACTGGCGCTGGAGCGGCGTGCCTTTCTACCTTCGGGCCGGCAAGCGGCTGCCCGAGCGGGCCACCGAGGTCGCGATTCAGTTCAAGGAAGTGCCGCTGGGTCTCTTCCGCGAATCGACGGGCGACATGGCACCCAACGTGCTGGCGATGAGGATCCAGCCCGACGAGGGGATCATGCTCCGCTTCGCAGCCAAAGTCCCCGGCCTGGGGCTGGACTTGAGGACCGTGAACATGGATTTCGACTACGGCACATCGTTCGCCGTGGATTCGCCGGACGCGTACGAGACGCTCATTCTCGACGGCCTCCTGGGCGACGCCTCGCTCTTCACGCGGGCCGACGAGGTCGAGGCGGCCTGGTCCGTCGTGACGCCGATCATCGAGAACTGGGCGGCGATGCCGGCCCCCCACTTCCCCAACTACGCCGCCGGAACGTGGGGCCCCGAAGCCGCCGACGAACTGATGGAACGGGACGGCAGACGGTGGCGAAGGATCTAACTACCGCAGCGATCGCCCACTCGGTGCCTGAGATCCAGCAGGCACTCGCCCATCTGTGGGAACGCCGGATCGCGCCTGTGGACGCGGACGGTGGACACGTGGTGGCAGCCAGATCAAGGCTGCTCAACCTGGTCGTCGTGGCCGGCCACCGGGAGACGGCCGAGCGCTGCGCGGCGATCATCGCCGCAACGGCCGGCCGCCACCCCTCGCGTTCGCTGATTCTCTCCGCCCTCGACGTGGAGGGGCCTCCGGGGTTGAGCGCTCGCGTTGAGGCGGTCGAAGCGGCGGCCTCGGCCGGAGCCGCCCAGACCGGCGCCGAGACGATCTACGTCGCCACCCATGGCGAGACGCGCCACCACCTGGCCTCGATCATCGTGCCCCTTCTGCTGCGGGACCTGCCGGTGGCGTTGTGGTGGCCGCACGATCCACAGTTCGATTCGCGACGCGCGGATCGGCTGCTGCCCATGGTCGACCGTCTCATCGTCGACGGCTCGTCCTGGTCGGGCGACGGCCTCGGCCGTCTTTGCGCCATGGCGCGAGTGACCCACCGGGAGGGACTGGTCGTGGCGGACTTCGCGCTGCTCCGTCAGGCGCGCTGGCGTGAGGCTCTCGCTTCCGTCTACGACCTGCCCGACCTGCGGCCGCACCTGCGGGCCGTGAGGTCGATCGTCGTCGAGTACGCCGCATCCGCTCAGGGCGATCCGGGCGGGCTCACCAACGTGGTTCGACCCGTCTATCACGTGGCCTGGCTCGCATCGCGGCTGGGTATGGGCGTCGTGGAGCCCATGCGGCGAGTTGCGGACGGCACGCGGATGGCGACGTTGAGGCAGTCGGAGCATCAGGTGGCGGTGGAGTGGCGGCCGGTCCTCTCGGAACTGGGCCCGGGCTCCACGGTCCGCGTGGAAATCGTGTCGCGGCTGCGCGGCGCCGAACTGGTAGGGAACGTCGCGGCCGGCGATCGGACCGTCGAGGTTACGATCCGCGACGACGGCCGCAAGCGTGTCCGGCGCACCTACCTCGCGCCGCGACTCCAGGAGGTGGACCTGCTCGAGCGGGCGATTGAGGACAGCGCCGCGGACCCGGTCGCCGGCGATGCCCTGGCGCTGGCGTGGCGCCTGATCGGCGCCGAGCCGGTCGTCCCCGCCGCGGGCGACGCGGCGGCCAGTCCGGCCCGCGACGACGATGAGTGAGCGCAACCCGGACCTGGCCCCGGCGCCGGATCGGCTGGCTGGGACGAGCGTCTCCGGGCTCGCAGTGCCCAACCGCGGCGAGCCGGATCTTGCGGTGGTCGCAGATCCCGCGACGGCTGCCCTGGCGGCAGCGGAACGAATCGCCTCGGCTCTGCTCGCGGCCGTGCAGCGGCGTGGCCGGGCCGATTTCTGCACCACGGGCGGCAGTGTCCCCATTCCGATCTACCGCTTTCTTTCGACATCGCCGCTGGTCGACGCCATCCCCTGGCCGCAAGTCCACGTCTGGTGGGGCGACGACCGCTTCGTCCCCCGCGGCCACCCCGAGTCCAACGTAACCGCCGTGGACGACGTCCTCCTGGGCGGAGCCGAGAGCGAACGCGGCAGCGCCCCTCTGCCCACCGCCAACATCCATCCCTTCCCTGTGGACGAGGCGCTTGCCGAGTCTCGCGATACCGGCTGGTGCGCCGCCCATTACGCCGAGGAGATGTCCCGGCACCTGCCCCTGGCCGAAGGTAACTGGCCGCTCTTCGACCTGATCCTCGTGGGCGTCGGCGACGACGGCCACGTGCTCTCGGTCTTCCCGGGCAGCCCGGCGCTGGTCAGCATGGATTGGGCGATGGGCGTGCCGGCTCCGACGCACATCGGACCCCACATCCCGCGCCTGACGCTGAACCCTCGTCTCCTCGATGCCTCGCCGGTCCTGGTGGTCACCTGGGGCGAGCGCAAGGCTGAGGCTCTGAGCCACGTCTTCGGCGATCAGCGCGACGGGAGCCGCTGGCCGGTCCAGCGGGCGCGCCGTCCCGGTGCGACCTGGATCGTGGACGAAGCTGCCGCCGCGCACGTGCCGCCGCTGATTCGCGGCTAGGCAGCCGCAACAGTAGAGCTGCGGCGCAACCCGCCGGAACTCTCCCTGGCCTGTAGCGCCCCAAAAGCCGCGGCCACGTTGCCGCCCGATGACGGCGCTAGGCGATGTCGGCCGGCTCGAACTTGGTCTTGCGGAGGAACCACATGAAGATGACCGCACCTGTGGCGGCGAAGCCGACCAGGCTAAGGTTCAGGATCGGGTAGGAGACATCCGGGTTCGAGCCGCTGATGAGCGCCGCGGGGATCCCGCCCAGGCTCGTCGAGATGCTGTTCAACGAGTCGACCTGGTCCCCAGCTTCGACGCCGTACACCTGCGGAATGATGTAGAGCATCGAGGCGATCACGAGCAGCACCGAGACGATGCGGAAGGTCCTGGCGTCGTCGTCGGAGTCGCCGGTGAGCTTGGCCAGAAGCGCCCAGAAGAGCACGAGCGCCGCCAGAGGCGCGGTGATCGGAACGCCCAGGTCGGCGCTCATGTAGACGTTGGGGAACAGGAAGATGACGCTCAAGGCGAAGGTCACCACGAGCAGCCCGTCGCGGATCAGGATGTAGCTGAGCCACCACACGTCACCGCCGAACCGCAGGGTCAAGCCCTGCAGATAGCGGACGATGTAGGGCCGGGCGAAATGAAGCGCCAGGGTGAAGGACCAGAGGATCGGCAGCACGGCCGCAACAGAGAGGATCAGCCAGTACTGCGTGCCCTGGACGAGAGCGGCTTGCTGGTCAGGCATCGTGATCTCCTAGCTCTGCGCGGCGGGCTGCGGGGCAGCGCCGGCATCGGCCTTGTGCGTCGCCGGCGACGCAAGGCGGAGGTTGTAGAAGACGGCGACGAGACCCATGATCCCGACTGCGAACCCGGACAGATAGCACAGCGCCAGGGCAATCGTCGGGTTCTGCGAAGTCACCAGGATCGCGGCCAGCTGGTTGGAGATGCTGGTTCCGACCGTGGTCATCTGGCTGCCGAGCAAATACGCGCCCAAATACAGCGACGCCCCGAGGGTGATCAGGATCGTTTGCGCGTTGAAGCTGCGCGCGTCGGCGTCGGCCCTGGTCATGAGCTTGAGCAGCAGGGCGCCGAAAGCGCACACCGCCGCCACGCCGCCCGTGATGGGCAGGTCGTTGTTCTTGACCACGTCCGGGTAGAAGTAGATGAAGCTGCCCAGGAAGACCTGGAGCAGGAAGATGTCTCGCATGCCGACGTAGATCGTCCACCACAGGTCGGCGCCGAGCCGCAGGGTGAACTTGCGGGTGAGGGCCAGCATGTAGGGCCTGGCGAGGTGCAACGCCACCGCCAGCAGCCACAGGGCGACGAGCGCGGCGGCTATCGTCCCTTCGACGAATTGTTCGGCGGCGCCGAATGCAGCAGAGTCCATCAGTCGCGACCTCCAGGAGTGAGCGGCGGGTTGCTCGCCGGGCCCGCGAGCAGGGGCTGGATTTGGGGAGTCTGGCTGGCCCCGGGCGCGGCGCCAGTGCCGCGAGCCTGGCCCTGGGTCGGGCGCTGGCCTGGGCCGTCTCGAGGTCCGCGACCCGACTGGACGTGGACCGTCTCACAGCGGTAGATGGCGTCGCAGCGGAAGCAGCGAGCCGCCTCGTTCCTCGCGACCGCCACTTCCAGGCCTGGCTGGGTCGGGGCGAAGGAGCCCGGCGTATATGCCGGCAGCTCCATCCCAACTCGCGGCCGGTTGGCCAGGTCCAATGTCAGGACCGGCTCCGGACCTTTCGGCACCCGAACCGTGGCCATGATCTCGGCTTCGCCGTTGCCGGCGCCCGAGAGGTATTCGTGGATCGAACCCGCGGCACGGCGGCCCGCACCCACTGCGTGGATGATCGTCTTGGCGCCCGAGACGACGTCGCCGCCGGCGAAGACGCCCTTGCGACCGGTGGCCTGGGCCGCGTCGGCGACGATGCCCTTGAAGCCGCTGGTTTCGATGCCGGCGCCCTTGGGCAGTATCGAGGGATCGGGCTCCTCGCCCACGGCGACAAGGACCGTCGAGGCCGTGACCTCGCGATCGCCGCCTGGTACCGCTTCGTAGACCGCGCGCCCGCCGTCGAACCTGCCGGTGGGCCGCTGGGTCGCGTACCTGACGCAGTTGATGCCCTTGTCGGTTCCTTCGACTGCGGTTACGGCCGCCTCGAACTGGACGCGCACGCCTTCGTGTTCGGCCGCCTCGACTTCTTCGGACTGGGCGGGCATCTCGGCCCGGCCGCGCCGATATAGCACCGTCACGGACGACGCTCCGGACCGCAGCGCCGACCGAGCCGCGTCCATCGCAGTGCTGCCGCCGCCGACTACCACGACCGCGCCCTTCAGGACTGGTTTCTCGCCCAGGTTCACCTGCTTGAGGAACAGGGTCGCTGGTACAACGCCCGGAAGGGCGTCACCCGGAACGCCGAGCTTGCGGCTGCGAGACGCGCCGGTGGCGAGGAAGACAGCGTCGTACTGGGATTCGAGACCGGCCAGGGTGAAGTCGCGGCCCATGGCGCTGTCGAGCTTGAGCTCCACGCCGAGGCCGACGATCCGATCGATCTCTTCGCGCAGCACGGTCCGAGGCAGGCGATACTCGGGGATGCCGATGGCCATCATGCCGCCCGGCACGGGCATCGCCTCGAAGACGGTGACGCCGTAACCAAGACGGGCCAGGTAGTACGCGGCCGACATTCCGGCCGGCCCGCCGCCCACGATCGCCACCTTCTGATGGCGTCTCTTCGCTGGCGGGGCGACGGGCGGCAGCTTGCCCCGTTCCGCCGCAAAGCGCTTGAGACGGCGGATCGCGATCGGTTCGTCGAGCGTTCCGCGCCGGCAGACCGTCTCGCACGGAGCGGTGCAGATCCAGCCGCAGACCGACGGGAAGGGATTGACTTCGGCTGCAACTTCGTAGGCCTCGTCGAACCGACCCTGACCGATCAATCCGACGTACCGGCCGGCATCCGTGCCGGCCGGACAGGCCTCCTGGCACGGCGCGATCGGGTCCCGGCGATCCGCGACCATCGATCGCCAGACCTGCCAATCGTTTGGACGCTCGCTCGTTCGCCAGTGGAACAGGTCGCCCCAGGGCGAGACCCGGGCGGGCTTGAGCGATTCGCGGGTGACGTCGGCCAGTGGCTGCCACGCGGGCGCCGGTTCGGCTGGGCGGGTGATGGGGCCCTGGCGAGCCGCGAGTGGCGTGGCTCCAGCGACGGTGTCGAGCATGACCACGTGGGTCGGGCATTCGCGAACGCAGATGCCGCAGCCTACGCATTCGGCTACCTGGACGGGGTATTCCATCATCCAATCGAACGGCTTGCCGAATACGCCGGACCCCTCCACCCCCGGACGTGCGGGGCGGGTCATGTCGAGGGCCTGCACGGGGCACACATCCATGCAGACACCGCAGTTGAGGCAGTTGCCGTTCTCGATCTGGATTCGATAGCCCATAGGAGACGCCTCGGTCGATACGACTTCCTGGGCGAATCGTGGTCGACCCAAGGGAGCGGCGCATCTGCCGGAGGACCGGAGTTCTACTACCCGTGCGGGTGGGTGCTGGACCTATCCGCGGCGTCTCGTCAAGCGGCCGGCGGTGCGCGGAACGGTGCCGCTCAGCGGCGACGCCAGGTCGAGCTCTCGGAACGATGCCCTGCGCCGTTGTCCTGGTGCAGGTCCGGCACCAGGCCCTCGCGCACAGCTCGAGCTGCCAGTTCGGCCCGGTTCTGGGCGTGGAGCTTCTCGACGATGTTCTTGAGGTGGAACTTGACGGTGTTCTCGCTGATGCCCAGCTCAACCGCGATTTCGCGATTGCGCTTGCCCTCGGTCACCAGTCGCAACACGCCGACCTCGCGCTCGGTCAAGCGCTGGGAGCGACCTGCGCCTCTGCCCTCGGGCGAGAGCAGGAACTCGTCGATGATGCGAGCGGCAGTGCCAGGCGTGATGGCCGGCTCGCCTCGGGCCACGCCCTCGAGCATCGACCGTAGCTGCGGCGCCTCGAGGTTCTTGAGCAGGTAACCCTGGGCTCCGGCCTTGATCGCCCGGAACAGGTCCGCCTCGTCCTCGCTCACCGTGAGCATGACGATGGCCACTTCGGGGTGGCGAGCCTTGATCTCCGCTGTGGCTTCCAGGCCCGAAACCCTGGGCATTCGGACGTCCATCAGCACGACATCGGGCGCGGTCGACTCGACGAGCTCGATCGCCTCACCGCCGTCGGAAGCCTGGCCTACGACTTCATGACCCCAGGCGAGAAGCAAGGAAGCCACTCCGTCGCGGAAGAGTGCGTGATCGTCCACTAACAAGGTTCGCATTTGCCTAGTCTGCCTCTGGATGGGTAGGTAAGGGCGATTGGACCGCCTGGTGCTTCGGCGAGCGACGAACTGCCCCATCAGGCGGTCCATCCGGCCGCCGGGGCTTCGCCCCACCACTCGAACGTGCGGGCACTCGCAGTTCCACAGTGGAACCGGAGTCGGGCTGGCTGCGCCACTGGATCCGGCCCCCTACGGACTCGGCCCGCTCCCGCATTCCGGCAAGCCCGAAATGGGGCCATCGCTCCGGCCCGGAGCTGGCCCGTTCCGCGTCGAACCCGACGCCATCGTCCGAGATGCGGAGCAGCACGTCCGGGCCCTCGTCAGTGAGATTGATCGTGACCCTCTGTGCGTGCGCATGCTTCCGAATGTTGGTGAGCGCCTCGCGGGCGACGCCGAAGACCTCTGCCTCGACCTCCGGCGACAGCGACGCCTCTCGCGCTTCGGGGGTTGCCCGGAAGTGGACCGCCAGCTTGGACGACTCGGCGAACCGGGCCGCGTACTCCTCGAGCGCCGGCGCGAGGCCGCGCTCCGGAAGATTCGGCGGGTTGAGGCTCAGGATGGCCTCCCGAACGTCCACGTACAGCAGTCGGGCAGCCTCAGCGAGTTCGCGCATCTGCTTGCGCGCCTCGGCGACCCTTCCGGCCGCCAGCAACTCCTCCACGGCCTGCGACTTGGTGTTCACGTAGCCGAGCACCTGGGCGAGACCGTCGTGCATCTCCCGAGCGATCCGCTCGCGCTCGCCCTGGACGGCCACATCGCGGAGCTCGTCTCGCAGCTTGCTCGCCTCCAACGCCAGGCCGGCCTGGGTCGCAAGCGCCGTCAACGTCTGCCGGTCGGCGTCCGTGAAGAGCCGCGTCTGAGCCGTGGCCACTCCGAGGGAACCGACCCGCGCTTCGCGGTGACCGACCGGCGCCTCGAGCTTGACGGAGTACCCCCGGGCGAGATACCGCGCCAGGTCGCTCGCCAGGATGCCGCCCGGCTCGGTTCGCGGCGCTATTCCGGGTTGGCCCGCCGCACCGCCGCCGGTCTTCGCCAGCACGCCGGGGGCGGCGCTGGAGGCTCGCAGCTGGACTTCATCCTCGGGACCCTGGAGGACGAGCAGCACAGCGTCCACGTTCAGGAGACGGCGCGCGTGGTCGACGATGGCGACGAGTGTCTCCTCCGGATCGGCCTCGCCGGAAACCGCCAGGCTGACGTTGTAGACCGCCCTCAGCGCCGCGTTGCGTACGCGCAGCGCCTGGTGCCTGCGGACGAGGTCGTGGGTCAGCCGATCGATCAGCCGGAAGGCATACCACGCGGCAACGACGGCGACGATCGCCACAACCCCCACGACGAGGGCGGTGTCGAACGGAAACGGCAGAGCCGCGTCGAGCAAGGTGTCGCTAAGGGCCTCTACGAATCCGACGAAAAGGATTGCGCCGAAGACGACGGCCCAGCGGCGGCGAGGGTACATTCGCGCCTCAAGGCTCGTGGGTGGGTGCCCGGGCGACACTCGGGCATGTCCGGCCCACCTGTTCGGGGGGCACTATGCGCCAATCGGTTGCCGAGCGTCGTCCACCCGTCGATTCGTTCTGGCGGGCGGCACAGCCGGGGAATCGAAGTCCCGGCGAAACGGCCGCAGCGGCTTCTTCGAGCTAGCCTGTCCCAACCGGCCGCGAAATGTCGTAGCGACCGATCAGATCCGTTGACGCCGGCCATGGCCGCGGAGATAGTCTGCGCCATGGTCGCCACGAGCAAATCCACCCCGAACCCAACCTCGGCCGCCTCGGCCTCGGCATCGGCTGCCACCGAAAACGGTGCGCCCGAGCTAACGGCCCAGCAGGCTGCCAGGCGCGTCGCCCGCCTCCTGCCGGAGGTCTACCGGCGGTACCACTGGGCCAATCGGGTTCAGGACGGGGATCTCCCCGTCACCCACCGCGCGCTGGAGGTGCTGCAGCATCTCTCGGCCAGCGGCCCGCTGACGGTCGGCGAACAGGCCGTTCATCTGGGGCTGCGACGCAACTCCGTCACGGAATTGCTGCAGCGCCTGGAGCGCAAGGGGCTCGTCGCCCGGATCCGCGACGAGCGCGACGAGCGTCGGGTCCTCGTCTGGCTGACCGAAGCGGGACGCAACGTGGTCTCCAGGATCGGCCAGGTGGCGGCCCCGGATCTCATCGCCCAGACCATGGCCAGCCTCTCGCCGGAGGATCGGGCGCTCGCGGTTCGCGGCCTCGAGCTGCTCGCCTCCCACGAGGTACCGAACCTCGCAGTCGCGGCTGCTGCCACAGCAGGCGTTACCCCGTCGACTGCGTTCCCGCACATCGAGAAGGAGAGGAACCGATGACGATGGCCGTCAGCTGCGAGTCCTGCGGAATGCCCCTCGCGGGCGCGGAGCTACACGCCCTTTCGGACCCAGCGATTCCTTACTGCATCCATTGCGCACCGGATGGCACGCTTCAGGCCCCGGCAGAGCGGCTCGAGCGCTTCACGCAGTGGATGATGGGCCAGGAGGGCCTCGACTACGCCACGGCCCACGAAAGGGCTCTGGCCTACCTCAAGACGATGCCGGCCTGGAAGGGGTCTTTCCAGCCGGCCTCTGAGTAGCACAGACCGAGACGGAGGCGGCCGGGTAATCTGGCCGCCTCCGTCTTCGCGGACGTTGGGCCGTACTGCGCGAGGCTTATTCAGGATCGTCCTGCCGACCGATCCACGCGCCGGCCCCTGGCGATAACATCGAACCTGGCGTCCAAGCCCAACCTCGACACAACGGGAGCCAGTCGTGCCACACATGGACATACTCGGCTGGATCGTCGTCGGCCTGCTGGCTGGCGCGCTTTCCAACGCCGTCGTGAAGGGAGGCGGTCCGCGAGGCTGCCTGGGCAACGTCGTGATCGGCGTCCTGGGCGGGTTGCTCGGCGGCTGGTTCGCGACCCAAGAGCTGCACATGGAAAGCAGCCACGGCTTCGTGGGTGCGTTGGTTGTGGCTTTCTTCGGGGCGGTCGTCGTCCGCCTGATCCTCGACGCCCTGGAGGGCAAGAGCGGGGGCGGACGGCGCGGCTCTCGCTAGGTGAGCTGAACTGACGTCGAGAGGCCTCGCTCCCTACCCCATCGGGCGGGACAATTCTGGCACGATCAGCGCTGGTATCCGCGGGCGCAGTAGGATGCGTGCCACCGATCTCCCGCGTCAGAGCTGCCGCCGCGAAGCCGGGATTGAGACCATGCATAGCGCCCCAAGGAGGGCCCCGATGGCGACCACCTCCGAAGAAGCCACTACCTCAGCTCCGGAAGCGCCCGCAGCGTCGGCGGCACAGAAGCCTGAACGGCCGTACTCACCCGGTCTTGAAGGGGTGATCGCAGCCGAAACGGCCGTCGGTTTCGTCGACGGCCAGAACGGCCGGCTGCTGTATCGAGGCTATCCAATCGGCCAGCTCGTCGAGAAGGGCACATATGGCCGCGTGGCCGAGCTGCTGTGGACGGGCGAGTGGCGCAAATCCGCGCGGCTGGCGCCGGTTCCGGTCCCCGAGCCAGTCATGTGCGCGCTGTACGAGCTGCCGTCTCACACGCATCCGATGGATGCGCTGCGGACGGCCGTCTCGGTCTGGGGCGCGTGGCGCCGTCCGCACTGGCCACCCACGGTCGATCAGGCCCGCGAGCTGACCGCCATGGCGCCCTCCGCGCTCGCCGCATTCCACCGCCTGCGCAATGGCCTCGAGCCGGTGCCACCGAACCCGAAGCTCTCTCTGGCGGGCGGCTTCCTGCAGCAGCTCAACGGCAAGGACCCCGATCCCGCGGCGGCCCGGGCCCTGGACGCGTACTTCATCGTCGGAGCGGAGCACGGCCTGAATGCTTCCACGTTCACGTGCCGGGTCATCATCTCCACCCGCTCCGACTTGGCGAGCGCCGTGTGCGGCGCCATCGGCGCCCTCAAGGGACCACTCCACGGTGGCGCCCCGGCGGAAGTCGTCAGCCAGCTCCACGAGATCGGCTCGCCCGATCGCGCCGAGAAGTGGGTCCGCGAGGCGATCGCCCGCGGCGACAAGATCATGGGCTTCGGCCATCGCGTCTACCGCGCCTACGATCCTCGCGCGGCGGCTCTGCGCAAGGTCGCCGAGGGAATGTCCGACATGGCTGCCTGGCTCGACACCGCCGTAAAGGTTGAGGACGTCGTTCTGCGCGTCTTCGGCGAGCTCAAACCGGATCGCGTCATCAAGACGAACGTCGAGTACTACGCCGCCGCGGTGCTGCAGGGCGTCGGCCTCCCAGTCGACCTCTTCCCGCCGACCTTCGCCCTGGCGCGAATGGCGGGCTGGAGCGCCCACGCGATCGAACAGGCCTCCGCGGACAAGCTCATCAGGCCAGACGCTCGATATGTCGGTCCGGCGGAGATGGACGTCCCGACGCTGGGTCGCTAGAGCAGCATCGAGCGGCCAACCTATCGGCTCCGCCTCGTAACTCTGTCAGCGATCAGGCGGTCGGTTCGGTCCGCCCCGTGAGCTCGGCCGGAGGCGCACCAATGGAACCGTCTGCGCCGCGAGCAAACGCGATCGTCACTATCACGCCGCCTGCGACCACCAGAGCCGCTACGTAGAAGACCGACCGCAGTCCCGCCCCGACCACCACGGAACCCAATGCCGGCCCCGCGATCCCGCCGAGGTAGAGTGGCAGGAAGATGAGATTCAGAGTCGCCGAGCGGCGCTCAGGCGGGACCTCCATAGCCAGCAACCCCGAAACCATCGCCCCGATCGCCGCCAGGAACGCAACCGCGAAGGCATAGGCTGCCGCCATCCAGGCGGCGCTCGGGGCGAGGGGCAGAGCCGCGAAAGAGACGGCCAGGCCCGCCATCGCCACCACCAGGACCGTTCGAAAGCCCACCCGATCCGCGACCCATCCACCGATGGGCGATACCGCCGCGCCGACGATCGTGGCCACGCCCAGAACGAGCCCGATGGAGCCCGCCACATCCAGCGGCGTGTGCTCGACTTCGTGGACGAACAGCGCCAGGTACTGCAGGGCCATCTGGCGGCCGAGGAAGGCGATGCCGTAGATGACGAAGAGCCAGCGGACGATTCGGTCGGACAGAACGCCCCGCACCGCGCCGAAAGCAAGGCGAAGAACGCCGCCCTGGGGCACGACTTCGGGCCTGACCTCCGCCGAGCCGACCGCCAGCATGAGTGCCATCGCGGCCGAGAGGATCGCCGCCAGGCCGAAGACTGAGCCGCTGGCCATGTGCAGCTGATCGATCATGAATCCGCCCACTGTCGGTCCTGCCCCGAACCCCAGCGGGCTGCTCGCGGCGAAGATCCCCATCGCCAGGCCGAGCCGGTGCGGCGGAGTCACGTCGCGGATCGCGGCCATCATCACGCCCGTGTTGCCGAGCTGAAAGCCGACCAGCAGAACCCCGACGATGAGCTGCCAGGGTTCGCGGCTTGCCGCTACCACGCTAAAGACGGCGACCTCGACCAGCGCGCTCCGAATGATCACGGCCTTGCGGCTGTATTTGTCCGCCCAGACGCCCCACAGCGGGATCAGCGGCAGCCCGACCAGGAAGAAGAGGGCGCCCAGCAGGCCTACGAGGCGTTCGATATCGGGCGCCGCCATGCCCACCTCTCGCAGCCGATTCGGCAGGAAAGCGTAGACCTGGGCGACGCCGTAACCCTCGACGAATGAGGTGATCCAGAAGACGGCGAGCAGCTGACGCCAGTCCGACTGGCCGTGCCTGTGCATCGTCGAAGCGTAGCCGAGCCCGGGCGGCAGTGGTCGAATGCACGCGTCGGTTTCCGCTCCTACCCCCGCAGGAGGTATCTTGTGACCCGCAGCCTGAGGACCGGAGGAGATGACTCTGTGAATGACACCAGTTGGCGCAACCTGTCAGCCATCCTGGGCGTGGCTTGTGTGATCCTGATCATCGCCGCCGGCGCCCTGCTGGCCACATCCGGAGAGTCCCCGACTCCGTCACCGTCGGCCACCGCTGCGGTCGGTAGCGTGGCCCCGGCCGGGACAAACCCAACCGATTCGATTGCGCCTTCGGCCGCCGTGACCCCTTCCGGGTCCGCCGCGGTCCCAACGAGCCCCGCCGACACCTCCAGCCCCGGGCCCTCAGGCCCGACTCCCTCGGCTCCGGCGAACGCGCCGATCGCCGCGGTTACATTCAACAACCTGATGCTCGACGCGTCGACGGACACGTCCGGCACCGCCCGCACCATCACGTTCATCACCGACGGCAACGGCAAAGTCGGCATCGCGATGACCAAATCCACCTCGGCAACGACCAGGATTTGCGTCAAGGTGGACGATGCGAAACCCGACTGCCGCGTCGGAACTAAGGTCAATTACGCGGGCGCCTTTACCGACACGGCCCATTCGGTCTGGACCATCACGCTCCTCGGCAACTCGACTGCGACGCCAACCATCGACCTCGCCCTCTCCTGGCCGACCAACACGGGCAAGGTCAGCCTCACGCACGGGCGACTCCAGGGCAGCTCCAGCGCTGGTGTCCCGGAGGCCCTCAACGGCTTCACCGCCACATTCAAGGGCCGCTCGCCCGGTAACGTGACCCTTTCCGCTTCCTGGACGGTCGTAACCGCGGACGTGGACGTCTCGCTGGCCGACGTCGACGGGCCCAAGGCGATCGCCGTGGACGAGAAGCAGTTCAAGGGCGCCCAGAACCTTGGCACCGCCGGCTACTCGTTCGGAATCGACGCCGCGAAGTTCTACCGGATCTTCTTCCGAAGCCTCTCTGCCGACAGTGGGCGGCCAGATCTCTCGGCCGTATTGACGATCCCGTAGTTCGAGGCCGGCAATCGAACATGGCCGGTCTGGAGCTGGGTGCAGGCTCGCGCCGTGCCCGGTGATGTCGCCACGAATTGACTGAGACTGTTGTTCGAGCTGCGTCCGACCGATCCATTTGAGGGGTGGCATACGAGTCCGCCCAGCGAGCATGCTTGCGCCGACTGACCTGGAGGAGAGCGCTTGGAGGACTTACCTGTCGAGGGTTCGCTCGAAGGCGGAGCCGCCCAGGATAGAGCGACCGAGGGCGGCGCCGGCGAAAGCAGAGTGGCGGAAGGTATCTCCCGCCGCGGCCACGCGCGCCTGCCAAGACTGCGCTTGCCGCGATTCCACTTTCGACGCGAGGCGCGGACCGAACCGCAAGCTGGCGAGGCGGCGAATGGCGCTGGAGAGCCGCCCGTGCTCGCGGTGCCCCGGCCCCGGTCTCGGCACGGCGCGGGGCCTTCGAGGCGCTGGCGAAACGTCGCTCTGGGACTGGGCCTGCTACTCGCGATACTCGTGGGCGCGACCGGATCCATTGCCAACGTGGCCCGCAACCGCGGCTCCGGGCCGGGCGGCGCCAGCCCAGTCCCGAGTCCGACCGCCGGCCCATCCGGCGCTGCACCGACCGCCACTCCCGCGAATACGGTCAGCGCCTCACCGACGCCACTCCCGACCGCCGACGAATCCTCTCCCCCCGCCGACACGGCCACTCCGGCGCCGCAGACAAAGGGCGCGGCCGCATCGGCAGACCTCACCTTCCGCGACCTGATGCTCGATTACGCGAGCGAACCCGGGGCCACGACTCGGACCTTCTCGTTCACGACGGACGGCCCCGGGTCTGTCTCGGCCCAGGTCGTGACCGCAGCGCCACTCGCGACCTCAAGGATGTGTATCGAGGCCAACGGCGGTGCCGAGAACTGTGAGACCGGCGCCACTCCGGGCTTTGTCGCCGTTGCCCCGGCCGGCGACCACGCGGAGTGGACGGTGACCCTCGTCGCGACCGAGACCAGTTCCACGCCCGTCGTCGACGTGGCCTTCCGGTGGCCGACGAGAGCACCGGCAATCACGCTGAGCCACGGCCGGCTCCAGGGCGCGCCAAACCCGGACTCGCTGCGGGGCGCCACCGCCACGTTCAAGACGCGGTCGACTGGGACGATTTCAGTCAGCGCCACGTGGCCAACCGCGTCCGTCGACGCGGCGTTGACCCTCTCCGACCTGACCGCTTCGCCGGGTTCCGCAGTCGATCAGACCCGCTACACGGCCGCCGCCTCAATCGGACCGGTCTACTCCCACGCCGTCAAGGCCGGCCACACGTACGAGATCCAGCTCCAGAATTCGGGCGCAGACAGCGACCGACCCGATCTCTCGATCACGATTTCGTTCCCCTAGCGGCCAACCAGAACCCCAACGGGTCAGACCGTCTCCACCTCGTCGCGGCGGACCACGCGGCCCATGGCTCTCGCGCGAAACGCGGTCCAGACTCCGGACCGCGCGTAGACGTCGTCTCGCAGAATCGCCACGGCCGAGGACTCGTCGTCGGCGCGGATCAGGAACAGAGATCCGCTCATGTCCGAGTAGCCACCGGCCTCCACTATTGTCCCGGCCGAGCGCAACCGCCCGATCCTTGCCAGGTGCTCATGCCGAACCGCCGGCCGTCGCTCTGCGGCATCGGGCGCATAAGTCGCCTCGACAACCCAGATGCTCTCGATGGCCAGTTCTTCGGGAATCTCGTCCGCCACTGCTTCCTCCGTCAGTCGGCCAGCTCTTCACCCGGCGCCGAGACCTGGATCACGCCGTCGGGGTCCGGATCCGCTTCGTCATGGGGCGGATGTGGCTCCGAAGTCGGCGCCGGGGAGTCGCTCGTCGGCGCGGGTTCGGCAACCTCCGGTTGGGTTGGCTCCGGCTCGATAGCCTCCGGTTCAGGTTCGACCGTCGGCTCGATAGCCTCCGGTTCAGGTTCGACCGTCGGCTCGATAGCCTCCGGTTCAGGTTCGACCGTCGGCTCGGCTGCTGCCGGTTCAGCTGCCGCCGCCGGCTCCCGCCCACCGGCGGTTCGGGCTCGGGCAGTCGCACTGGCATCGGCAGTGGCGGGACCTGGCAGTTCCACGACCGCGTCGGCCAGGCCGTCATAGCGGTTGGAGCAAGCCAGATAGATCACCTGGAAGTCAGACGAAAGTTCGCGCAACAGCAGCGCCGCGCGCGCCGCCCGCTGGTCGTCGAAGGTGACGAACGGGTCGTCAAGGATCAGCGGCGGTCGCTTGCCCTGCGTGACGAGGCGAACCAGGCCGATGCGAGCGGCCAGGTAGATCTGGTCGATCGTGCCTTTGCTTAGGCTGCTGGCCGCGACCCAGTCGCCGCGCTCCGGCGCCCAGACGTCCACGTCCAGGGTTCGATCGTCGATCTCGACCTTGCGATAGCGGCCGCCGGTGAGTCGCGCGATATCCAGGCCCACATACTGCTCAAGGAAGCGCGTGGCCTTGCGCATCGT